>MFMW01000018.1:5599-6421 GCA_001783595.1 Candidatus Kuenenbacteria bacterium RIFCSPHIGHO2_02_FULL_39_13 | reverse complement strand
ACGCTTGAGACTTATCCATTTACCGACAGTGATGACCCAGATTTTTGCAATCTTGGCGAACAATGTTTTGACTTTACTTTTTCCACTTATTACTGCCGCGATTATGGCGATGAGGCAACCACTGCTGATGATTTGCCAGCCATTGATTATGCAATCAGAGGCGTGGCAGCTGGTTATTGCGTCGGCGGCATCAAGAATGGCCAAGCCTGCACAGATACTAATGACAACTCTTGCGGCTCTGGCAGCTATTGCTATAATGTTTTAAAAGATTTTCTTTTTACTTTTCCAGATACTTACGATAATATTAATAATAATAATTATTGGTGCGCTGGAGCTAATAAAATTTGTATTACTGACGACGATTGCCTGGGCGATGATCAGTGCGAAAAAAATATAGATTCTGTGGGCATTAGAGTTTACAACAACAATGAGCATTTATCACCGCCAGCATGGTACGAAAAATACGCTCATAATCCTGGCTCTTACTCGCGCAAAGAAATAGATAGCTACGAAGCCATTGTTTCTGGCCGTACCAACTATATTGGCTTTGCCACAGACAAGGGCAGTGGTATTTATACTGATATGTTTTTAATTTCCCATTCTGACAACTATCAAGCCGTAACTTTAAATATTTATGACCAATTAATTAAAAATCTAAAATTCAATGCTGGCTATGTTGATAATGTCAGAGCTTGTACTAATGGCAAATATTGCACTAAAGATTCTGACTGTCCACAAGGGGAGACTTGTAATGCCCAAAAAGACAAACTTGCCCGCGATGTTGTCCGTATCGGCCATCTTAATGAAATGAAATATCAATTA
>MFMW01000018.1:0-5514 GCA_001783595.1 Candidatus Kuenenbacteria bacterium RIFCSPHIGHO2_02_FULL_39_13 | reverse complement strand
CGTTTGTTTGTCTGGTTAAAAATAATACTTATCCATTATTATCAGCCGGCACTTATCAAGAAGGTTCTAGTGTCTCTGTTTGGGATTCATGGCATGATACTTTTGCCAAGCTTTTAGGCGCCAGTCCTTTACTTGACCCAATTAACGAAGTCTTGTGTGATAATAGCGGTGTCTATAATGATGAATGCTGGGATAAAGACCAGAAAAAATTTCAGTGCAATGCAGGCTCGCATTTATATCATTATCAAGTAGCTCCTGGCGGTCAAAGCTATAATCTCTACGCCAGTATGGAATATTCAGCTAGCGGCTGGCAGCCGGGAAATATTACTGTTAATAGATCAACATTTTGTTCACCATAAATTAATAATTAAAATCTATGTTTGAAGATAACCAAATATCCCCCGTAGCCTTGGCAAAGGGGGACAAGCCGGGGGACCAGGGGCCAGAGGATATTTTCAGTCAAACTGTTCCAGTAGAGCAAAACGAGCCGAGTTTAAAAGCGGCTCCTTCGCCTTTTGTCAAAAAAAATGAAGGGCAAGAAATAATGTCCAGCCAGATGCCGGCTATGCCGGGAGTTTTGCCAGCTATGCCTAAAATCGGTCTTAATAAAAAAAATTTAATTATCTTTATTTTCATCATCGTTGTTGTGATTGGCTTGGCTAGCGCAGCTGTTTGGCTGTTCACTAGCAAAAAAAACAATAATGATTCAAATATTAATCCGGCAGTTTTAGATTTGTTTGATAATGCCAATACTAATCCGGCGCCATCAAAACCCGCGGAGCAAGCAGCTGAAACACCTCCTGTCAGTCAGCCGCAACAAATAGCTGACGTTGACGGCGATGGCTTAAGCGATCAAGAAGAAGCCAGTCTTGGCACCAGCATCAATTCTCCTGATACTGACAATGACGGTTTGAGCGATCGTGAAGAAGTAAAAGTCTATAAGACTGACCCGCTTAAGAGTGACACTGACGATGATGGCTGGAAAGACGGGGAAGAAGTGCGGAAAAATCAAGATCCCTTAAGCTCTGACCCAGCCCTGCTGCCGGAAAATTATTTTCAATCCAAGGAATACCATTTTGGTTTTATCTATCCCAAGGAAATGGTGCTTGAATCATCTCAAGCCAGCATTGTTCAATTTAATGACAATATTAATCAAATTAAGCTCTACATCTATATTAATGGCAGCCAGCTTTCCTTGCCAGCCGCTGATGTGAGCTATATTGTCGGGCAAGAGGGGAACAAGCTGATTATTAAAGATAGTCTTAAAAACCCTGAAGATGCCACCCCTTATGCCACCGAATTTGCCATTCAATACTATACTGCCGATAATGGCCTAAGCTATCTTATCCGCTATGTGGCAACCAAGCGAGCTGACAACCATCAAGAGAAATTTGAAAACATTTTAAAAACTTTTGAGTTTAATTAATCAAATATATGGACCAAGCAGATGAATCATTAGTGCCGGTTAGCCCTGTTCAAACAGTAAAAAATTTAGCGGAAAATTTTGAGGTGCACACTATGCCCCAGAAGTTCTTGAATATGCGCCCAAACTTTAAAATAGGCAAAACGGGCAAAGCAAGCAAGCCGTTTGGCCTTCGTAAAAACCTGATTATCGGCATTATTGTTATTGTTGTTTTAGGCGCTTTAATGGTTTTGGCCGCTTGGCTCTTTTTAAAAACTGTTAGCCCCAAAAAGCCTGTTTCGCCAGCAAGCGCTTTGCCGGCCGTTGTCCCGCAACCAACCGCTGAATCTGTTTCTGAACCAATCCAGCCTGAAAAAAATTTGGCTGGCGATCAACTGCTTGATTTTAACTCTTGGCTGACTTATGGTGCCCCTGACTTCAACTTCACTTTAAAATATCCAGCAGAGTGGCCAAGCGCACAGTTGGCAAATCACGACAATATTATTTACGCGCTAGCTTTTAAAGACAATGATTTAGAGCAATTTAAAATCACTGTCTTTAATAATGAGCAAAATCAAGATCTGCTTACCTGGGTTGAGTCGCTTTCCATTTTGCCCGAGAGCCTGGAGTCCTATACTTTAAGTAATCAGCCCAGCTATATTTATCGAGGTGATTTTGAAAAAGTTTTTAACATCTATGCCGCCTATGGCAGAAATTTATACTCACTGGAATTTAAAGCTAGCCAGGACAAGGCGCTTAGCCATGCTTATGATCAGATACTGGCCACTTTTCAGTTTACTGGCCAGCCAGCGCCTTTTAACCCGGAGGAAAATCAGCCGCAGTTCACTCCAGCCACGGACTCTGATCTTGACGGCTTGACTGACAGAGAAGAAGAAATGTATGGCTCTGATAAATTGCGCCCTGACAGTGATGGTGATTCCCATACTGACGGTGATGAAGTGGCCAATCTTTATCATCCCACTGTTCCTGGCAGCGCCCGGCTTTATGAATCCTCTTTGGCTGCCACTTATGTTAACGCGCAGTATAACTACAACATTATTTATCCTGTTGCTTGGCAAGTCAAAGGCGCTGGCGATTCGGTTTTGTTTCAAGACCAGCAAGGCGAATTTGTTCAAACGTTGATTCAAAGCAACGATGGCTATTCAGACATTAAAGACTGGTATCGCGCCAATCTGGGAAATAACATTGACGGGCTGTCAGATTTAAAAGTCGCTGATCAGCCGGCGGTTCGCAGTCCTGACGGTTTGCGAGTTTATTTTCTTTTTGGCGATAATATTTACAGTCTTATTTATAACATCGGCTTGCGGACTGACGCTAATTTTATCACTACCTTTAATATGATGATCAAAAGTTTTAAGTTAATGAGCAGCTGATATGATCGCCATCGCTAATCATACCCATTATCAAGTTCCCCATAAATTAGTCAAAACCGTCTTAAACAAATCTTGCCGAGTTTTAAAAATAAAAGCAACAGAATTATCCGTTGTTTTTGTCACATCAGCTGAAATTAGAAAGCTCAATCAAACATACCGTAGGCAAGATAAACCAACAGATGTTTTAAGTTTTGTTTATTGTTATAAACGCGGCACGCTTGATGGCGAAATTATTATCTGCTATAAACTTACCCAGCGCAATGCCGAGAAGTATCGCCAGTCTGTCAATCAAGAAATCAGCAGGCTTTTAGTTCATAGCCTTTTGCATCTGATTGGCTATGACCATAAAGAAACTTGCAGCGCTAAAAAAATGGAGGCGTTGGAAAACAAGCTTATCAATTTATGATCAAACTCAATCAACTCGTGCGCAGTCTCAAATACGCTCTTCGCGGTTTTAAATTTGTTTGGCAAGAGCAGAGTTTTAAAATTCAAATATTGATCGCTCTCATTGTCGTTATTTTGATGTACCTTTATAATCTCACGCGGCTTGAACGAGTCGCTCTGATTATCGTAATTTTTGCCGTTTTAATCCTTGAATCACTGAATACAATTTTTGAACATCTGGCTGATATTTTAAAACCCCGTCTGCATGACTATATTATGATTATTAAAGACATTATGGCCGCTGTTGTCTTAATGGCTTCAATTGGCACCGTAATTATTGGTCTTTTAATCTTTTGGCCATACTTTTTTGGCTAAATGCCGAAACCCATGGCTGTATAATATTTGTATACAACCCCGATAGACCGCCAGATAAAATATTTAAGGGCGGTGGATAACTTTTTGAATAAACTTTATTTTTGTTTTATAATAATAATAACTTGAACAAAAAACAGATGAAAGAACGTTTTATCACCGGTTTAGATATCGGCACAGCGTATACCCGCGTAGTTACCGGCCAGTATAATCCCCAGGACGGCAATTTTTACATTGTTGGTTGCGGCGAGGTGCCGTCAGCCGGCATTTCTAAAGGCGTTATTGTAAGCATTGAGGATGCCGTTTCATCCATTACCGCCGCTCTTGAGCAAACAGAGCGGATGATTGGCTCGCCGATTGAGCGGCTATTTGCTGGTATTTCCGGTTTGCATATTATCACCCAAGAGTCAAAAGGCGTTATCACTGTTTCGCGCCCTAACGGCGAAATAAAGGAAGATGATGTTGAGCGGGTGATTGCCGCCGCTCAATCCGTAGCCACCCCGCCTAACTATGATATTCTGCATGTGATTCCTAAAGATTTTTCCATTGACAATCAAACTGGCATTAAAGATCCGCTGGCTATGACTGGCATTCGGCTGGAAGTCAACACTCAAATCATCCTTGGCCTTTCCTCACAAATAAAAAACATCACCAAAGCGGTTTACCGCACCGGCGTAGAAATTGATGATTTGGTGCTGTCAATTTTGGCTAATGCCGAAAGCGTTCTTTCCAAAAGACAGAAAGAATTGGGCGTGGCGCTGGTGAATATTGGCGAATCAACCACTTCAGTGGCGGTTTTTGAAGAAGGCGACTTGCTGACCACTTCGGTTTTACCGCTTGGCTCAAATCATATCACGGCCGATATTGCCATTGGTTTGCGCACCTCGCTTGACATTGCAGAAGATATTAAACTGGAATACGGTCAGGCCGCCCCAGAGGCTGTTAATAAGCGCGAAGAAATAAATTTATCTGATTTTTCCGAGAGCGAAGAAGGAACAGTTTCTCTCAAGTATATTTCAGAAATTATTGAAGCCCGCATGGAAGAGATATTTGATATGGTTGACAAAGAGCTGATTGCCATTGACCGTTCCGGCCTGCTGCCTGCCGGCGTGGTTATTACCGGCGGCGGCGCCCAACTGCCTGGCATTATTGAAGTTGCCAAAAAAAGATTTCGTCTGCCCGCCTCGCTTGGTCATCCCTTGAATATCAATACTGCCATTGATAAAGTTAACAATTTGTCTTTTACCACTGCTATCGGACTTGCTTACTGGGGCGCGGAAACCCTTGGCAACCAATCTAAAGGTATCTTAAGCAAATTTAAATTGCCTTCTTTCAGAATAAAATCAATTGCCGAGCTAGCTGCCAAAGGTAAAAAATGGATAAAGTCGTTAATGCCCTAGGACTTGTCTTTCTTGACTAATTTCCAAAACTATATAAGATAAAAATTATCATCAATCATCAAATATTATTCCCCAATTAATTTTATTAGGCTATGGTTACTAAAAAAGCTAACAATATAAGTAAAAAGAAAACTATTGAAGTCAAACCAGATATTGAAACTTTCGCCAAAATCAAAGTCGTGGGCGTTGGCGGCGGCGGCGGTTCAGCCATCAATCGCATGGTTTCTAACAATATCGCTGGCGTTGATTTTATTTCTATTAATACTGACGCTCAAGCTCTGCACCAGAATTTAGCTAAGAATAAATTGCACATTGGCCGAACTGTCACCCGCGGTCTAGGCGCTGGCATGAATCCGGAACTGGGCACCAAATCAGCCGAAGAGTCTTCTAGTGAAATCCGAGAGGTTCTTAAAGGTTCTGATATGATTTTTATTACTTGCGGCCTTGGCGGAGGTACTGGCACAGGAGCAGCGCCAGTTATTGCCGCCATTGCCCGTGATGTCGGCGCTTTAACCGTGGCTGTTGTTACCCGGCCTTTTTCATTTGAAGGCGCTCAGCGCCG
>MFMW01000017.1:39390-45036 GCA_001783595.1 Candidatus Kuenenbacteria bacterium RIFCSPHIGHO2_02_FULL_39_13 | reverse complement strand
TATCGTTCACATAATATATTGGTGTGGTGATGTAAAATTTGGACATAAAAAAAGAGTATGACTATACTCTTATTTAAGCAACTTTTTCAGGATTGGTCAATAAATCTTACCAGGCGCGAGCCCCGCTGGTATAAATAGTAAAGGTGCACTGTCCTGCCCGTACCGCATCATACATTGCATCGGTACTGGGGACCGGGCAAACACTTTCTGTTGTTTGATGAGCTAAAAGTTTATAATCTGTACCATTAGATATGTATAAATAACAACTGCCAGTCCCAACTGGTTTAGGGTCAAGAGGCAAGGTGCCCATATGCGTTGGAGCCAAATTTGGCACCCAACCATTAGCGCCTGATGTGGGATGGCTGCCATAGCTGGAACAGTTGCCCCACCAATTGCCGCTGGTGCTGGGATAAAGATTACTATTTTTATCGTAATAAAGTTCAAGCGCAGTGGAAACTTGCTTTAAATCAGCTCTTCTTCTGGTATCTCTTGATTTTTTCTGGGCATTTTGCAGACTGGTAACTGCCAAAGTTGCCAAAAGACTGATGATGGAGATAACCACCAAAAGTTCAATAAGTGTAAAACCTTTTTTAGCTGGTTTATTCATTTGCTTTAATTATAACATTTTTTAGGATATTAAGTAATGATTCTTTATCCACAGGCTCAAATAAATAGCCTTGTAGCTGGCTCCACACTCCGCTGTGGAGCCAGAATGTCCCAGTCATTAAGTGGGATAATTCTCAACCGCGATAACCGATTCATCATTTAAATACCTGTTTCTAGCTGATGAATATTTCCAATCTTCTGGTTTAATAGCATAACCTTTTATAATTGGATTTTGATGGATATAATCTGCTTTTTGAGCCAAAAATTCATCGGATTCAATTAATTTAGGAAAATTTTCTCTTTGCCAAAGTTGGCTTTGGCTGTCTTTCTTTTTAGAATAACTATTTTTTAATAGCCATAAAATATATTTCCGATTATCTTTGGCTAACAGTTTATAAATTTCTTTGGTAGTAAACTTTTTAAAGGCCGCGATGATTTCAGATAATTTGTGGTTTTGATTGGCAGCGACAATTAAATGAAGATGATTGGTCATAATCACATAGTCATAGAGCAATAAGTCTAAATTTTCTTGGCAATATTTTAAAGTGTTAATAATGATTTTGAAATAATCTTCGCCAGTAAAGACATCAATCCACTCAATAACTGTTAGAGTTAAAAAGTGAGGGTCATTTTCATGCTCATTGATTATTCTGACTGTGGGCATAATTGACATTAGTGGTTTAGCATCTGGGCTCCAGAACGGAGTCTGGAGCCAGCTAAGGGTAAAATTCATAAATAAAAAGAGTATTGATCTACTGCGGCTGGCTCCACACTCCGCTGTGGAGCCAGAATGTCCCAGTCATTAAGTGGGATAATTCTCAAGCGCAATAATTGATTCGTCGTCTAAATATCTGTTCCTAATTGACATTAGTGGTTTAGCATCTGGGCTCCAGAACAGAGTCTGGAGCCAGCGGAATTTTTTATTTTGTTATACAAAACATACCAATTTTTAGCGCATATTACTTTAACACTTTCGTTCTCTACTCTGCTATTATCATATAAATAAACTACGCCTTTATATTTCGGTTCAAGAAAAGTCAGCAGTTCTTTATTGTCGTCAATAATGCCATAAATTTTTGGATACAGTTTAAAAAGCGTTTTGGCTTTCCAAAGATTACTGTTATCCTGCCAATTTAGGGGTTTGCAAATGATCAGGGCTTTAGGGAAACCATATTTATCAAGCCAAATTTTCGTGCCTTTAATTATCGTTTCCGGTCTAGTGGTCAGATAAACCGCTACTGGCAATATCTTGTTTATTTTATTTAAATAATGGTTGGCGTTTTTGATAAGCGGCAAAATTTTCTGCAATTCATTTGAATGCCTTTTATCTTCCATCCATGCCAAAGCTTCCATTGATTGCCAGTAAGGCACATTTTGAGTGTAGCGATATTTGGAAATTAATTTTTTAACTGACAATTTTTCCGGATTGCCGAACAGCTTGGTCATTTCTTTAAACCAATAACCGACCGTCCAAGACAATGTCTCATCAATATCAACGGCAATGCCAGATTTAATCTTAGATATTTTTTGATCTTTCATAAATATTTTTAATAATAAATACTAATTCTTGACCACGGTCGGGCCGGAATAAATAACCGTTAATTTTGTTTTGGATTAATTCCGAAATGCCGCCCAGATTGGAGGCAATCACCGGCACGCCGGCAGACAAACTTTCAAAAATCACTGTGGGTGAATTTTCATAACAGAGCGACGGGACGATAATATGGTCAGCTTGAGCTAAAAATTCAGCTGCTGGCTGATAGCCGTGGAAAATGATATTGGGGTTATTGGCTGCTAGTTTTTTTGCTTGTGCAAATTTTGAACCAGTGCCAATGATATGTAGTTTGTAGTTTGTAGTTTGTCCCCCAATTTTCTGTTTGGAATTTTCCTGACTAATGAGGGGGGATCCCCCATAGGGGGATAGTTTGTAAAAAGTTTTAATCAAGAATAGAATTCCTTTATGTTCTTCGATTTGGCCGGCAAAGAGAAAATTGATTTCTTTATTTTTGATTTTTTTATTTAATAATAAATTTTCTATTTTAAAATCAAAATTTCTAATTACTTGTCTTTCGCTTGATGGGAAAAAATCGCGGGAGGTATAATAATTTTTCAGCCAATTTGACGGAAAGACTACTTGGTCTGGAGAATTAAATAAATATCTGATGAATCTGGAATATATTTTAATTAATATATTTTCTTTTTCCTGGCCGTAAATCAAAAGGCCTGATGGCCGGACAAGCGTCACATCATGCATGACTTGGATATTTTTTATTTTTAATTTTTTAATTAATTTGGGAATTAAATAGCCTATGCCAGTCAGATTGTGAGTGTAGATTATATCTGGTTTTTGCGCGGTTAATATTTTTTTAATTTTAAAATATGAATGTAAATTAAAAATATCTAACAAGCGCCAGATAGCGCGAAAAAATACTGAAAATCTGTTAAGATAATAAAAAGAAAAAATATTCCAGGGATAAAAACGGTAGACTTTGTATTTTAAGGATGTTGCAGGATTAATTTTTTTAAATAATGGCTGGGTGGTTATGACAAAAACATCATGGCCTTGGGAAATAAAATCATTAACCTGATTTTCAGCCACAACTTCGGCTCCGCCGCGCTGATATGGCTGATAAAGATTATTAATCAGACAGATTTTCATTTTTTTTAAATTTTATCCGCGCTGGATCAAATAAATTACATAGATTATATATGAAATAACAAAAAGTCCTCCCTGCCATCTTTTAAGGGTGTGTTTTTTCCCGATGAACATAGCTAAAAATAGAGCGACAGTTGCCGTTAAGCAGACAAGAATATCAACATTAGCGCCTGTGTTTATCGCCATTGGCTGAATAATACCAGTGATGCCCAAAACCCAAAAAATATTAAAAATATTGGAGCCGACAATATTGCCGATCGCTATGTCATTCTGGCCTTTTATGACCGCCATAGCCGAAGTGGCTAATTCAGGCAAAGAAGTGCCGACTGCCAAAATAGTCAGACCAATAAACATTTCAGAAAGTCCTGCCAGCTTGGCTAAAATAACAGCTTGGTTAACTAAAAGCTGTCCGCCAAAAAATAAAAACAACAAACCAGCGATCATCAAGGGAATGGAAATAAATGTTGAATAAACTTTTATTTTTCCCTGCTCCGTATTATCACTGCCTGCGCGAGCTAATTTAAAAATATAACAGAGAAAAATAGCAAAAAAACCAAATAGAATAAAACCGTCTATTCTGCTTAAAATATTTATTATCCCTTTGCCCAGAACTTTATCATTAGCCATCGCAAAAATAACCAAAACAGCCAGAACGGCAAAAGGAATCTCTTTCCAAACCGTATTTTTTTGAACTTTCAAATCCACTATTAAAGCAGAGATGCCGAGAATCAAAAGAATGTTGGCAATATTACTCCCGATAATATTGCCCAGCGCTAGTCCAGTCGTTCCTTTTATGGCGGAAATAAGATTAACTACAAGTTCGGGCAGAGACGTCCCAAAAGCGACAATAGTCAAACCAATAACAATCGGCGGAATGCCGACTTTTTTTGAAAAAGACACGGCGCCCCTGACTAAAGCTTCAGCGCCAATAATCAGGATTGCCAAGCCGATGAGCAATAAAATAATGGTCAAAATCATAATTAGTTGTAGGGGTTAGCAGCGCTTATAATTTATTCACTGCTTCTTTAATTCTTGCTAAAGTTTCTTTTTTGCCAAAAACTTCGGCGATTTCAAAAGGCGAGGGGGATTTGTCCAGGCCAGAAAGGGCGACGCGCATAGGCCAAAGAACCTCGCCATTAGTGTAGCCTTTATGCTTTATTTCTTCAATAAGAGCCTCTTCAACCGTTTCTCTAGTCCAGTTCTCGTCTGGAATTTGAAGCAAATAATCTTTGAGAAATTCAAGCCGTTCTTTAATAGTTTTGGCATTAGATTTTTTCCAGATTAAAAGTTCCGGCTGATACTCTGGTTTGATAAAAAAATATTTAGTCCTCTCCCCTATTTCCGAAAGTTTTTTTAATCTTTCTTGTTCAAGAGCAACAACTGATTTAATATAATTAAAGTCGTAAGTCGTAAGTTGTAAGTTGCAAGTTGTTTTCAGATATTCTTCTAAATAAGGCAGGCATAATTTTGTCAGCTCATCTAAATTTTTCTGCCTGATATAGTGTCCGTTCAGCCAATCTAATTTGTCTCTATCAAACACAGCGCCTGCTTGGTGGACTTTATTTAGACCAAATTCTTCTTCCAATTCTTTAAGTGAAAAAATTTCCTGCTCCGTACCAGGATTCCAGCCCAGCAGCGCAATATAATTCGCCACCGCTTCGGGCAAGTAGCCCAATTTTTTAAATTCCAAAACTGAAGTGGCGCCATGACGTTTGGAAAGTTTGGATTTGTCCGGCGCCAAAATTAACGACAAATGCGCAAATTCCGGCACTGACCAGCCAAAAGCATTATATAAAATAATGTGTTTGGGAGTAGACGGCAGCCACTCCTCTGCCCGAATGACATTCGTAATTTTTGTTTCGTGATCATCAACAACATGGGCCAAGTGATAGGTTGGAAAGCCATCGGATTTGATTAAAATTTGGTCATCAATTTCATTATGGTTAAATTTTACTTGGCCGCAAATCAAATCTTTAAAAACCGTTTCACCAGCTGGAATTTTCATCCGAATTACGTGCGGTTCAGCCGCTGCCAACTTCTTTTGAATTTCTTCAGCTGATAATTTCAAGCATTGGCGATCGTATTTTGGCGCCATTTTTTTAACCGTCTGTTCCGCGCGCATTTTTGCCAACCGTTCAACTGAACAAAAACAATAATAGGCATGGCCTTTTTCAACTAATTCATTAGCGTATTTTTGATAAATTGCTGTGCGCCGCGATTGAAAAATTACATTATCCTGATTGTCATAATTTATGCCGGCCCATTTCAACGCCTCAAAAATTATTTCCACACTCCCCTCTTTGTAGCGCGTCTGATCCGTATCTTCTATGCGCAGTAAAAATTCGCCTTTATTTTTTCTAGCAAAAAGATAGGCAAAAAGAGCG
>MFMW01000017.1:24192-39369 GCA_001783595.1 Candidatus Kuenenbacteria bacterium RIFCSPHIGHO2_02_FULL_39_13 | reverse complement strand
AGATCACCGGTCGGGCTGGGAGCAAAACGAGTTTTGATAGTTTTGGACATACTCTTATTTAACCAGCAAATATTCGGCAAAATTTCGGGCAAAAACTGTTTGAGCGCAGCGAGTTTTTTTGACTGAAATTTTGCCGAATATTTGCTGGTTTTGAAACCAATCCCAAGTTTGCTTTAACCCCTTATTTAAATCATATTTTGGTTGCCAATTCAAAGCGCGTTTGATTTTATTAGATGAAAGGCAACTTTTCATTTGTTCGCCTGGAATATATGGTCTATGCTTAACAGGGACTTTTGTGTTCGCAATTTGAATGATTTTTTTGGCCAGATTATCTATATTTGTTTGTTTGCCCGTACCGATATTAAATATGCCCTGAACTTTCTTTGGTAATGCCTTGGTGACTGCGGAAACTACATCGGCCGCATAAACAAAATCCCTGGTCTGCTCGCCGCCGTTCACCCAGAGCGGTTTTTTGGTTATCAATTGATTGCAAAAAACAGCGACAACGCCAGCCTCGCCCAAATGATTCTGGCGCGGGCCATAAATGTTTGCCAAACGGAGAATAGTATAAGGCAATCTATGTTGGTTTGAATAATAATATAAATATTTTTCTATCGCCAGCTTAGCAATGCCATAAGGCGAAATGGGCTGCTCTTTTTCTGTTTCTAGAGTGGGAATCTTTACCCTGTCGCCGTAAATCGCGCCGCCGGTGGAAATAAAAATAAATTTTTTAATTTTGTATTTAACGCAATTTTCCAACAAATTCAAGGAGCCAATAATATTGCTCTGGGCGTCAAAAATTGGATCAGCAATTGAGCGCCTGACATTCATTTGCGCTGCCAGGTGACAGACTATTTCTAGTTTTTCTTTTTTAAAGATCAGTGAGAGTTTTCTATCTTGAATTTTTAATTTGTAGAATTTGGCTTGAGGATTTAAATTTTCTTTCTTGCCAGTTGACAAATCATCCACCACAATTACTTGATGGTTTTTTTTGATTAATTCATCTACTAAATGCGAGCCGATAAAACCAGCACCGCCGGTAACTAAAATTTTAGGCATATTTTTTCAATTTAGAAACCATGTCTTTCCGCTCCCAGGTAAATTCCGGCAGTTCGCGGCCAAAATGGCCGTAGGCAGCTGTTTTTTTGTAAATGGGCCGCAGGAGATCTAAGTGTTTAATAATGCCGGCTGGAGTGAGCGGAAAAACTTGGCAGACAATTTTCTCCAACTTTGAATCTTCCAGAACGCCGGTGCCTTTAGTGTCAACTAAAACGGAAATAGGGTCAGCCACGCCAATGACATAAGCCAGTTGAATTTCACAACGGCTGGCTAATTTGGCAGCCACAATATTCTTAGCAATGTAGCGCGCCATATAACTGGCGGAACGGTCAACTTTTGAAGGATCCTTGCCTGAAAAACAACCGCCGCCATGGCTGCCATGGCCGCCATAAGTGTCAACAATAATTTTACGGCCTGTTAATCCGCTGTCAGCCGGCGGGCCGCCTTTGACAAAACGACCGGTGGCATTAACAAAAAATTTAGTTTTTTTATCCAGATATTTGCCGGCGATCGGTCTAACAACATGCTGGATAATATCGCGTTTCATTCGCGTTGGGCTGACATTAGGATTGTGTTGAGCGGCAATGACTACGGTTTCTAATCTTTTTGGCTGGCCATTAACATATTCAATTGCCAGTTCCACTTTGCCGTCCGGCCTCAAATAAGGCAGTTTTTTATTTTTTCTGACTTGAGCTAATCTGGCTGCCATTTGGTGCGACATTAAAATTGAGAGCGGCATTAATTCCTTGGTTTCTGCGCAGGCATAACCGAACATTAAGCCTTGGTCGCCAGCGCCTTGTTTTTTTTTGTCAACGCCCTGGGCAATGTCCGGAGACTGCTCATCAATCGCCACAATCACGCCCACGTCATCGGCGCAAAAACCAAAGTGGCCGTTGTCATAGCCAATTTCGCGAATGGTTTTGCGGGCAATGGCGGCGACGTCAACATAACCTTTGGTGCGAACTTCGCCGGCGACAACAACCAGGCCGGTGGTCACCAGAGTTTCAATGCCGGCATGGCTGAATTTATCTTGGCGAATTAATTCGTCAAGGATGGCATCAGAAACTTGGTCAGCTATTTTATCAGGATGACCTTCAGTCACTGACTCGGAGGTGAAGATGTATTTACTCATAGTTATTTTTTAATTATTAAACTTCATATAATCTCATATTGATCTGCATAAATTCAATGGTTTTCTTTAAACCCTCTTCAAGACCAACAAGCGGAAACCAACCGAGCCTTTCTTTAGCCATGGTAATATCAGGAATATTATAAGAAGCGGCATGCCAGTCTGGGTCTTGATAAACAATTTTAGCTTTTGAATTGGTCATTTTAATAATTAACTCTGCCACGTCTTTTAATTTGTGCTTTTCATAATGGCCAAGATTAACAGGCTGGCTTAAATCTGATTGGGCCAATTTAATTAGACCGTCAATAACATCATCAACATAACAAAATGTATTTTCAGTCTGCTCATTGCCATAGACGATCAGATCTTTGTTATTCAGGGCATGAATAATAAAATCCGGCACTGCCCGGCCGTCTTTAATCGCCATTTTGGGGCCAAAAGTTGTAAAAACGCGGGCAATTTTTGTATTTATTTTGAACTTTCTTTGATAACTGGCAATAATTGTTTCGGCGAAGCGCTTGCCTTCGTCATAGGCGCTGCGGCTGTCAATAGAATCAACCAAACCTAAATAATCTTCTTTAACCGGCTGGGCATCCAAGGCATGACCGTAAACATGCTGGCTTGAGGTATGAATAAAAATTGATTGGTATTGCAGCGCTAGCTCAAGCATATTGATGACGCCGGCGGAGTTGGCGCCAATGATTTCCATGGCATATTGTTCATGATCTTTAGGCGAGGTGGGACAGGCAAGATTGTAAATGGCCTGAATGCCCTGAACAACAACTTGAAATTTTTTAAGCTCGGGAAATTTTTTCAAGTCAAGCGGCTGGGTAATATCATGGCGAATAAATTCAAAATTTGGGTTTTGCAGCAACAAATCAATGTTTGATTCCTTACCAGTGATAAAATTATCAATGCCAATAATATGATTATTGCTGACAAGCTGCTGGCAAAGATTAGCGCCGATAAACCCGGCGGCGCCGGTAACTATTATATTCGCTTTACCACTGGCTAAATTTTTATGTGACATATTTTTTAATTTAATTATTAATTTTATTATTTAATTCTTCTTTGTTAAAGACCCACTTTTTAGTCAAAGAGTAGACAATTAGGGTGCCAATTGCTAGACCGATAATTTTACCGATAATATCATGGCAACCAATATGTTCAACGGTAATAAACAGCACCAGCTCATTGATAATTGAGCCGAGAATCATGACTAAAATAAATTTAAAATATTGCCAGTGGATATTTTTGCCGTTGTCCCTAAATGTCCAGTGTTTGTGAAAAATAAAACGGACAATGCTGGCAATGAGCATAGTGAAAATGTTGGCTGTCAGGTAATGTTCACGCCAGAAAAAGAATGCCCTGGTAAGGTAAATATACAAACCAAGATCAAGTATGTTGGATAAATTGCCAACTAAAGAATACTTCATCAACTCTTTGACTGCCGGGTATTTTCTAAGAAATGGGAATTGCCTGATTGTGTTTAATGTGGAATTATATAGTTTTAGCATATTTTATTTACCAGAGGCAACATAAACCCCGCCGCTGAATTTCTCGCTGTAAGCAAAAAATTGGCTGATTACAGAGCCGCTGGCATTGAAAACTCTGACATGCGGCCCGCCGCCCGGACCGGCGCCAGTAATAATTTCATCCAGACCATCGCCGTTAATATCGCCGGAGGCAACATTGACGCCGCCAAAAAATTTTTCATTGTAAGCAAAAAACTGGCTGATAGCCCTGCCTTGCCAATCAAAAGTTCTGACTTGCGGGCTAGCGCCTGTGGCCGGGGCAATAATAATTTCTTTTTGGCCGTTGCCAGTAATGTCGCCCAAGGCAACGGTTAAACCGCGCGTATAATTTGGGTCATAAGGTATAAATTGGCTGATGGCTTGAGCGGTGTAATTAAAAATTTTAATTAAGCCGGAAGTGCCGGCGCCGGTCGCAATAACGATTTCAGCGTAGCTGTCGCCATTAATATCACCGACAGCCACGTTAAGGCCGCCGGTAAAAAACTTGTTAACTGCGTAAAATTCCTTGATTAAGCTGCCGCTTTCGCTGAAAATTTTAACCATTGGTTCAAAACCAGTTTGGGCAACCGCAATTATCTCCGCCTGTTTATCATTATCAATATCACCAACGGCCAGTCTGATGCCTTTTTTCATTGAGCTGTCAAAGGCTAAGAATTTTGACTTTAAATTGCCGCGCAGATCAAAAATTTTAACCCATGGTTCTTCACTGCCGTTGGCGCCAATAATAATTTCTTCTTGACCATCGTGATTGAAATCAAAACTCGCCACATTGGCGCCGGCCCGTTTAGTTTCCTCAAAAGCAAAAAACTGGGAGGAAAATTTGCCCTCGGAATAAACTCTGATGTGCGGCCCGCCTTTTTGACCAGGACCAAGAATAATTTTATCAATTTTAACTTCAGCGGCGCTCACAGCGCTATTGGCAGCAGCCAAAACTTTATAGGCATTGAGTTTGCCATGGCCCATTTTACCGGCATAAAGCCAATTTTTATGGTCAATATTATCAGTATAATTTAAAAGCAAATCGCGCAATTCTAAAAGCGATAATTCCGGCTTTAAGGCTTTAACTAAAGCGGCTGTGCCAGCGACCTGCGGCGCGGAAACTGAAGTGCCTGACCAATAACCGCCATATTCGCGATTATATTTTGGCAGACTGTCATTTTTGTAAAGGGTGCTAAAAACGCCAATGCCAGGCGCAATTAAATCAACGCAACTGCCATAATTTGAAAAACTTGCCAGCTGATTATTGTTATCAACTGAAGCGACGCCAATGACCCAATTATTGCCAAGGCCGCCGTCATGACAAACTGGATATCTGGGATTAGTAGTCATATCAAGGCCAATGGTAACTTCATTGCCAGCAGCAGCCACTACTAAAATACCAGCCTGATAAGCTCTGGCAATGGCATCCTCAAGAGTAGCCGAGCGGCCTTCGCCAACAAAGCTTAAATTAATAATTTGGGCGCCTTTTTCACGAGCATAGTCAATGGCTCTGGCAACATCAAGGGTGTTGCCGCTGCCGTCACCCCTAAGAACGCGCAAAGGCATAATCTTGGCATGCCAGGAAACACCGGCAATGCCCTGATTATTATTGCCTTGAGCAGCAGCCACGCCAGCGACAATACTGCCATGATTAATGCCTAAAAAACTGTAATCACCATCAAATTTAGGACGGGGGTCAGAATTATTTAAAATAAAATCCCAGCCATTATAATCATCAACATAACCATTACCGTCATCGTCAAGATGATTGTCTTTGATTTCTCCAGAATTTTGCCAAACATTATAGGCTAAATCAGGATGATTGATATCAACACCGCTGTCAATGATGGCAATAATTACATTTTTACTACCCGGAGTATAACCTGTGGTATAGTTCCATGCTTGGGGAGCGCTGATTGCTGAAAGGTAAATTTGCTGAGTATAGAAACCGTCATTTGGTTCAATGGTGGCGTGGTAGATATAATTGGGTTCAAGATAATCAATGGATTTATTTTTTTGATTAGTCTGGATAAAATCTTCCAAAGCCTGATCGCCTAACTTAAGATCATAAATTTTTTCTGAATTTTTGAGTTTAATTAAAACTTGGCCCGGCTCGTGAGGAGCGACAAAATTATCCGCTGCTTGCCTGGCGGCTGATTGATTAATGGCTAGACCGCTGAAAATGAATGCCGTCACTATTATTAAGATGAGAATAAATATTTTATAACGGATGTTGTTCAGCATTATTTGAATTTAATTTTAATAATCTTTGGTATAAATTAACAACTGCCGAGGAAGTGCGCATGCCAGCGAATAATTTGATGGCGCGCTCTAGGGTGCCGCTGTCTTCGCTTAAACCCAAAGCCAGCATCCGCTTATATTCGTCAACGGCTAGCTGGTCTTGTTTGCTAATTATATAAGCGGTTAAAAGATTCCAATGAGCATCCAGATTCTTGGGAAAGAGCGCGACGGCTGATTGAAAATCTTTAGTGCCGGCGGCAACATTGCCTTGGTTAATTTTGGCCCGGCCCAATTCAAAATATATCTGCTGACGAGTGGGAGACAAGGCAATGGCTTGATTGCCGTAAATAATTGCTTGTTGAGCATAGTTGGCATCAAGATAACTGGCGGCATTGTAAAGAACCATTAAATAAATATAATTTTGGACATCATTGGGCGCTGCTTTTATATTATCATTAATCGCCTGGAAGGCATATTCAAAATTACGTTTAATGGCTGCTTCGTCCGGAACATAATCTTTATTATTGTGCGCCAGAACACCATCAGCCAATTTCTGTCTTAATTCCGACGTTTGATAAGTATTCATCCGAATAGCCTGATCAAAATTTTGAATGGCTGATGAAAAATGGCCAGCATAAATCTCTTTCAAGCCAGTAATGCCTTTAAGATTGGCTTGAGCTGGCTTGAGATTTAAATTTGAAATGAGTACCAGTAGAACAAACAAACCGATAACCAAAGTATAAAGATTGAGTGGTTTTGGAACTGGCGCTGCTAGCGCGGCCTGTTTTTTTTCACTGGCCAGAAAAGCAACAAAGGCAAAAACAGAAAAGAGCATAATATAAGTTGGCAGGCTGTCAAAGACAAAAATATTTTGAATAAAGTGAGCGCTTAAAAAAGCGCCCGCGGCCAGAGATAGGTTAAAATTATAATAATAGTTTTCACGGATTAAGGCAAACAGGATTCTAAAAGCCGCGAGATAAATACCGAGATAAATTACCAGGCCGACTATGCCAGTGGCAATGGCGACATCAAAAATAGTATTATGCGCCCGATCAAACCAAATTTGAGAACCATTGTCGCGATAGATTTCTGGATGGAAATACTTGTTAAAAGCGACATTATAATTTTCCCAGCCGTAGCCCAATAAAAATCTGTCCTGCCAGGCGCGCCATGATGAATCACTGGCATAAAGACGGGATTCAGCCGTGACCGTCTGAGAGGAAATACTAACCAGCCTTTGAAATGGGCCGTGGCTCATCCAAACCGCGTTTTTATTGACAAAAATAAAAATGATGGCGGCAATAATTAAAACCAGTCCGCTTAAAAAGATTTTTTTTATTTTCCTGTTTTTTAAGGTGATAAAATAAATTAAAAAATAACAAAAAAGAATCAGGATAAAGGCAACCATCGCGCCGCGAGTCTGGGTGGCAAATAAAATGTAAATTTCAAAAAGAGCCGTTAGCCCAAAAACAATCTTCCACCCAAGTTCTTTTCTTTGCCAGAACAATAAGACTGACAACCAAAAATGACCAAGCGCATAGGCGCCGAGGTAAGAAGCGTTGCCAAGCGTGGAAGCAAACCGCTCGCCGGCTGAATTAACAATGACCCAGGCAGCGCCATATTTTTGGCTAAGCGCGTAAAAAGCGACCAAGATGCTAACTACGACTGAAACAGTAAAAAAAGTCAGCCACTCAACGCGGTTTTTAAATGTTTGGCTTAAAATAAAACAAAACACAATCAAATGCGCAATAAATAAAAATCCTTCGCCTCGCTCAATCGTGCCCCAGAGTGAACGGTATGGGTTAACGCCGGTGAACGAGGTTAAAAAAACAATGGCGCCAAAACCTAAAATAAACCAGAGAAGCTGATTCATTTTGGGGCGATAACTGGCAACTGACAAGGCGAGTAATAAATATAAAAGAGCGGCTATTTCCACAATGATGCGAAAATATATGGTTTTTAAAGTAATAAAGGGAAAAATAAACTTGGAGCTCACTAAAAGCGGCATTAAAAGAGTTAAATATAAACAGCCCCAAAGCGAATATTTGAGGATTTTAGTAGTTAAAGTTTGATTAATTGTCATTGATTATATTGTATAATAAAAATATAAGATAATCAATGTGTATAATCAACGGTGATTGATTTTTTAGAAGAAGTTTGATATGATAAAATAAGTTGCTATGAGCATCATGACCAAAATTAAAATCGCAATTTTGCTTATTGGGGATATAATTATCCTTTATTTTGCCCTGTATCTGACTTTATGGCTCCGTTATTGGCGACCTGTTCAAACAGAGCTGTGGAATAAGCATTGGCTGCCTTTTACGATTATTTTTATAATGTGGCTGGCAGTTTTTTTTATTAATAAAATGTATGACCTGAAGACTGCCAGAAATAATTTTAATTTCTACAAAGTCTGGTTTAACAGTTTAATCTGGTGCGGCCTGGTGGGCTTTGTTTTCTTTTACATAGCAACGACTGGCATCTCGCCTAAGACAGTGATGGTTTTGGATTTAGCTGTCTTTGGCGGATTATTTCTTTTGTGGCGCAGATTGTTTAATCGCGTGATAGTCTATAAAAAATTTGTAGAGAATGTGGTCATTGTTGGACTGACTAAAGAAATGATCGGACTAGCCCAAGAAATTAACGGCAAACCGCAGCTGGGCTTAAGGGTAGTCGGCATGGTCAGCTTACAAAAATCTGAAATAGCATTTGATCAACTGGAGATTGCCATAATTAATAACTTGGGTGAATTAAAGAATTTTTTTGACAAGAAAAAAGTCAGGACAATAATTCTGGGGAGCGACGCTCATGATTATCCGGATTTAATCAGCAAACTGTACGAATCGCTTGAGCTGGGAGTGAACATTTTGGACAGGCCGACTTTTGCCGAAAAATTTACCAGTAAAATTTTAATCAACACCATTGGCCAGATGTGGTTTTTGGAAAATATTAAAGAGAGCAATAAACAAATTTATGAGATTATCAAACGGGTTATGGACATCGCGCTCTCCTGCCTGTTTTTAATAATTGCTTTGCCTTTAATACCACTGATTTACTTGGTCATCAGACTGACAAGCCAGGGGCCAGGATTTTTTATGCAGCAGCGGACTGGTAAAAATGGCAAAAAATTTATGGCGGTCAAATTCAGAACAATGTATCAAAATGCAGAGAGCCATGGACCGCAATGGGCGCAGAAAAACGACCCGAGAGTGACCAGCATTGGTCGGATTTTGCGCAAAATCAGAATTGACGAAATTCCACAGCTGATAAATATTTTGCGCGGTGAAATGAGTTTTATCGGCCCACGGCCGGAAAGGCCGGAGTTTATCGGACAGTTAAAAGAATCAATCCCCTTTTATGAAACCAGGCTTTTAATCAAACCAGGGTTAACTGGCTGGGCGCAGATTAATTTTCCATACGGGGCAACAGCAGAAGATGCTTTAGAAAAATTACAGTATGATTTGTATTACATAAAAAACAGATCATTCGCGCTTGACCTGTCAATCCTGCTCAAAACTATTAAGACGGTGATCAGCGGCGGCGGGTGGTAAAAAGTTAAAAATAAAAGCTGACTTATTTAAATTTGTTTTTTATGGTTATTGATTTAGAATTTCTGATATTTTTTTAGCAATAAATATATCAGTTGCTTGTCTTGATTCGTATGTAGTTCCTCCAGTGTGCGGCAAAATAAGACAATTATTATTATTTTTCGCATATTCAACTAGAGGATGGTTGGAAAAATTTTGTGCAAATGATTGTTCATCTGCTAAATTATCGGTTGCATAGCCTGCTATTTTTTTTGATTCTAGCGCCTTGACAAGTTCTTTTTCATTTACAATTTTTCCCCTGGAGGTGTTTATTAAGTATGAGTTATTTTTCATTTGGTCAAAAATTTTCTGATTGAATAGATTTTCTGTTCCATTATTTAAATGGATATGTATGGTCAGAATGTCACTTCTTTCTAGCAGTTCTTGGAAATTTACTTTTTTTGCATTGCTTTTTTTAAATTCATTGTCTTCAATGTATGGATCGCAAGCCATGACATTCATCTTAAAGGCATTGCCATATCTGGCCATCATTTTTCCTAGGCGACCAAGTCCGAGAATACCCAGTGTCTGCCCTCTAAGACTATGGCCTCTAAACTTTTCTCTTTGCCATAGGTAATTTTTCACTGACTGAAAAGCTTCATAATTGAATCTTAAAAGGTCAATAATCAAGCCAAAAGCCAGCTCAGCTGTACTGGTGATTGTGCTTAAAAATTCTGTTTCATTTTTTAGACTAATTATTTTTATGCCTTTGCTTTCGACGTAATCAGTATCAATGTGATCAAGGCCTGTTGCCGCAACGGCTATTATTTTTAGATTCTTTGCCAAATCTATGGTTTTTTTATCAACTTTGACGCCTAACTGCATTACCAAAATCTCTGTGTTAGCGATTTCCTTTTCCAGCTCTGATTGATTTTGGTCTATTGTTTTAAGATCGCCTAGATTTGATAATATTTCTTTTGCTTGGGGAGTAATTGTTGGACCAATCGCGTTTAGAATTGAATATCTTTTTTTCTTGTAAGCAATTAATTTTGGTTTGCGCGCTACAACGAGTATATGCTGACCCCATTTTTCTGAGCACATCCAGGGATGCCGATCAGGCCAAATTAGTCTTCTAATATCAAGGACACGGTACCATAACCAAACAAGGAATCGTTCTATTCTTGGAGACATAATACTAAAAGGGAATTGGGGTGAATAAGACAGAGATGGAACCGGGAAAATGCCTGCCTGGTATTCTATTTTGGCACCTAAATCTTTTAGTACATCAGCATAGACTTGGGAGCCGTGATTTGATCTATAGATAGATTTTTTTGGAGTTTTATTTACTTTTTTAACCAATTTTAATTGTGACAGAAATTTATATGAAAATGCCAGAAAGTCATTTACAAATTTGAATGCCTTTTGAATTGAAAATTTTTCTGGGACAATGTTTGCAATTATTATTCCTCCGGGAGCTAGAACTCTGTATTGTTCTCCAAGCGCTTTTTGGTAATCTTCAAAATGTTCTAAAAGTCCGCAATGGACAATAACATCAAAGTAGCTAGCTTGAAATGGCATATTAAGCGCATCATCGCAAATATAGTTTGCTTTAAGATTGTTTTCATTAAATATACTTTTGGCTACTTCAAGAACTTCTTGAGAAGTATCAAGCAGATAACAATCAAAACCATTGGCGGCAAAATAGCAAGATATTGATCCTCTGCCTGAACCTGGTTCTAATACCTTCATGCCTGACATAATAGGGCCTATAAATAACTTATATACTTGCCATTGATTTTTAAATGACATCATTATTTGGTTACTCGGATGTCCGGAAGTATAATAATTTTGTCTTGTTTCGTGAATCTGTTCTTTCCAGCTGTCATCAAATTCCTTGACTGACCCTTTTTTATAGCTGTTTTCATGCTTTAAAAGTATTTTTTCTGCCTTTTCCCAATCACTGATGTTATCAATATTTATCCATTGCTCAAACGGCATAATATATGGCAGACAATTATCTCCCTTAAATGTTTTCCTATTAATTAAAATTTCTTTTTTTACGGCATAGATTGCTCCATTCCTGATATATATTTCCTTTTTTTGTCTTGGCGCGTTCTCTATTTGGCCTGATTCAATGTCAACTAATTTACCGCCAATAATATATTTCATCCATTCGGGATTAATTCCCGGGGACTTAACAACGCTGATTATTGAATCAGCTTCTGATGTGATAAGTTTTTCTAAAGAACGATCTATGTCATAGTGTTTTCTTAAGGGTGTTGTGGGTTGAAGCATTATAACATAATCATAGGAGCGATGATTAATTTTTTCTGCTTCCTTGACAGCATGAATAACAGCATCAATGGACGATGCTGAATCTGTTGCTAGGTAATCTGGCCTTTTTAGTGTCTGGACATTATATTTTCTGGCAACATTGAGGATTTCTTGGCTATCAGAAGATACGATTATATCTGCAATAAGTTTACTTTTTTGGGCCTCTATGATGGTATAGGCGATGAGAGGTTGGCCAGCAAGAGATTTAATGTTTTTTTTAGGTATTCCTTTAGATCCGCCGCGAGCAGGAATAATACCAATAATATTTATTTTTTTACCTTGTGCTTTAATCATATTTTTGGCTTTATTAATAATAGCTTGAGTTAAACTTTATTCTTCCCAATTTTGGCGCCAGACCAAACTGGCAAAACGGCCGCGGTAGTAGTCGCGATTAAGAATCTCGGTGTGCGTTAATTCGCGTTTTTCCTGGCCGAGCATAATCTGCCATTGGGGTATTTCCCGTTCAATAATTTCTTTTTGTTCAACCAAAGTTAAGTTTTTGAAAGCAACTAATTCTTTTAGCAAGTCGGGATTAATAGAAATTGGACCATCTTTGGTTTCATCTTTTTTAAGAACAGTGAAATGACGTTCCACTATATTAGCACCAAGATAAAGAGCTACTTGGGCGGCTTTTAACTCGTCGCGCTCAATTAAAGTATGATCTGACCAGCCAACTGAATCAGTAAATTGACGCAAATAATGCAGGCGCGACAAATGACACATTTCCAAAGCATTGGGGTAACTGGTAACGCAATGCATAAATGTTAATTTTTTACCATGGCTCTTAACAATCCTTGCAGCTTCCTCAATCTCTTCATCATAGCTTGCGCCAGTGGAGATAATTAGATGATCAAAAGCATCGCACAATTCATGGAGCATCGGATAGCTGCCGCAGTCATAACTGGCGACTTTAATCGTGCGTTCCGGCCATGGTAATTTGGCTACCAATTCAATCCGTCGGCGGGCAAGAACACTGGCAATGGGTGTAACATTATTTTTCACAGCTTCTTCTATAAAATATTTGTAGTCGTCTGGTTTTAAATCAAGTTTTTGCAAACGTTCAAATTCTGGCTGGTAAGGCCTTTTAATGGTTTTGATAACACCGTTATTTTCAATCTGCCCATTTTCAAAACGCGGCCGATAAATTAAATCGGCAGAAAAAATAATCTGGGCTTTGACATAGTCAGCGCCGGCAGTAGCAGCGGCGCGAATAGCGTCGCCAAGTACTTGGCGATTGCCCAAATGATTTTGGCAGAGTTCAGCAATAATTTTTGCCATATAGGTATTTATTATGACTATTAAAATAACTATTAAATCTTATTTTACATGTCTATTTTTTAATTTTTTTAATAAATAATTTATTTTCATTTCAATAATTTTTCCTGTTTTTAATTCCCAAAACAACCAGTTAAAAAATCTTAAAATTCTAAATTTGCATGGCTTGCACTTAATGGTCAGTCCGCCGGATAATTTTTGCTCATCCAATTGATATTCAGAATAGTCTATTAATTTGTATATTTGTCTTTGTGAGAGAGCTTTTCTGGCAAGATAACGTTGATAATGCCGATAGCCTTCAACATGAACATATTTTACATTGTTGATGCAAGATAAATAAATCCAAACCGCCTTACTAAAACCGCCATCCCATGGTTTGCCAGAGCCACCGTCAATTATTACTAAATCATAGTCTGTGTGCGGCGGAAGCAACCTATAATCTTTAATGAGAGTATATCTATCTTCAAATTCTTTGAGATTATTGATTAAGTGTTTTTGACAAAAGTCATAGTGCTCATAAGTGTCTAAATGGGCATTTGAATATTTTAAAACCGTATAACTTATCGTGCCAGTGCCTGCCCCCATCTCTAAAACCCTCTTCGGGTTGATTTCTTGGCAGATATTAATAATTTTCTGAATTGTAGTTGGCTTGCCAATCATAATTTCTTTGCCGTCAAAATCTGGGGAATTTTCTTCCCTGTGCTTGAATTCCTGATAAGTTTGAACGGCTTCCTTGGTTATGTGAATTTGTTTTTTCATAACTATTTAATAAACTTATATATAATATCGCTTTAGGTGGTCATTTTTTTATTGCTGGCCATTTTTCTTAATTCAAGATAATTTTTTACAATTTTTTTGGCGGCATAATTTATACCATTAAGTGTCTTGTATTTTTTTATTAACTCTTTTTTGATTTTTTGGCTATGCCTTTTATAAATTTTAGAAAATTTTAAAAGACTGGCGAGAGATTGCCCGGTATATATTTTCCCTAAACCTAATTTTTCAAGACAAAGATTATTAAAATATATTTCAGGGTCGTCATCTTTATCATAGCGCGGGGCAATAAATATTTTTTCGGCGTAGAGTGAACACCAAACAGACCCCCAGCCACTTCGGGCAAAATGAGCGACAATTTGCGGACAGGTAATAATATCTGGTGTGGCAGGCAGGCTGACTTTAATTTTGTCAGTTTGATTGGTATAAATTGTCAACTTTAGTTTTCTAGCTTCGGCAAACAACCTCTCAAGCCCAGGGATGCCAGTAATGGTAACATAGATACCTTTTTTAATTGACTGGCAAGGATATTTGCTTGGCGGCAAAAAATTTGGCGGGGTAGTTATTTCGCCATGGTAAAGTGGTTTTCTTTTTTTTAAATAACTAAAAGTAGCCGGTTCGGCGATTAGATGCAGATCATGATTTTGTTCTATTTTTTGAAAATGCGCAGCGGCTAATTTTAGTATTTTTTTATTAAATTTTATATTTTTATCAGCGCAAGCGCGCGTTAATATTTCGGAAGGATAAGCAAAGCTTGAATGATAAGCAGGTCGAATGGGCAAATCAACCCGCGGGGCGCGACTAATAAGCAGGGCAATGTCTTTTTTGGATAAATAAATTTTTTTGTTGTTTAAAGTTGAGACAATAATTTTTTTACTAAAATGAGTTTTAAGCTGATGATTAATTTGCGGCAAATTTTTTACATAATAGACGAGTGATTCCTCATAACCCTTGGGGCCATAAAATAGATTGCCGAGAATTGCCCCGAGCTTAAGATCAAAAACAATATTGTTGGGATTCTTTTTGAGGTAAACGCCAAATTCTTCCAGCATAATTTGTTTTTGCTTTTTGCCATAAACTAAGGGCACAATAATGCCGAATTTTTGTTTGGTTTTTTGGGATAAAAATTTGCTGACGGTTATGGCCAATTCGGTCGTGCGCAGAAACGGTCCATAACCATAGGCAAAATTTAGCATTATATATTTCATTGAGTTTGGAATTAAATGCCTCGATAAGTAATATCTTTGAGCGGCTTATTAATTATGTCACTAAACATATGCCAGCCGTCAAAAAGAAAGCCGGGTTTGTTCATCAAGGCAAG
>MFMW01000017.1:0-24168 GCA_001783595.1 Candidatus Kuenenbacteria bacterium RIFCSPHIGHO2_02_FULL_39_13 | reverse complement strand
GGTAGCGCTTTTTAAGCTCATCAATTATTTTTAGCGAGGTAGAATGGCGCATATCAGCCGTTTCCGGCTCACCTTTAAAAGCAAGGCCAATAACAAATATCTTAAATTTATTTTTTTCTTTATTGTGCGACAGGAAAAAATCATGAACCTTTTGGCAAACATAATTAATCATTTGATTATTAAGCTGTCGAGAAAGCAAAGGGAGTTTGGCTTGATATTTTTTTTGTCTAGCTGATTCAATCAAAATAAAAGGGTCCTTGCTCAAGCAATAACCGCCAACGCCCGGACTGGGACATGGAATTAGCGAACGAGCATAGCCAGAATTGGCAGCCTGGATAACCTTTTGGCTGTTGAGATTAAATTTATCCGCGATTATGGCAGCCTCATTGGCAAAGGCAAAGGTCAAATCACGATAGGAATTATTCAAAAGTTTGACCATTTCAGCTGTTTCTAAATTATCTACACCCACAATGGAGTTGGTCAGATGACTAAATAATTTAATGGCTAAATCCGTACTTCTCTTATTATAGCCGCCAATAACTTGAGGCAGGGTCCGCAACTCATTTAGGGCATCCCCTTCCAATGTTCTTTCTGGGGCAAAAGCGACGAAAAAATCTTCACCGGCTTTTAGCTTAGTGTGTTTTTCCAGATAAGGAATAACTAAATTGTGACAAGTGCCAATGGGCACGGTGGAGCGCAAAATAACCAGATCGCCTTTCTTTAAAATCTTGGTAATATATCTGAGAGCATCTTTAAGCGGATGAAAAATTACTTGGCCACGTTCATTGACTGGCGTGCCGACGCATATTATATAGACATCACTGTCATTATTGTCAAATTTGTGCTGAACAAAAAAATTTTTATTATGATTTCGGTGAAGCAAATTAATTATACCCGGTTCATGAATATGACTCTTTTTATGATTAAGGCGGTCAATGACTGACTTAACTTTATCAACGCCAATAACCTTAAACCCAGTATCGGCGAGTATGAGGCCGAGTGTCAAGCCAACATAGCCAAGGCCAATTATTGAAATTACTCTTGTTTTTACTTCCGTGCTTTGCCAAAGCTCAAAAAAAGGCATGATATCGTATGGCTTATTCTTACTATCCACTGTTATTATTATATCAAGTCTTTTTTTTGATCTACTTTTTATTGCCTCAATGGTTTTTTCGAGCATTTGCTCTGGTGATAAATCTTTATTGAAAGTGATGGGATTCGTATTGATTACTGGCTTGATGCTGTCTGATAATTTTGCGCCTTTAAGGAGTGCTTTTCTAATGTCTCCATCGGTAACGATGCCGTAGAGTTTATTGTTTTTGCCAAGCGCGAGAGCAACATGGCCTGGCACATTATCTGCTTTATGGGGTGCTGCTTGAATAATTTGCATGACTTTTTTTATGGTCATATCTGGCTTTATTTGCGTTGCTTTTATTCTTGGTTTCATATTTTTATTTATTAATTAATTCAATAATTTGCTTTTCAACCCTCTTTGATGCGTTGCCGTCTGCTGAAGCTATCAGCCATTCTAGAAATTCCTTTTTTCTTTTTTCGTCTTGGCAAACATATTTTTTATAGTTTGTAATAAATTCTTTTAGCTGGTCGTAATTACTTGCGTAATTTACGAGATCGGGATAATTGGAAAAGTAGTTCCAACATTTATCTGTGACGAGATCATTAAAGTAGAGTGAAATAATAGTTTTGCCTGCGATAAGGGCTTCCACAAGCGTAGTCGTAAAGAATCCAACAACGGCATTTGAATTTATTATATAGTCGCTGGTGTTTCCAGCGTTGGTAATTGTTAAATTTGGAATATTATGATTTGGGAAATATTTATTTAAGATACTTTTAACATAATTAACATAGTAGCCCGAAACCTTTGTTTTGATTATGACTTTTGTATCAGAATAATTAATGGCAAATTGAATAATGTCACGGTGATACATTTCCGATCTTTCAATGGCTTGCACCTGTTTTTGCTTATCGTTGATCAGGTATTCAAATTTATCCTGCGGGTAGTATGAAAAAAATGTTACTTGTTTGGTTTTGTTGTCTTTTGGTGGAAGATTAAAGTAGTAATCAAGCCGCGGAATACCAACTACTTGACATTTTTCTTTAGTCAGTCCGGAAATATTTAGTGATAACAAAAGATCTTTAATTTGATTGTTATAGAGAAGCATTTTGTGGCCGGCAAAATGAAAATTATCGTATAATCCCTTGTGGTGGTCAGGATCGCTAAAAGCGCGAAATGCTTCTTTGTGCAAAACAATGTATGGAATATTTTTATCCTGACATAGTCTGGCTATTTCTTGTTGTGGAACGTAACCGAAGTTACCGGCTAGGATGGCATCAAATTTTATTTTCTTTTTTAGAAGCGGTAATAGTTTTGACAAAAATATATAATATTTCTTCTTTCCTTCGTCACCGTAGCTATGGCTGTGATAATTATCTTCAGATATTTTTGCTCTTTCTAGTTCAGGGATGCAGTAGTCGTATATGATATACCAATAATGGAGATTCAGTACTAGATAGTTGGTGTTTTCGCTAAACTCTGCGAGTGCTTTAACATCGTCGGTAAATATACTCCTGCCCAGGCAAAGGACAGTGTACTCTTTTTCAAAATTTATTTTTCCAATAATTTGTTTGAACGCAATGGCTGATAATAAAGGCAAATTTAAAGTGAGGCTTGCTTTTATCAGGCTTTCGGTGACAATAAGCTTAAGCTTTTTTTTGATTTTCGTTAATATGTTCATAAAAAATGTTAGGTTAGATCAAATATTTTTGGGTTTATTTTCCGAATATTTGACAGATTGAATTGATTTTTATCTGGATGATCTTTTTTTGTCTTGGCCACAAACAAGACGTGCTTGTTTAAAAATGATAATTTACATGTCAGGTATTCGGTTAAACTTATAAGCCAAGCTAGAAATCTAAAGGGTCTTGTGCCAGCAACTGGGTGTGAGCCAAGAAATCCGTTTCGTTCAAATATCTTTTCGTATATTTGACTGAAAATATTTTTATAATAAATAATTTTAACCTGTTTAAAATTTGTATGCAGCATTTTTTTTATTCTTTCAAATTCCTTGTCTAGCGGCAAATCGCACAAGAATTGAGCTTGGGGGGCAGCTAAACGGCACAGATTATCTATAGCGGCTAGCCTTTTGTCCGGGGGTAGGGCATAAAGCGTATTAGTTGAAACAATCAGGTCAACACTATTTTGCGGTAATTGTTCTAACTTGGCCAGATCAGCTAAAATACCAAAAGTATTCTGATCATTATATTTTTGCAACCCGTTTTTTAAATGTTCTAAATTAATATCAAGACCGTAATATTTTTGCGTTTTAAACATTGCGCGATTTTTAAAATTAGCTGAAGCGGCGTCAAGCCCAATAGCTGCATTTACTCTTTTTAATTTTTTTTCTAAGTAGTTAAATAAAAATGTTTTTGAAGGGCGAACCATGAAATACATATTTTTTCGTTTTAGATAGTTAGGCTATTATATCGTTGCTTACTAAATCTAACTAATAATATTTTTACTAATTGATAAGAGCCAAAAAACACTGCGACATAAAATACGTTACCCATTAAAGTATTTCTAAAAAATGGCAGGGCCAGATAATAGCAATAGACCAGTCCGGCTAATGTTTTGGCGTACCAAGGAGTAAAAATCCAGACGGCAAAATTAGTCAGCAGATAAAAAAGCAAACTGGCCAAAAGTGAAACAGCTATAATGTTATACCATTTTTTATTATTCTTTAGCCACCAACCCAAAATAACGGTTAAGATAAAACTGCCATAAACAACAATCATTAATGATGGGCGATAAAAACCGATAAATATATCACTTAAAAACATGGCTAAAATTGGCAGAAATAAAGATAATTTACGGCCTAAATAAACACCGCCGAACAAAGCAATGGCAGTAATTGGGGTAAAATTTGGCGGATGGCCAAGCAATCTGAAGGCCGCGCCAATAAAAATAAATATGGCGGCCAGAAGTAAAACGATATTTTTGCTTGAATTAAATTTAAACATAAGCGGCTGGTAAATTAATAATTAAAATTTTGATTCTTCAAACTTAAATTCAACTTTATCGCCCGGATTTAATTTATAATTATTAACTGCAACCATAGGCATTTCGCCATTAATATAATATAACCAATATTTATTGTCCTGCCCGTTAGTTTTATCGCCGATAGCTTCAATTAAAATTCCAAAATCGTATTCCTTGGTTTGTAATTTTATTTTATTTTGCGCCGTAATAGAGAGTAAAGCATCGTAAACTGATGTATCTGACAGGCGATTATTATCAATTTTATATGGCTGATTATCAATTATGAGCAAAATTTCTTTGAGCGGCTGGATCAAAGCCTGGTTGGCATTTTTATTATCTTTTATTAAGACGCAGCCGCTGATTGTCAAGAGGGAGATAAAAAGAGTTATGAGCAGAATATATTTTTTCATATATTTTTATTATTTAATTTATCATTGAGACTATTTAATATTCTTTCAGCCGCTCGGCCGTCGCCAAACGGATTAATCCAAACTTTATCTTCGCTGATCATTTTCCATGCGCAAGCCAATATCTTTTCCGGATTAGCACCGGCCAAAATATTTATTTGCGCCGCAACTGTTTCCGGACGTTCGGTATTATCGCGCAGGGTAACACAAGGGACTTTTAGAATGCAGGCCTCTTCTTGCAGACCGCCGGAATCGGTAATAATTAATTTGGCATGGGCTTCAAGTTGAAGAAACTCAAGATAACCCAGTGGCTTGGTTAATCTGACGCCAGGTGGAATTTTAAAATTGAAGTTTTTGATATTTTTTAAAGTTCTCGGATGAATAGGATAGATAATCGGCAGTTTGAGATCTCGAGCAACTAAATAAAGGCCTTTTAAAATGCCATATAATCTTTTTTCATTATCAACATTTTCCGCCCGATGAGCAGTGGCCACCAGATATTCTTTACTTGTTAGATTTAATTTTTTTAAGATGCTGGCTTTTTTTTCAGCAATTTTGATATTTTGGTTTAAGGCATCAACCACGGTGTTGCCGCTAAGAACTACTTTCTTGTCCGTCAAACCCTCGTCAATAAGATTTTTATAGGCATCGGGAGTGGGAGCAAAAAGATAATCAGCAATATGGTCAGTAATAATCCTGTTGGTTTCTTCAAGCATGGTCAGGTCATGACTGCGCAGTCCTGCTTCATGATGACCAATGGGAATGCGCAGCTTATTGGCGGCCAAGGCGCCGGCCAGCACGCTAACAGTGTCTCCTTGAACTAGGGCGACATCTGGTTTTTCTTGATTGAGAATTTGCATGATGGCATTAACCATATAACCGATTTGTTTTCTATAAGGCTGCCCGCCTATTCCTAAATTATATTTTGGTTGGGGTAATTCTAACTCTTCAAAAAATGTTTTGTCCATTTCGTAACCGTAATGCTGGCCGGTGTGCAAAATAAAGTAATCTAAATCAGGCCGATTGTGAGCTAGCCTGATAATCGGAGCCATTTTTATTATTTCTGGTCTGGTGCCTAAAATTACGGCAATTTTCATATATTTAATACTTCTTGAAAATATCCAATTAATTTTTTGGTTGTATTTTTAACATCATATTCAGCTAAATATTCCTGATTGATTTGTGGTTTTATTTGCTTTGTCATTAATTTAATCAGGCAAGCGGTTAATTGGTCTAATTGATTGTAATTAAATGAATAATGGCCTAATTTAGCAAGCATTTTGTCTGTCGGGCTGTTTGCTGGCGTGATGCCAATGATCGCTGTCAAACTGCCGGCATAGTCAACTACTTTTGAAGTTAAAAAGGGACTGTCTTTAATGTCGGCGTCAATCACCACAAGCAAATCAGACAATTTCATCTGCCTTAAACTTTCCTCATAGTTGACTGGCGGAATTATTTCCACCATATCAGCTATCCCATAATCTTGCGCCATTTGCTTTAAATTTTCAAGTTTGTAGCCGCTGTAGTTACCAGCGCCGCCGATTAAATTTAATTTAGTTTTACTTTTTAATTCCGGCTTAATTTCAACAACTTTTTTTAGAGCTTTAAATAATAATTCCGGATTTCTTTCTGGATAGAAAGCGCCAATGTGGCTGATAAGGAATTTATCTGAATTTTCTTTTTTAGTCTCGGGATAATCTTTTGGGTCAAAACAGTGAGAAATTACTTCTGCTTTTTTTTGCCACTCGTGCGGATATTTTTTCATAACTAATTTCTTGGCCGCTTCAGTAATAAAAATAACCTTGTCGCTGTTTTTTATAATATAATGTTCTAGACGGGCAATTCGTCTTGCCTCTCGGGCCGTAAATGATTTGTAAGGGCTATCAAACCAAGGATCGCTGAAATGAGAAATAAACTTGAGATGATATTTTTCTTTGAGCATGGCGCCCAAAATATTGCTAATTTGCGGATTGGCAAAGGAAAAAATTAAATTAATGTTGTGTTGCTTGATAATCTGACCGGCAATAGACATTAACTTTATTAAGTAAAATTTTTCAAGCACGTTTCTCAAAAGCGGCGCATGATATAAATATTTATTAATTTTAAAATCGGGAATTTTATAGTGAGGCGCAGCCATGGGCCACTCACCGCATGACGTCAAAGAAACAATTACCGGTTGCAAGCCAGCCTCAAGCCAGGCAGGGATCATTTTGCCAATTAAAATAGACTGCGGTCTGACAACCGGCGGAGTATAAAAACTAAGACAAAGTGGATTGATTGGCTGTTGATTGTTATTCATAAAATTTAATTTGGCAGAGGGTTAAAAAATTTATAAAATTTATTGAGCACTTTCTGGGCTAAAATAAAAAGAGTATTTAAAGAACTGTCGTCCGCTACGGCGAGAGTTATTTTTTTAATTATTTTAAAAATTGGATTATGGGGGTTGATTATTTTTTTTAAATTAAGAAGAAAAATAAACTTTTTCTCAAAACCATTTAATTCATCTCTGGTTAATTGGCCAAGCTGAATAATATAGCGCTGATATTGATTTTTTATGTTATCATATAATTGGCTAAGAAATTCTTCCTCGTCATTAATTTGACTGATGGCTAAGCACTCCGAATAAAGCCGTGTGCCTGGCAGGGGCAGGGTAAAAAAAATTGAGACATTTTCGGCATTAATATCGGTTGAGAGCAGCATATCTAGAGTTTCAATTAATGTTTCTCTGGTTTCACCTTTGTAGCCAAACATAATATAAGCCATAATTTGCATGCCGTGGTCAATGGTCATTTGAATCGCATTGCGATTTTGTTCAACAGTGACGTGTTTGTTCATTTTATCTAAAATTGTCTGCGAGCCAGATTCTATGCCATAGTTTATGGCCAGACAGCCAATGTCTTTTAGTTTTGTTAAAAGCTGATCATTGATCATGTCAACCCGAAGTCCGCTAATGCGAAACATGATATCAAGTTTCTCATCTTTTATTTTATGATAAAAATTATCAAACCACTTTTGATCACTAATGAATAACTCGTCATCAATGCGAAAATAGTGAACCTCATAATCATTATACAGCTTCATTAAATATTGCCAGCACCAATCAAGTTTGCCCTGACGATAACCTGGTAAATGACGATAACAAAAATTACAGCCACCCAGACAGCCGCGAGAAAACATCAGGGTGGCCAGTTTGTCTGCTGGTTTTGAGCGAGCGAGATATTTTTTATCTCGAGCAAAAAATCTATCTTGCTTGGGATGAATTAAATATTTTTCTACATCAATAAGGGAAAAATCCGGCAAAATAAAATTTTGACTTAGTTTTTTTGGAGTAGCGATAATTTGATTATTTTTTTTAAAGGCTAGATTAGGTACTCGCTCCAGCGATAAATTATTATTTAAATGTGTAATTAATTGGGGCAACGTTTCCTCTCCTTCACCAGTACAAACATAATCAACCCCGGTCTTCATTAAGAGCAATTGATAGGAAATGGCGATGTGTCCGCCAACAATAATCGGCAAATTTGGAAATTGCTTTTTTATGGCCAAAGTTAATTTTTTAACCCATAAATAACTGCCTGATAAAGCGCTGATGCCAAGCATTAAGTTATGACCATTTTTTAATTTTTCAATAAGCAAGGCGGGAGATTCGCCTATTTGATGAAAATCTAATATTTCAACATGGCAGCCTGCTTGCTTTAAACTCGTACCGACGTATAAAAGACTAAAGGGAAATTCTACCTTGCCTTCTGCTTTTGGTCTAACTAAAATAACTGAATTGATCATAATTTTGTCTGTATTAGCTTACTTAATTTCTCAAAATTGTCTAAAACCTTTTTGCTGGCCTTGGCGACCGGCATAACATTATGGTAAACGGACCGGCCGCTGGCCAAAAGCGTGTCAATGGAGTTTATCAGCGGCTGAATATCGTTTAAGCGATCAAAACTGAAAGACATTTGGCTGGGATAATTAACTGAACGGCAAAAATTGTCATTTTTACGATCATACGCCAGTGAGACAAAAGGAATTTGCAGGAGATAGGCAAAAATTATGCCGTGGAGGCGCATAGAAATAATATAGCCGCACTGCTTCATTTTTTTAATGGTGGCGAATATGTCACCGTCAAAACTAAATAACTCAACATTGTCTGGATTTTGACAGAATTTTTTTAATTTATAATTGAGCTTAACGTCAGAATAGTCGTGGCCAAGATAAAAAGTAAAAAGAATAACTTTTTTATTTTTATCCAACAGATGATTTAAAACTTTTAAATATTTAGCAAAATGCTTTTCTTTATCAAAAAATTCTTGCTTATTTTTATTCAGGACAAACATCAGGCCGATGGTGTCTTCGGGTCTGTTCGGATTGGCAAAATCTCCTGGGAATTGATCGGCTAAATACACCGAGGTATCAAGCGAGGAAAATAGATTTTTATTTTGAGTTAATTTCTTGGCCAACTGATATGAATAATCATCTCTAAATATGGCCAAGCCGATATGATCAAGAAAATCCCGGCACATTTTTTCATCACTGCTATTTTTGAAAGGGTTGATTGAAACGCCAACGGCAGCCGAGCGGATTTTATGGTGAGTAAATCGCTCCATTTTTTTTATTAAGTTTAATTTCCATTTGATGCTGTTGAAAGAATGTAAAATTGATCCACCGCCAATAATTAAACTGCTAAAACTCCTTAGTTTGATGTAGTCAATAATTTTCTTCTTAAAACCGCGAGCATTGAAAGTATGCAGTTTTTTTATGGCCAAATCATTTTCGCCTTGATAGGACGGGTATTGGCCGTGATGATAGTAGGTAATAGATTCAACCCCCTTAGACTGAAGATACTTTCTAAGAGCGTAGGCCATGGCTTCATCGCCAAAGTCACCCTGGCCAATCCAGGCAACATTTAATATTTTATTGATTATTTTACTAGTCATCTATTTCTTTTGTTCTAATTTAATAAACTTCATTAGTAAATCGGCCATAAATTTCGGCGGCCAGTTAAGCGCCTGATATTTGCCATAGTCGCCGCAGATTGGCCAACTGCCCCACAGAGCGCCTTTGGCCACCGGAGCGTTGTCCATGTTATTTTGGCATGCTTTTAAATACTCTTTGGCCTGATGGGCTTTATTGTAATACCATTCGTGCTTGGTGTATTCAAATATTTTAAGTGAGCTAATGGCTATTTGAGCAATTCCCGTTAGACAAGCATAGCTGGCGGCCGGTTGCCAGTTCTTATCAAGACGGGCTGGAATTCTTCCATTTTCTTCCATATTCTTTAGAATTTGGTTGAGAGCGTGCTTGGCGGCATGGATAAATTTTTCTTCCTTAAGAAGAATTCCTATGTCAAGCAGGCCATCAATAGTATAGGCAAGCGGGTGCAGCAGATAGTCATCTCCTTGCTTAAAATCCGCGCCATCAAACCAGCCATCCATATTTTGTTTAGAGAGTGTATAGTTGCCAACTCGGCGAGCAAGATCTATGTATTTTTGTTTATCTTGCTCAAGACCTAATTCGGCCAGTGGGGCGATAGCATAAGTATAGTAAGTGGTTGTTTCGGCGCTAACCGAGCTGGCACTGTTTGTCTGCCAGTGGCCCTGTTTATCGTGCTCGCTTTGCAGAATCCAATCGGCTGATTTAATGGCGGCATCTAAATATTTTGTCTTGCCGGTTTGCTTATGGATTGAAGATAGCCCGCGGATAACCTGGCCGGTATCAAAAATTGCTTTATTGGGCAGTGCGGTGATATTACCGCCATGGACAGCGCCATCAGGGTAGATTATATTTAATTCCCAATCAGCCATCAGGATGGCGCGTCTAATTAAATCTTTGCTAGACAGCAGTTCGGCTGCTTTAAGAAATGTCGGAATAATATAGCCGCTGGTCTCCGGATATGACGGCTGCCAGCCATAAGAGTTGGTTTTGTTATCTTTAACCAGTCCATAGCCTCGACTGACCCCGCCGTCGGGAGTGGCATCTTGAGCTTGTTTTAGCCAATTAATTGTCTGCTCTAAATGCTTAAAGTCACTGCCAACAAAAACGTAATTGCGATCAGTGAGCTGATTTTGCAATTTTTTCGCTTGTTTTATTTCTTTTTTGCGTCTAAAGCGATTGGTGATACGTTTTATATAAAAGGGTTTCTTGGCCGACGTTTGTTGACTACCAATAAAGCAGACTTTTTCCAGTGTTTTATTAAAGAAAGGCCACAAACCAAGAATGTCTTCCAGTTTTAAAAAGAAGCAATAGACTGGCTTTTGCAGCCAGTGAGGCGCTAAGCCTCTAAATTTGAGGGGCTCAAATAGATAAAAATGAATTCCCCAGCCGGCTCCGCTGTAACCTTGGGTCTTAATAAAATTATCTCGCGACCATGACTCAATTTCGCGATAGGAGTAGTATCTATCATAATCAAGGCCCCAGCTCCAAAGCTTATTAATTGGCTTCCACATACGAAATTTTTTATATAATTCCTTTAAGTTTAGCTTGTTGTATAACTCAAGCGATATGTATCCGCTTGGTTTAGTCAAGCGAACCATTTCAGAATATGCTTGCTCGGGAGACTTAATGTGCTGGAAAACCCTGATGCTGGCCGTAAAATCTGAAATAGCGTCCTCAAACGGCATATCTTCCAGCTGGGCGCAGACAAGCCAATAATCGGGGTGGCGCCTTTTAAGATCAATTAACAGTTCAAGCGAGGCATCAAGACCAATTTTATTCTTGGCCTGCCCATAAAAGCTAAGCAGCCTTCCATTGCCGCAGCCGGCGTCAAAGATTGTTTTATCGGTTAAATCTAATTTTACTTTTTTGACAAGTTTATCAATGGCTCGCATTTCTGAAGTGTGGGTGTAGAGTCCCCAAGGAGTGCCTTGTTTTTTTTCATAGCCGTTGTATTTTCTGGCATAGCTAGCGGCATTTTCTTTCAAATCCCAGTGGCGAATATGAGTTTCCGGGGAATAATTCTGATTGGGAAAAAGGACTGGTATATCGCAAATAATTGGGTAGCAAGCGCCGCAATTTGTACATTTAAGACTGCGGTCGTTGTTATTTTGGCTGGATATTAAATCTGCCCGGCAGCTTCTTAAAGGACATCTTAGGATTTGAAGAAATTTTGGATCAAGTTGATTTGCTTTTTGATTCATAACCATAAATTAGTTTAATTGTTCCTTTAGCATTCGCCAGAGGTTATCTGTACTTTCCTTTGAGGCGCCGCCCCAGGCGCCTTCAAAATCAAAATCAAAACCAGCGTCAAAAGCGGCGGCAACGTAATTTTCAAGCTGCCGCTCGTATTGGTCGCTGCGGCAGTCGAAATTGAGAACTTCTTTAATCTTTGATGATAAAGTTGTCATGTCTGTGTGTTTTGTAACATTAGGAAGCTTAAGTGTTGTGCCAAGATCCCCCAGTTGAATGGCTGGTTTGTTATAGAAAGCGGCTTCGGTAAAGGTCGTACTGTTTGGAGCAATAATTAAATCTGTTTTTTGAAGAATCTTTTCGCTTGGTATGCGATAGTCAATTAACTTTACATTGACCGTTCGGGCAACTTTTTCCAAATATGATGACGGCCGCAGACCAAGCATGGCTGGATGTTCTTTAACGGCCAAAACGTAATCATCCGGGAGTGACATGGCGACTTGACGGGCAACTTCTATTTGGTTTGAAAAATATGGCGCAACGACATCTATATTGGCCTCGGGTTGAAATTGAAGCGGAAAAAAAACGAATTTTTTTAATTTTTCCATGGGATAATATTCATAGTTGTTCATGAATCTTGTGTTGCGCTTATGACAGAAATAATCGCGGAGAATAATTTTAGGCGGTCGGAAATCGCCAGTAATGCCAATGCCTTTAACAAAGTTTAGCCGCGGTTTTGTATACCAGCAGAATATTTGATAGTATGGCCTAAGAATATCTTTAACTCTTTTAATTAGTTTCTTTTTCTCCGCCTTTTGAGTGCTTTTATCCGTGTGTTTAAAGTTTTGACGAAATTCTTTAATATAATTTTTGGCTTTTTGAATATTATTTGACTTGGCTTGTTTGTTGTTTAGAGCATCAACTCGATCATAAAACGGCCCATGGTCGTCTTTAAAACCATTGGTAATTATATAAATGCCTTCAACTTTGCAATCGGTAACGGCAATCATCTTACGGCCATTATGTTCGGCATAAAGATTAAACATGATATGGGGCAGGGAGACGAAGTTGGGGCTGATAATATAATCAGGGTCAAATTTATCAAAAAATATTCTAATGCATTTATACAAAGCTTTAACGTAAAGGATAATGTTTTCGTCAGAGACGTTCTGCTTAAAGCTATAGTAATATTTATCTTTATATGAACGGACATGATTGCGGAGCGTTGAAACTAATGGCCAGACGGAATCAACGTCGAGATTGTGGCATATTTCTGCCAGTGGATAGTCATCAGTTCCGAGAAATTTCTCCGGGTCGGCCATGATCTCATCATTGTTGATAATAACTTTATAATGAACTTCATTTTGTTCTGAAATATATTTGTGGGTGCTGCGCTTAAGAGTCAGGGCGGCCAGACGGCAGCCTTCGGCTGCTAATTTTTTGGCAATAATATGGCCGGTATAAACAGCCCAGTTACGTTGCTGAAAAATCAATATTTTTTTACCAGCAAGAGTATTATTATTCATATAGTTTTATATTTTAAATAATAATTCTTATCATCTTCTTTATAAATTTTGAAATTATTTTTTTGAAATAATTTAATTGATGGGATATTTTCTTTTTGAATTTCAGCTAAAATGTCTTTGTTATTGGCTAGTTGATTGAATAAATTTAAGGATTTGTTTAATAATTTATAGCCAAGCCCTTGGCCGTGATGATCAGGGTCAAGGGCGATGGAAATAGTATAGCCGTTTTTACCAGCATTAAAATCTAAGCGGCAATAGCCGATAACTTTTGGCTCTATTACTAGAACATAACAGTAGTTATTTAAACCGGAAAAATATTTATTCTCAAACCATGGCTCATGACTTTTAAGCGGAATAAATTCCGAGTTGCCTGAATATTTTCTGAAGATAGGATGATTGCGAATTTCCCAAACGCGGCGAGAATCTGATTTTTGGGCGGGGCGAATAGTATAATTATTATTCATATTATTTTTTAATTAATCTCCAACGCACCGGGGTGCCGCGTTTTATATTCCGACTGGCAAATTTATCCATAACTTGATCGTAATACTTGGGCGCTAATCCATCGCCGGGACGGATTGAACGAATATTGTCAGGGGTAAATTTTTCTCCTTGGTTAATATCTTTAACCACGAACAGAGATTTCCTAAATTGTATGCTTGGTTTTTCTTGTTGGGCCGGCTGATAAATTGGCCTGCCTAAAGCTTTTTCAATCATCCTAATTGAATCAACCAGCTGCTTAAATTCTTTTGGCTCAAGCGAAAAAGTGGCGTCTGGCCCGCCTGATGCCCTGGATAAAGTAAGATGTTTTTCTATGACTGACGCGCCTAAAGCGACAGCGACGATAGCGGTAATATTGGTCAAGTTATGGTCTGACAGGCCGGAAACGACTTTAAATCTTTTGGCTATATCCGGAATTAAATTCAGGTTCATTTCTTTTGGGCTGCAAGGATAGGCGCTAACACATTGAAGGATAATCAGATCTTTAGCGCCATTATCTTTTAATGTTTTAACGGCTAATTTTAATTCGTTTAAAGTTGACATGCCGCGTGACATAATCACCGGCTTTTGGGTTTGTCCAATCCGTTTTAAAAGCGGAATGTCCACTACTTCAAACGAGCCGATTTTGTATAATGGGATATTTATTTTTTCCAAAAAATCAACCGCGGTGGTATCTAGAGGAAATGAAAATAACACTATGCCAATTTGATCCGCATATTTTTTTAATGCCATTTGCCAATCCCAGGGCATATAAGCCTCTTGATACAAATCGTACAGATTACGGCCTTGCCATAATTTGTTTTTTTTAATTTGAAAATATTTATTTTGACAATCAATAGTAACAGTGTCGGGAGTAAATGTTTGCAACTTGATCGCATCAGCACCGGCTTTCTTAGCTTCACTAATGATTTTTTTGGCGCGGCTAAAAGAACCTAGATGATTGCCTGACATTTCTGCCACAATAAAAACCGGCTGGCCCGGGCCTATCTTTCTAATACCTTTGGGGGTTTTGATTTTGATTGGCTTAATTAACATATATTTATTTTAATCTATATTTCCCGGCTTTAATGTCTTGAATTCCCCTTTTTTCTTGTTTGATTCTCTGTTTCATCGCCTGGCTATGATAGACTTGAGCTATTATTTTTTTCCATTTTTTGGGATAGTATTTGAGGCAAATTTTTTCGGCTGATATTAATTTTATTTTTTTCAATGGTTTTAACTGTGGCAAATACCCAATCATCGCTTTGGTTCTAGGTAAATGCCAGCGACTAGAAATAATTGCTATATCTTTAATATCTTGCTGTTGAATAATTTTAGATAGTTCAATTAATTGTTGATAAGTATTATTAGACTTGCTTTCTTTAATAATTCTATTTTGAGGCACACCTAGCTTGATTAATTCACTTTGGGTAATATTAGCTAAGCCGGGATGTTTTTTACCGCGCACATTTTTATCATAACCATGCCCGCCAGTGGCAATAATATACAGTTCTGGATTTTGTTTAGATAATAAGCTGGCTGCTATCACTCTGATCTCACCGCTTGGGGCGCCTTGAAAATCTTCGGGTTCAGTAATATCAGTACTGACCCATTGACTATTTTTATTTTGTTTAAGTCCACCGCCCAAGATGGCTAAATATTTTTTGTTCATGTTAATCGTCTAAAGCCCTGGTGTGATAAAGGCCCGGTTAATAATTTTTTAACTTTTTTTTCTTCTACTGCCTTTTTGATTATCTCAAATACTTCCTGATTTGCTTTAAGATATTTTTTGGCATGACTCATTTTAAAAGCATAACATAAGTCTACTCCGCGTGAGGTAATAAAACCACGTTTAAGCATTTCTTGAGTATAGAGATTATTAAGAGCGTGATTTAACTTACTATAGTTAAATGAGAAAATAAATAGGGGCGGTAAACCCTGGATATCTATATCTAAGCCGGTTTGAACTGATATTTTCTTAAGTTCTTTAATCAGATATTTGCCGATTTTATTTAAATGAGCCGGAACTTTTTTAGTTTTCATTTTTTTAATGGCGGCCAGAGAAGCAACAAAGCCCACGCGCTCTGTCCACGAGGATGAGCTGATAAAAGTAGTTTGAGCAGCCTGCATCACTTTTCTCCTGCCAATAATGGCAGCCATGGGATAGCCATTACTAATGCCTTTGGCAAAAACAGCTATATCTGGATTAACTTTATATTTTAAATGAGCGCCGCCAAGTGCCAAACGCCAGCCAATGGTAATTTCATCAAAAATTAATACCGCCTTGATTTTATCAGCGATAGCTCGGACTTTTTTTAAAAAGTCATCTTGGGGCTCTTGAAATCTAATTGGCTCCATGACGATTACACCGATTTTGTGTTTGGTAATAATTTTTTCAAGCTGATTTATTTTATTATATTCAAAAGGAAAAGCTGTGTTTCTCAAGCCTCTGGGCACGCCGGTTGGTTTAAGCCCTGGCAATAAATGTCCGTCAAGATTTTTTTTGTAAGCCAGATTAGAAGCTAAATACCAATCGCTCCAGCCATGATAGCCGCAAAAAGCGATTTTATCGCAGCCGGAATAAGCTCGGGCAATCCTAATGGCCACGGCCATGCCTTCTCCGCCGCTGCGGGCATAGCGGACCATAGCTGACCAGGGATGCAATTTAGTCAAAACTTTAGCCAGTTCAACTTCTTGGGGAGAATTGAGTGTGGTGGTATTGCCGTCTTTAACTGCCTGAATAACTGCTTGATTGACATCCGGGTCGGCAAAACCAAGAATACTCGAGCCAATAGAAGCAAGACAGTCTATATATTTATTGCCATCCAAATCCCAAACTTCCACGCCTTTGGATTTTTGATAATAGGCAGGCCAGCGGTCAGGCAAATATAATTCGGGCCTTTTAGATAAAAGCTGGGTGCCGCCTGGAATTAGCTTTTTCGCTTGGTTATATAGTTTTATGCCTTTATTTGACATATTTTTTCGTCGTTTTTTAATGATTTAATTAATCCTTCATTTCTAATAATATGCATATTTTTATACATTATCTTTGGATTTTTGGTTAATAAGGAAATATAATCCAGATAGTTATCAGTAGTTTTACTGTTTTTTATTAAAAATTTAATCACTTCAAAATCCTCTGGTTCATCAACTGTTAAGCGAAAATGCCCAAAATCTGCCGGGGCTGGCAAATTGCCTTGTTTGAATTTTTTGTGCTTACGAATATATTGAGTAACATGTTCTCGTTCCGAACTAAGTTTGGCTTTATGCCAAGCTTGTGTTAGAGCATGTCTGGTAAAAATTTCTATATCCATGCCGTCTGGAAATGTTTCTTTGCCGGTATTGCTGACATAACCATATTTTCCTTTTTCAAACAGCTCAATAGTCGCGTCAATTATCTTTGGATCAATCAAAGGACAATCCCCTGTTATTCTGATAATATTTTTAAAATCAGGATATTTTAAAGCGCATTTATAATAGCGGTCTAAAACATCGTTTTCTGAACCCCTAAAGACAGAAATTTTTTTAGCGCGACAAAATTTTTCTATTTGGTTATCCGCTTTGTCAATGGTAGTAGCCACAACGATTTTATCAATTTTCTTGGTTTGTTGGACACGTTTAATCTCGTATAGCAAAAGAGGCGTGCCATTTACTTTTTTTAGCACTTTATTAGGCAGTCTGATTGAGCCCATGCGGGCTTGGATAATACATAAGTTCATAAAGTTGAAAGTTATAAAGTTATTTTCTACGGACGCAATGTTTTAAAACTTGCTTTGATCTTTTAATGTTATTAAATGTTGTGACGTTATTCTTGACGCAAGCCATAAAATATTTGACCTCGTCAATATACATTTGATTAACATCCCAATTTTTTACTTGGAATATTTTTTTGTTCTGGTTTTTAGTTTTCAGCCACACAATATTATCCTGCCAATTCCATTCTAAATTGCCCTTCTCCCCCACTATTTTGCAAGTCCGGCAATAACTTTGCTGCAAATAATCACATTTGACTGAACCTAAAATATTATTTTCAAATTTAAAGCTAGCTAAACAAATATCTTCTGTCTCAATTCTAAGCTTACTGATTTTATCATAAATAAATTTAGCTTGTTTAGCAGGCTTAAAATTATTAAGCCAAAACAACAGGTCAAATTCATGAATGTCATCTAAAATTATCCCGCCGCCCTTTAATTTTTTTACGGCATAGTTTTTGGTATAGTCTGTGCCGGAACGCCAGTATGGCAAGTAGTAGCCAAATTCATGGCTGATTTTATATATTTTCCCAAGTTTATTTTTCTCTAAATACTTTTTAATAAATTGCAGAGAGGGATGAAAACGCAGATTACAAGCAACCATAGTGATTAATTTTTTCTGTTGGCAAATGGAGCTGAGTTTGTTGATGCCAGTTAAATTATGCGATAGGGGTTTTTCAATAAATAGATGACAGCCTGCTTTGGCAGCCGGTAAGGCATGTTTAATATGTAGATTATTAGGGGTGCAAATAAATACGATTCTAAACTCCTGCAAGGTGTTGGTATTGAGATTTGATGTTTGAGATTTGATATTTGAGATTATTTTTTTATTAATATCAAAAACAGCTAAATTTTTATAGCCCAGTTTTTTTAAATTTTTATAATGCCTTTGGCCAATTGAGCCAAAGCCGATGATTAAAATTTTTAAGTCTTTAGCCATACTCATTTCTTATTTAATTCTTGTTGTCTTTTATTATAATCTTCTATTCGCTGTTTAGTAAGATTAACCGAGCCGTAAGCTGATCGATTACTCCAAATATTATCTTTGACCCACTGACCATGCTCTATGGTCCAGACTCGCGGATCACGGAAGGTATCGGCAATTTTCCAAAATTCTTCCTCCTGCATAGCTACATAATTTAGCCAGTGGTTAAGGTCGCTGGAAACAATATGATCATATTTTTTAACCATTTCAATTCCCTGTTGCCTGGTTAAGTAGCCGTCACGAATATCCTTTGAGGCATGGTCTGACGCTCGGCCATAGCCAAATTTAATGAATTTCAGCAGGTCGTGGACGCCATTTTCATAGCGGTCATCTAGATTAGAAAACATACGATAAGTTCGCTCAAACGGTTGACGCGCTGGTTGCCAATCATATTTTTCCATAACCATTTTGACATGGTTATTCGGATCCCATTTAAAAAAGTTGCCAAGATATATTCCTCTAACTCCGACTTTTAAAATCTGTTCGTCAGCTGGGTATTTGGCCCAAAGCAGATCCTTTTCAGTCAGCTTGTCATCTGAATCATTTAACATATCATACCATTCAAAGCCGCGAAGATCGTGTTCGTGTCTGACGCGCGCGCTAAATTCGACAAAATCGTCGGGCTCGTACATACCAGATATATCCCAATTGGTTTCACCCCAGATAATTAAAGGTATTTTATGCCTGACTGCCACCTGAATTGGATAGGTCATTATGCCACAATGATTTTGCCAGTTCATATCGCCCATTTTTTTAAAACAAATTCTGTTTAATTTTTTGAGCACTTCAACACTGGGGCCAAAAACAATATGGTCAGCATTGAAATTGTGTCTCATGCGGTCTCGGTTGTGATCTCCTTCCGGCAAATAATTATTACCATGATAAGTTACGAGCAGCGGCTTTAGACCATACTCTTTAACTATCATATGCGTCTGATAATAGCTGTCTTTACCGCCACTGACAGGAATAAGACAATCATATTCGGAATTACTTTTGGTTATTATTTCGTCTAATAGCTGCTCAAATTTTTTCTTTCTTTTATACCAAAATTCAGGTGTTAGCTCGTTGAATTTTTCAAATGTTCGACAACTGGAGCAGATACCCTGGTCATCGATATTTAAATTAACGGATATTTGCGGGTAAACGCATCTTTGGCAATATGTCATATTTTTTTAATTAAATTTCTAATAGATCCGGTGGGCGAACATTGAAATTATGTTCATATAAATATTTCTTAGCCAGATAAACACTTTGGTCGCTATATTGAAAAATATTGGCGGCGGCAACAGCGTCGACTTTAGTTTCACTAAGAACTTGGCCAAAATGCGACCATTCGCCTACTCCGCCGGCGGCAATAACTGGAATGGAGACAACATCGGATATGCCTTTAATTAATTCAATATCATAACCAGTTTTCATACCGTCGCGATCAATGGAATTCAGAAGAATTTCTCCGGCGCCGAGTGATTCTACTTTCTTAGCCCAATCAATTGGCAAATAGTCTTCCCTTTTTTGACCTCCATTTGAATAAACAAAATATTTACCATTCTCCTTTTTGACATCAATTGAGGCGACTATGCACTGGGAACCAAACTCGTTGGCAGACTTTTGAATAATTTTTTCATCATTAAAAAGTTGCGTATTAATGGAAACTTTGTCCGCGCCGACAGACAATCTTTTTTCAATGTCAAATAGAGATTTAATTTTACCGCCGACTGTCATTGGCATAAATACGACTTTTGAAATGTTTTCAATTATTTCTAAAAACGTGTGCCTGTTGGCGCAACCCAAATCGTCACGCCGCAGATCGTAAATGTCGTTTCGGGAAATATCTAAAAAGATTAATTCGTCGGAGGCCCACTGACTTAATCTAAGAGTGGCTGTTTCCGGATTACCAAGATTTTGATAACGGCTAAACTCCTTGCTTTGGACAAGCCAGCCGTTTCTCAAAAGAAGTATGGGGATTAGTCTTTTTTTCTTCATCGCATTTGAAAAAAATTACTCAGGAGTAATTTACCCGCCTTTTGGCTTTTCTCAGGGTGAAATTGAACGCCAGATATGTTTTCTTTTGAAATGATTGAGTTAAATCTTTGCCCATATTGAGTGGTGGCAATAATATTTTCCTGATTTGAAGTTTGAAAAACATAGCTGTGAACAAAATAAAAATCCTGATTATTATTAAGTCCTTGAAGCAGTGGATGTGAATTAATGATATCAATATTATTCCAACCGATATGGGGCAACGGCAGTTGGCCTGAATCCAGTTTGTCAACTACACCGCTAATCCACCCCAAACCAGGGTGATCTCCGAACTCAAAACCTTTAGCGGCTAAAACCTGCATGCCAACGCAAATTCCCAAAAATGGTTTTTTCTTTGACAAAACTTCCTTTGTTAAAATATCAAGCGGTATTTTATGTCTAATCTTTTCCATAGCAGCACCAAAAGAACCCACCCCGGGCAGTATTATATGGCTGGCTGTTCTAATATCATCGGCTTTATTTGAAATAACCGTATTTTGGACAATACTGCCAACAATATTAAAGACTGATTTTACATTACCAGAGCCATAGTCTAAAATACAAATTTTTTTATCCATACTGTTTTTTTTCACGTTGATCAAATTTACTTTTTTGCTCTGCTTTCATTTTTGACGAATATTCTTGACTATAGTATTTTTCAAAAATTGGAAAGGGAAGCTCAAAACCTCCGAAACCCTTTTTAAAGTGCGAGATATTCAGCTGCTTTTGATCCGGAAAATCATAGGGCAGAATCTCGTTTTGTTGAAGACCTATCTCATAAAAATCAAATCTTCTGGTTTTCATATAGAGGATTGATTGCCACTCTAGTATCTGCCTGATGGGATATCGGGATTCATAATCCGGGTCATTGGCGGCTGAAAATCCATAAACTTGATTTTTATAGAGACTATAATATTCAAAGCCGATTTGGGCTCCTTGATGCTCAACAGCGGCCAAAAAAGCAAGGCCGGCCTTAATCCACTCTAGCATCAGCTGAAAAGTTTTTTGCGGCCGTGTTTGCCGGCCAGCTGCCTTGGCGTGTAATTTTGTATAATTGTTAAAAATTTGTTCAGTTATCTTCCCTGAATCATAGATATTGACCTGAAACTGTCTGCCCTTTTCAATATTTCGGCGGTGATTACGACGCAACTCTTTCCATAGTGTTTGCTCGTCTTTTTTTAAATCAATCAGTCTTGTAGCCAGGGAAATATTATTAAAACCCATATCTGTCAGATTAGGATTATTTTTCTTTTGTAGCGCATCTTTAGTCAGCGGACTATATGAAAAACTTGAACGGCTTGTCTTGTTCTCATTTGCCAGCTTATCAATGGTCTTAAAAATTAATTTTATAAGTTCACTTTTCCCATGATCTGATAAATTATCTTTAATAGCCGGGGCTGGAACTGGACCGCCTTCATAGGTTATTTCACGATAATTATTTATTTTTTCTGAAACAAGCGGAACTATGGCCTCTAAAACATCCCCTTCGCAAACAAAAAAACTTAGATTCTTTGGACTAAATTCTGTGCGAGCTAAGATGTATTCAAGCCAGTCGGTTGTATGCCAGAACCAGACTTGATTACAATTATTACAAAAATCATCCCAAATTTTATATTTATTTATATCTAATTTTTGTATTTTATACTGCATTTTATTTAGTTATTGTTCTTACGACTAAATTTGTCATGTCTGAAAATGTCTCATCCGAAATTCCTGAATGAACCGGTATCCAGATGCATTTTTTAAAATCTGGTTCAAGTAAGTTTCGGTTAAAATCAAAATTGTATAAACCAGTTATTATTTTTCTGTCCGCTAAAACTTTTAATAAGTAATCATTTTTGTCTGACGGACAGTAGATGGGAATGACATAAGGAGTAACTCCATCTTGCTCTAGGTGCTGACAAATGCCTAGATTATCTGTTTGCTGGCGAAAATATTGATAACGTTTTTGCCTGATTTTAATTTCGGATTCAATTTTTGCTAAAGCTAATTTTTTTGCTTGGCGGCTGGGCTTCAAGGCTTGTCCGTAAAGTGAATATGACATATTGAGCAGTGAATCTGAAAAACCGGTTTGTTCGTGAATTAATTTTATTAAATCTTTAAAAAATATGGCGCCAAATGGAGTTTGTGAAATGGCTTGCCGGGCAAAGTCGGGAAAATCATCATATTTTGATTTAACCCCGCCTAGAGCAAAACAAAAAAACCATTTAGAAAAACTATAAACTGTGAAGTCCCCAAAAGTACCCAGGGGCTTACCTTTATATGAACTATCAATGGCGTGGGCGCAATCTTCAATGATAATTAACTTTTTATCTCGGGCAAAGTCCAAGATTTTATCCATGTCTTGCGGAAAACCGTATTGATGATAAACCATAATTGCTTTGCTGCGCTCTGAATATCTCTTAGCTGGAAAGGCAAAGGATTGAATTTGATTATAAACCCAATAACCTAGCCAATCCGGGACAATAATTTCATCCAGTTTATTTTTGATATTTTTTTTGTGATATAAGTATTGTAGAATAATGGCCAGGGCGCCTTTACCCGAACCAGTCAGCTGAATATCTTTAAAAAGTTCGGAGCTTGTCTGATGAAAATCAAATAAATCTCTTAATCTTGGTTGGGCAACTTCTCTAATCATAAAATTTTTTAATCTGACGGCTAATAAATTTAACTTGCTGATGAGTTAGTTTAGGATAGCAAGGCAATGTGATGCAAGTTTGCTGGTAAATCTCTTCGTTTCTTAATTGGGCATTTTTAAAACCATGCTGCCTGTAATATGGCTGGGAATAAACTGCCGGGTAATGAAAATTAACGCCAATGCCATTATGCTTAAGATAGGCCATCAATTTATCCCTTACTTTTGCATTGCGCGTGCGAATAACATAGATGTGCCAGCCTGAATAATTGTCCTTTAATTCTTGAGGTAAAATAATTTCCTTAACGTCTTTTAATTCCTGGCCGTACCATTGGGCAACTTGTCTTCTTGCCTTGATGAATTTATCTAATTTTTTTAATTGACTTATACCCAAAGCTGCTTGCATATCTGTCAGGCGATAATTAAAGCCTAATTCTATCATCACATTTTTTCCTTGTTTATTTTTATAAATACCGTGATTTCTCAATAAAATTAATTTTTGATAATATTTTTTGCTATTAGTCAGAATAGCACCACCTTCTGCAGTAGTAATTGGCTTGACCGGATGAAAGCTTAAAATGGCCATATCTGAATATTGGCAGCTGCCAATTTTATTGTCATAATACTTGCCACCCAAACCGTGGCTAGCATCCTCAATAATTAAAAGTTTATGTTGCTCGGCAAGCTGACTAATTTTTTTCATCTCGCAAGCTTGGCCGGCAAAGTGGATCGGCACAATTGCTTTAGTTTTTTGGGTGATTAATTGTTCAATTTTATTTTCGTCAATATTATATGTATCCAACCTAATATCGCAAAAAATTGACTTAACCCCCAGTGCTAAAAGCATATTGCTGGTAGCGACAAAAGTATTAGGAGCAGTAATAACTTGGTCACCCGCTTTCAGGCCTGCTGCCAAATAAGCAAGATGAAGGGCAGCTGTTCCGTTTGAACAGACAACGGCATATTTGACAGCACAATATTTAGCCAAAGCCTGTTCAAAAACAGCAATTTTAGGGCCTTGAGTAATAAAATCAGAGCGCATAACAGCTAAAACCGCCTTGATATCTTGATAATTGAGTGTTTGCTGGCCGTAGGGTATCATAAGAGTTTGGGGTTAAATAAAATATATCAATCACCTAACGAGCATCTTTCTCAAATCTTTGATGGTTAACCATTGGCTATTAGTATCGC
>MFMW01000016.1:385-46034 GCA_001783595.1 Candidatus Kuenenbacteria bacterium RIFCSPHIGHO2_02_FULL_39_13 | reverse complement strand
GTTTCTGATATATTGAGCACCTTGCGGCTGGAGAGTGAGACGGCGCTCGTAAAAAAAGAAAAGATTTCAGTAGCTTCTCTCTTCAAAGATGTTTTAATTATAGTGACCGCGGCAGCCAAAGGGAGGAAGGTAACGTTGCAAAGCCCATTAAATCATCAGCTGCTTACTATTGAGACTGACCCGGAAATATTGAAATCAATTCTTGGGTGTTTTCTCTCTAACGCTATTGATTATTCAATGCCTGGCCAAAAAGTGATTTTGGATGTTAAAGAAGAACCAGGGGCAGTAGTATTTTCTGTTCGCGACTTTGGGATTGGTATCCCCAAAAAGGAGCAAGATAGAATGTTTGAGAGATTTTATCGCGCCTCCAACGCGAAAACATTGAAACCAACTGGCACTGGCCTCGGGCTTAACATCGCCAGGATGCTGGCTCAAAAGATTGGCGCGGAAATTTCGTTTGAATCCCAGGAAAATAAAGGTTCCGTTTTTTATTTGCGTATTCCCAAAAGGTCAAATAAGGGCGCGAAAAGGAGGGGCAGTAAGAGTAAAAATTAAGAAACCTAATGAACTAGAATATGGATAATATATTAATTGTTGAAGACGAAGATTTTTTAATTATGGCGCTTAAAGATAATTTAGTCGCCGCGGGCTATACGGTTGATATTGCCAGAAATGGCGAGGAGGCGCTTAAAAAAATAGGGGAAAAGAAGCCAAGCCTTGTTTTGCTTGACATTTTGATGCCCCAAAAAGATGGCTTTTATGTGCTGGAGAAGATAAAAAAGAATCCCGAATGGCGATTGATTCCAGTGATTGTTTTATCAAACCTTGGGGAAGATAAGGTAATTAAACGGGCTTTAGATATGGGCGCTGATGACTATCTTGTAAAATCCCAACACTCGATTCAAGAAGTAATTGAAAAAGTGAAAGATTATCTTGAAGGTAGCAAGGCGGCCGAACACCGTCCTTAACAGCTAATAAAACGAAATTTTAATATATATATATTTTTCATTATTAATTTTGTCATTGGTTCTATTTTTTACTTCTGTCTTTGGTGGGCAATGCTGGACTCAAACCAGCGACCTCGTCGATGTCAACGACGCGCTCTAATCACCTGAGCTAATTGCCCTTGGTGCGCCTAGCTGGGATCGAACCAGCGACCTTTCGCTTATAAGGCGGATGCTCTAACCCCTGAGCTATAGGCGCATTATATATTTCTTATTATAAACCAAAGCACCTATTTTTTCAACGGTTTGCTAAATCTTTATTCTTTCCCTTATTTTATTAATCACCAATTCTTCCGCTGCCATCAGGCGAGTGGTTGCCAGGGAAAATTGGGCGCGGTTTTTATGCCCTTCCGGGTTAAATAGACGGGCGAGTTCAAGGGCATTGTAATTTTGAGAAGTATAGATGATGCCTTTAATGTTGCCTGCTTTTGATTCATAAAGGATAAGAGTCGTTTCAATTTGAGGAGAGTTGGCGATTAATTCAGCCACTACCCCCTCAAGGTTTTCAGGGCCGCTGCCTGATTTTTGAAAGTCAGTTTGGGACACCAGCGACCAGGCAAGTTTGTAATGAGTGTCAGTTTTAAGCCGAGCAAGCACCCTGCCCCAAAGATTTAGCGTGGCCAGGGTTTTATTTAAATTATTAATGATCAGTTCTCTGTCCGCGCCGAGCTTGAGCAAATGCGAGGCAGTCACCAGCGCTTTGGGTGAGATGCCAGCGGCGCGGAAGCCGTTTGTTTTAATAATAATGCCGGCAAGCAGGTTGGTGGCAATATTTTCTGTAATAAAATCAGGCTTGATATTTTCAAAAAAATCAAAAAGGATTTCAGCGCAGCTTGAATAATTAAGTTCAACTTTATTGACTTGGCCAAAATATTCATTAGCCGCGTCAGTGTCAATATTGATGATGGTGGTGCCGTAGAAAAAGTCGGTGTAGTTATGATAAAGATTGCCCAGGGATTCAAGGTCAGGCGAGCCAATGATAAAAATTAGATCGTATTTAAAATCAGACGATTCCAGCTTAATGTCATTTTCATTAAATGCGCCGTTTTCCGGAGTGACAAAAATTTTTAGTTTATTATCACTGATGTCATAATTGAATTCACTGACTTTGTTTTTGGAAATGTCAAGATTGATGATTAGTTTTTTAAGAGAGCCAAGATTGGTTTTAATTTTATCGCCGCTGGGCAAAAAAGACAGTTTTTCTTTTTGCAGTTCACTGACAATGATATCAGCCGGCTTGTTTAAGCATTCTAAAAACAGCTTTAAAGCCAAGGCGGAAGCCAGCCCATCACCGCTATTAGCGCTAGAGGTGGTCAGCAGGATGTGATGGGATTTATTGATTAGTTCAATGATTTGTTGGTGTACGTTAAGAGCCATTTTAAATTTCTAAAAATTAATATTAAGTTAATATATATGAGAGTAAAATTTATGTCAAGGGAATTTGACTTTTTGCTTATTTTACCGTAAGATTGAATAATATGAATGTCACGGAGCTTGCTAGAAAACTGCGCATCACGCCGGCAAAGCTTAGGGATATAATGCCTAAGCTTGGTTTTGATATTGGCCTGCGGGCGATCAAAGTTGACCCCACAATGGCCCAGGCAATACTGGAGAAATTATCTGACCCGAAGATTAGACAGAAATATCTGACAGATGATGTGGTAGAAAAGCCGAAAAAATCTGTTGGGGAGGCAAAGCAGGCTGAAAGTAAAAAAGAGGGAAACAAAGTGATTCAAATTTCAGAGCGGATTGTGGTCAATGAACTCTCAAAAAGAATGGGCATGCCAGTGACGAATTTAATCTTGGAGCTGATAAAAAATGGCGTTATGGCCTCGCTCAATCAGGACATTGATTTTGAGACAGCCAGCATTATTGCCGAAGATTTGGGATTTAAAGTAGAAAAATCTGAAGAAAGGGCAGGGGCAGCGCATAATATTGATTATGGCAAACTGCTTCAGGTTGACAAGAAAAACGCTGTGCCGCGGCCGCCGGTGGTGGTGGTTATGGGGCACGTTGACCACGGCAAAACAAAACTTTTAGATGCCATCAGACAGACAAATATTATGGAAGGAGAAGCAGGCGGTATTACCCAGCATATTGGAGCTTACCAAGTGGAAAAAGGCGGCCGGCTGCTGACCTTTATTGACACGCCAGGGCACGAGGCATTTTCCGCCATGAGATCACGCGGAGCGCAAGTAGCTGATATTGCCATATTAATCGTGGCGGCTGATGATGGCGTACAGCCCCAGACAATAGAAGCAGTGGCGCACATCAGACAGGCTGGCCTGCCTTTTATTGTGGCGATTAACAAGATTGATAAGCCCGGCGTTAATATTGATAAAGTAAAATCAGATCTGGCGAATATCGGTTTGGCTGCTGAAGATTGGGGCGGCAAAACCATTTGCGTGGCAATTTCAGCCAAACAAAATTTGCATATTGACGAGCTGCTGGAAACATTATTTTTAGTGGCTGATATGGAGAGCGATAAGATTGTGGCTGATGAAAAAAGTCTGGCAGTCGGCACGATCATTGAATCGCATATTGATAAAGGCGAAGGGCCGGTGGCCACGGTTTTAATCCATAACGGCATATTGAAAAAAGGCGAGATAGTAAAAATTGGCGGGCAAGCAAACAAAATTCGGGCGATGAAAAATTGGAAGGGAGAAGCGGTGGATAAGGCAATGCCTTCAATGCCCGTTAAAATTCTAGGATTAAAAAATGTGCCGTTGGTGGGAGAAATTTTGCAAGTATTGGCTGACAGGAAAAAAATAAGGAAGCTTTTTAAAAATAGAAAGGAATTGAGCCGGTTGGTTGAACAACATCAGGCAATCAAAACTGAAGAGAGTGAGGGTGATGAAGAAAAAAAAGAGAGACCACAGGTAAACTTGATTTTAAAAGCCGATGTTTTTGGTTCAATTGAGGCGATTATTGAGAGTTTGGAAAAAATTAATCAGACTAGAGTTGAAGTGGTGATTATTAAACAAGGTCTGGGCAATATTATAGAAAAGGATGTGGAACAAGCAGTGATTTCAAAGGCATATTTGTTGGGGTTTAACGTAAAAATAACCGCTGAAGCTAAAAGGCAGGCGCTTGAAAAAAATATTGAAATCCAGCTTTTTAACGTGATTTATGACCTGCTTTTATTTGTTGAAGAGGAAATTAAGCAGGTGGCTGGAGTAGAAATGGTTGAAAAGACATTGGGCAAATTAAAAGTGTTAAAAATATTTAGCACTGGCAAAAATTGGCAGATTGTCGGCGGCCGGGTTGAGAGCGGCAAGATTATGTCAGATTTGATGGCTAAAATTTATCGCGGCAACGAGTTAATTGAACAGGCGCAAGTGGTTAGTTTAGAAGCTGGCAAAGAAGTGGTCAAAGAAGCTGTTGTTGGGCAGGAATGCGGCGTAAAAATTAAAGGCATAGTAGAAATAAAAGGAGGAGACGACATAGAGGTGATAAAAATAGAAGAAAAATAAAATGATTAGCCAATCAGGGATTTAGTTTAAAACAGCGCCATAGTGGCGCTATTTTTTTGCCCTAATATTTGGTTTTGGAATGCTCAGGCTATTCACTTAGCCAAAACCAGAATTGATTTTTCATTTTTTGTCCAAGTTTATATGTATTGGCGTGGGAAAGAACGCCGAGATAGGACTGGAGCGATTGCTCAAGAGTTTGTTTGTTAATTGTTTCATTCTTGTATTCCCTTACCCTTTTTTCTAATTTTCTGAAAATCCGTTGCTTGGTTTTGGCGCGCAGTAAACGATAATGTGGCAGAAGAATGTAGCCGAGGAAATCTATTCCTTGATGAAATTTACGAATGGTAATTTTTTTAGGGTGTAGCTCAAGAGCGAGTTTCTTTTTAAAAAAGAAATGAATGGGGGCGATGATGTTTTTTAAATAAAGTCTTTCCCCAGCTATAATGACAAAATCGTCAGTATAGCGAATGTAGTTTTTTATTTTTAGGTGGTGTTTGACAAATTGGTCAAATTCATTAAGGTAGATATTAGCAAACAGTTGAGAGGTTAAATTGCCTATGGGCAAGCCTTTTCTTTGAAAAAGCGTGGAGTATTTAGAAGAAAAACTTTCAATAATTTCTTCCAAAAGCCGCAGGGCATCATCGTCTTTTACTCGTTTACGGACGATGTCTAATAAAATTCTATGATCAATTGTTTCAAAGAATTTTTTAATGTCGCATTTAAGAACAAAACACCGCTTAAAGGCATTGCCACTTACTTGTTTTAGTATTTTTTCCAGAATATCTATGCCCCTATGCGTTCCTTTGCCGATACGGCAAGAAAAAGAATTCGGGATAAAAGTTGGCTCAAAGATTGGGCTAAGCGCGGCGAAGACGGCATGGTGAAGTATGCGGTCTCGGACAGTGGCCTTATGAATATGTCTTTGTTTTGGGTCTTGAATGTAAAAAGAGACGTATTCCCCGTGTTTGTATCTTTTATATTTCAAATCCCTATGGAGCTTAAAAATGTTTTCTTCAAGTTGCCATTCAAATTTTCGCACGTCCTGTCTTTTCTGTTTGTCGCTTTTGAATTTATCCCACGCCAAAAAGAGATTTTCTAAAGAGATTATTTTTTCAAAAACATTTTTGTAAATTTTCATACTATCTATCTATGGACGAATTTGATATACCAATTTTTAAAAAGACCTATGAACTCTACAAAGAATTCTATGGTTTTCGCAATACCGTATCCAAACAAGACCGTTATACTATCTGGCAGCGGTGTGAAGATCTTATCCTTGAAATTCTGGAATATATTCTCGGCGCAAGCCAGCTATCCAAAATAGAGAAATTACCCATACTCCAAAAAGCAAGCACGAAACTTAACTTACTGCGCGTCTTTCTTCGGCTTTGTAAAGACACCAAGGTATTGGACAGTAAGAAATACATCCGCTTGGAACAAAATGTAGATGAAATAGGTAGGATGTTAGGGGGCTGGATAAAGTCTACCCGAGACCGCTAAAAGAAATGCCCTCCACAAAAGGAGAGCATTCTTATAGAAGAAAGATGGGAGTTCCGGGACGCACCGAGGCCAACGTTGTCGTTGCGATTGCCGTTCCAGTTGTTGACGTTGAGGCCGTTCTCGTCGAAGTTGCCGACACATGAGACATTGCCAGCAGATGAGCCGGTGCGAACATATGTTGCTTGTTCCCATCCATATCACCGAGAATTGAGTATTACTGCTCTTGCGAGCCCATACACTCTCTTCCTTGAATTTAATTCGGGAGCATCTGCCCTTTGAAAGGCAGAACCTCCACCAGAAACAAGCAAGAAGTTCCATCTCTACTCTTTATCACACGCTATCGTTATCCTTGGACAACGATACTCCGGTGACCTCTTAAAAGAAGAGGCGTCCGCGAGGTGAAGCCGTGACCACACCTGCATTAGCAGACGAAGTTATTGTATCAGAAGTTAGTATAAAAGAAAATGAGCCTCCGGCGCTACGAAAAAAATTTCGCGCCGAAGGCTCAAGGTTACGAGAGGGCCAAACCCTCAAGTATTCAAGGTTCAGAACTTCCGGGACGCACCGAGGCCAACGCGGTCGTGGCGATCGCCGTACCAGTAGCCGACGTTGAGGCCGTCCTCGTCGAAGTGGCCGACACATGAGACATAGCCAGCAGAGACCTTGTCGGTCTTCACTGTGCGTTCCGTGCATGCCGCCCAGTGAGAAGGATTCGGACGAACATCCGTCTTACGGAAGACGAGAATGTCCTTCGTCACTTCGGCGATGGTGCTGGGCACCTCGTACTCGGGCGGAAGCATTGCCACCTGCTCCTCGGGCGTCTTGCTCGTGGAATCGGGAATGATGCCGCCCTTCAGCATCAAGTACCAGCGCAGTTGCATGGTCGCCACATCGGTGTGGGGCTGGCCTGTGTGCCACGGATCGGTGTTCCAGAATAACTTCGGCTGGCCCGTTGCCGGATGCAGTTCGAGCCACTTTGCCACCGTGAGCGGCGATCCGTTGATGGCGGTCAGACCCAGAAATGCGAAGTGTGTGTCCTTCACCAGCTTGCCCGAGTTGAATGGGCAGGAACTGTTGAGGATGTCTTCGCCCCACGGAAACTTCCCGGCTTCACGGAACTGCTTCTTGGTGAACTTGGCGTCGTAGTAGCTCATCCAGTCGGCATCGTCGAAGATGTTCCGACCGAGAACCAACCGAGCTAGGCGCGACTCGATGGAACCAACGAGACCTTTGCGCATCATCGCTTGCGCGATGCGGCAGGCGTACTCACCGTCAGTGCGGAAGAGATCGAAGAGATCGCGGGGATTACCTCCCTGCTTCACAACTGCTTTCTCCAACGCGGAGACGCTTTCCTCAAACTCACCCTTTGTCATTGTCCAGAGACCGCTTGTTTTTTGGCTTGTGCTCATTGCACACCTCCTTTTTGATTTGTTCTCCACATCCTTTAAGGACTTTAGAGAGCGGATACCCCTTGCCGCGGGGCTACGGTCTTATCTCTTGTTTGAGACGAGCGCTTTGAAAACTATATATTTTATAGCGTCCAAGGCGCTCGTCTCATATTTCTAAACCATATTTTCAAAGAATTTTATAACACCATTATTGTAGCAGATTGTCAAAAAAAGTCAAGGGGTTGTATCTGACGGGCAGTTGTTTTACTTTTCAAATATTTATGCTAAGATAAAAGTATGAACAAGACATTTCCCCAAATTAATTTTAAGGATTTAATTTCTAAAATTAAATTTACCAGTTGATCTGGTGACGCGAGGCGCTTTAAGTCCATATATTCGCGATGAGGTTTTAGAGCAGACAAAATATTTTTATGTCTAAAAAAATATTGACCATTGCCAAGAAATTAAGGAATTATAAGCCTAAAAAGATAATTTTATTTGGCAGTTATGTTAATGGAAAAATAAATCAAGATTCCGATGTGGATTTGTTGATTATCAAAGATACCAAACAAAATCCTTATGAAAGAATTCCTGAAGTGAGAAAATATTTATTGGGGTCCGATTTTGCTTTTGATATTTTGGTCATGACACCGCAAGAAATTAAACGTCGTCTGTTAGTGGATGATTTTTTTATTAAAGACATCATTCAAAACGGCAAGGTTTTGTATGAAGCAAAAAAATAGCCAGCAAGCTAAAAAGTGGTTTGCGATTGGTGACAATGATTTAAAATACGCGCAAACAAGTTTTGAAGAATTTGGCGCTTTTTATGCGCAAATTTGTTTTATCGCCCAGCAGGCAGCGGAAAAATATTTAAAAGGATTTTTAATTTTGCATAAAAATAGTTTTCCCAAAATTCACGATTTGACTAAATTGTTAAAATTATGTGCCGAGATAGAAAAAGATTTTTTGGATTTTGCGGACGAAACAAGTTACTTAAGCCAATTTTATCTGATTGCCAGATATCCCCTAACTGAATATCCGCCAGCCGGCAAAAAAGAAGCCAAAAAAGCAATTGATTCAGCTGAAGAAATTATCAAGTTTATTAAAGAAGTTGCGAGAAAATAAAACCGTTCAATAATTAATTCAAAATTTACAAACAAAACCCTGCTTTATGGCAGAGTTTTTGTTTGCGAATAACTTTGTGCAGGGATTTGACACTAAATTTAATTCTTGTTAGAATGATTTAATATGAATTTTGAGTTAGAAACAAAAATTAATGAGCAACAAATAAAAGAATTAGGAGGATTAATTAAAGATGCCCAAAAAATTTTGTTAGTCGGGCATAAAAATCCTGACGGCGATACTATTGGCTGTCTGACCGCTATGGTGGAATATTTAAAAAGCATTAATAAAAATTACGCTGCTTTTTCAGCTGATGAACTGCCGGTTAATCTGGAATATTTAAAGCACAGCCTGGAGATTAGGAGCGATAAAAATATTTTTAATCATAGTTTTGATTTAGTGATTTGTCTTGATACTGCTGATCTGAAGTATAGCGGGGTAGAAATCGAGTTAAACCGCTTAAAAGAAAGGGGCGTGAAAATAATTAATATTGACCATCACCCAAGTAATTATGGCGCAATCAATATTGTTGATGATCAGGCATCTTCAACCACCGTCATCTTATATGATATTTTAAGGGTCTGGCGGGTGGTGATTAATAAAGATATGGCGACTTCACTGCTGGCAGGGATATTGGTTGATACTATGAATTTTATGAACAGCGCCACTAATGACAAATCTCTAGGGCTAAGCGCAAAGTTGCTTCAACAGGGAGCGAAATTTAATATGGTTAGCCGCCAATTATATCAGACAAAAACCCGAGATGGCTTAAAATTATGGTCGCGGCTATTGAAGCGGCTTAAAAAAAATGATACACTCAATATTGCCTATAGCGTGATATTAGCTGAAGACATTGAAGAAGCAGGAACTGAAGAAACTGAAGGCATGTCAAATTTTTTGAGTAACTTGGCTGAAGCAAGGATAAGTATGATAATCAAAGAAATAAGAGACGGAGAAATAAAAGTGAGCATCCGGGCGATTGATAAAGGAGCCAACGCGGCAGAACTGGCCAGATATTTTGGCGGCGGAGGGCATAAAAAAGCGGCGGGATTTACCATTATGGGCAGGCTGGAACAAGAGGGAGAAGGGTGGAGGATAGTATAATTTTAAATTATCTTAATAAATTTATGTTTTTAATTCCCACTGTTATAGAAAAGTCACAAATGGGTGAACGGGCCTATGATATCTATTCGCGGCTTTTAAAGGAGCGCATAATTTTTTTAGGCGATTCAATAAATGACGGTTTGGCCAACACTATTATTGCCCAGCTGTTATTTTTAGAGTCACAAAACAAGGAAAAAGACATCAAATTATATATTAATTCTCCTGGCGGATCAGTCACTGCTGGTATGGCAATATATGATACGATGCAGTATGTCAAATCTGATGTGTCAACAATTTGCGTGGGTATGGCTGGCAGTATGGCTGCGGTGATTTTGACGGCCGGCGCTGCTGGCAAAAGGATGGCTTTGCCTAATGCCGAAGTGATGTTGCATCAGGTAATGGGCGGAGCCGAAGGCCAAGCATCGGATGTAAAGATTAGGGCCGAACATATTTTAAAAATAAAGGATAAGTTGAACAGAATATTAGTCAAGCACACCGGACAATCTTTAAGCAAGATTGAAAAAGACACTGACAGGGATTATTTTATGAGCGCGGAAGAAGCTGTTAAATACGGGGTAATTGATAAGATTATTAAGTAACTTTGCCAAGAATATTTTTTTAAGTTATGATATAGTTAACGTCTTAGCCATTAAATTTTAATCAAAATGCCAACGCCAACCCAAAAACACACCAGTTCCAGAAAGAAAGTTAGAAGAGGTCAGCTGAAACTAAAAAAGATAAATTTATCAGTTTGTCCAAAATGTAAAAAGCCCGTCAGGCCGCACAGGGCTTGCGCTAATTGCGGGACTTATGATGGAAATAAAGCTTTTAAGATAAGAGTGCCTAAAAAGTTTAGGAAGAAATCAGCCAAAGGCGGCAAAGAGGAGAAGAAAAATAAAAAGCAATAATTAATTCGTAAGACAACTATGTCTAATAGACACTTGGCAAGAACCGTGGCTATGCAAATACTTTTTGAGTGGGATTTTAATAATCGCAGCCAGAAATTAGTTGAGGTGATAGAGCGCAATATGGAAGAATTTGCGCCCGGGCTGTATGAGGATCAGAAATTTATTGAAACGCTTGTCCGCGGGGTGACAAAAAATATGAGTGAAATTGACAAGACAATAGTCAAATACGCACCGGAGTGGCCCATTGACAAAATTACGATTATTGACAGAAATATTTTGCGGCTTGGCATTTATGAGCTTTTAATAGCCAAACAGGTGCCGCCCAAGGTAGCCATCAATGAGGCAATAGAGATTGCCAAGGCTTACGGGGGAGATTCATCGGGTCGCTTTGTTAATGGAGTTTTGGGCGCGATTTTCAGGGAAACGGCAATAGAGGATGATGATGTCATTACGCCTGATAAAATCAAGCAGCAGTTGCAAAAAGACAAAAAGAGTGATTAGGGTCGTTAAGCATTAAATTTTATTAATTAATTTATTGATCTGTTAAATCAAATGTAAATCTGCGAGTACTAATTTTTAATAATGGCTATTTGTAGATTTGCAGCGGATTTGTAGATTAGTGGTGGGATATTTTTTATGTCCAAGGACAAATTAAAAGAATTGGAAAAAAAGATCGGGGTTAATTTTAAAAACAAAGATTTACTCAAAGCAGCCATGGTTCATCGCTCGTATATTAATGAACATCCGAGTTTTGCCTTGAACCACAATGAACGTCTGGAATTTTTGGGCGATGCGGTTTTGGAGCTGGTAGTCACGGAATATTTGTATCAAAATTACCAGAATCCGGAAGGAGAGCTGACCAACTGGCGGGCGGCCTTGGTTAATGGCAGCAGTTTAGCTGAAGTGGCGGAGGAGTTTGGTTTGTATGATTATTTATATTTATCGCGCGGCGAGGCAAAAGATGGCAATCCTAAAGCCAGAAATTATATTTTAGCTAATGCCACCGAGGCATTGATCGGCGCGATTTATTTGGATATGGGCTGGGAGACGGTCAAAGAATTCGTCACCAAACATCTCTTAGTTAAACTGCCTCATATTCTAAAAAATAAATTGTATATGGACGCTAAATCTCATTTTCAGGAATTGGCGCAGGAAAAAGTTGGCATTACTCCGGGTTATCGGGTGTTAAGCGAGAGCGGACCAGACCACGCCAAAAATTTTGTGATCGGAGTATATTTGGAAGACGAGTTAGCCGCCGAGGGCAGAGGGACGTCAAAGCAGGAAGCGCAGATGGATGCGGCCGCTAAAGCGCTTAAAGTCAAGCATTGGAATTGATTATTTAAGGCTGGCCTTTAAAAAATTTTCCTTATCAAAGCCTGTGCCAGCCGGAATAAGTTTGCCAATAATCACATTTTCTTTCAGTCCTCTTAAATGATCAACCTTGCCTGTAATTGCCGCGTCAATTAAAACTCTGGTTGTCTCTTGAAATGAGGCGGCGGACAAAAAGGACTGGGTTGCCAAAGATGATTTAGTAATCCCCAAGAGCACTGTTTTACATGTCGCCGCTGATTTTCCTTCTGCCCGAACTTTTTTATTCTCCTCGACAAGTTCATTTCTTTCCACAACTTCGCCTGGCGAAAATATGGTGTCCCCCGCCTCTTCAATGCTCACCTTGGAAAACATCTGGCGAATGATCACTTCCACATGTTTATCATTTAAAGGCTGGCCTTGAGATGAATAAACATACTGGATTTCCTTGATAATATAATCCTCCACTGCCCGCTGTCCTCTTAACCTGTAAAGTTCAAACAAATCAACGGGCCCGTTTGACAATTGCTCGCCGCGCTCAACCATATCGCCATTATTAACCATGACATTGACTCCGCGGCCAATGTTTATTTCTTCTTCAGCTTCCCTTTCTTGCGCCACCTTTAAAATAATTTTTTCGCCCTCGGGATAAATATGCAATTTGCCTTCAAAAGGAGCGCTAATCTTATTCCGCCCTTTAAATATCTCATCGCCCTTTTTTACTTTTTTACCGTTTTTAAAAGCAATCAAGCCTTTGTCTTCTTTATTAATCTCAAACGTTTCCTCCTTCCTGTCCAGGCCATTAATTTTTAACACCTTCTCCCTTGTAATTTCATTGCTTATTATTTGCACTTGGCCGGCGAGCGGAGACAAGAGCGCCGGCCGCTTAATCGGCCGCGCTTCAAAAATCTCTTCTACTCTGGGCAGCCCTTGAGTAATATCGCCTGCTCCGGCCACGCCGCCTGTGTGAAATGTTCTCATGGTCAGCTGCGTCCCTGGCTCGCCAATAGATTGAGCGGCGACGATTCCCACGGCCGTCCCTTTGTTAACCAACTCATTATGGCCCAAATCCCAGCCGTAACATTGCTGGCACACTCCCCTTTTTGATTCACAAGTTAAAATTGACCTGATTTTTACCTGTTCTAAATCAGCCTTTTCAATTTCCTTGGCTATATCATCATCAATTATCTCGCCTGCTTTGGCTATTAACTTCCCTTTATGATCCTTGATGTCTTCAAGCAACACTCTGCCCCGAACTCTTTTGGCAATTGTCTCATTCATTTCTATTGATGTTTTTTTAATTATCAGCATCCCTTCCTTGTTCCCGCAATCAGCCTCTTTCACAATCACGTCCTGGGCCACGTCAATTAAACGTCTGGTCAAATATCCGGCATTGGCTGTTCTTAAGGCCGTGTCAGACAGCCCTTTCCTCGCTCCGTGAGTGGTAATAAAATATTCCAAAACATCCATCCCTTCCTTTAAAGACGCTTTCACCGGCAGCTCAATAGTTTCGCCGGACGGACTGGCCATCAGCCCCCTCATGCCCATCATCTGCGTTGTCTGCCCCCAGGAACCGCGCGCGCCAGAATTCATCATGGCAAACACCGCGCCGTTTTTATCCAGCTTATCTTTACTCATATCTATGATTTTATCTTTAACACCCGCCCAAATTTCAATAATCTTTATATGTCTCTCCTCATTGGTTAAAAAACCCTGCTCATATTGGCTTTCCACTTCCTCTACCTCCCTTTCCGCTGCCTCAAAAACTTGATGCTTTTCCGGCATGACCGGCAAATCATCCATACCCCAAGAAATGCCGGAGAGAGTAATATATTTTAAGGCCAAATCTTTAATATCATCTAAAAAAATCACTGCCCTGTCCCGGCCATAAAGATGAATTACTTCTTTGACTAATCCTTTTAATGTTCCTTTGTCAGTTTGTTTATTTATAAAACCAAGCTTACTCGGCACAATTTCATTAAAAATAACCCGGCCGATTGAAGTGCTTGATAATTCTTTGCCAATTCTTACTTTAATCTTGTCCGCCAGCCCAATCACGTCAGCCTCCAAAGCCTGTCTGGCCTCCACGGCCGATGAAAATATTCTGCCTTTCTCATGATTATCATCTTCATTATGAATCGTTGTCAGCAGATAACAGCCCAGCACAAAATCCTGCGAAGGCGTAATTGACGGATCGCCTGTCGCCGGCTTTAAAATATTTTTAGACGAGAGTATTAATTCCGCCGCTTCACGTTTTGCCCCTTCAGTCAAAGGCACATGAACCGCCATCTGATCGCCGTCAAAGTCGGCATTAAACGGCGGACAAACCAACGGATGAAGTTGGATCGCTTTGCCCTCAATTAAAATCGGTTTAAACGCTTGAATGCCCAGCCGATGCAATGTTGGCGCGCGATTTAAAAGTACATGCGCCTGCTTAGTAATGCCTTCTAAAATATCCCACACCTCGTTTCTGTCTGATTCAATAAATCTATTGGCGCTTCTGACATTATGCACGTATTCTCGCTTAATTAATCCAGCTATAATAAACGGCTTAAATAGTTCCAACGCCATCCTTTTGGGCAAGCCGCATTCGTTAATCTTTAAATATGGCCCAACCACAATTACGCTTCTGCCGGAATAATCTACTCTTTTGCCTAAAAGATTCTGGCGGAAGCGACCCTGCTTTCCTTTTAATATGTCGGCCAAAGACTTTAAAACTCTTTTCTGCCCTGTTGAAGCAGTGACGGTTTTGCCATGGCGGGCAGAATTATCTATGAGTGAATCAACTGCTTCCTGCAGCATTCTTTTCTCGTTGCGGCAGATTACTTCCGGCGCGTTCAGCTCAATCAATTTTTTTAAACGATTATTTCTGTTAATCACCCGGCGATACAGGTCATTCAGATCACTGGCCGCGAAGCGACCGCCGTCCAACTGGACCATAGGCCTTAAATCCGGGGGAATAACCGGAATAGTTCTGATCACCATCCATTCAGGCTTAATTTTATTTTTTATCAAAGCATTCAAGAGTTTCAATCTTTTGGCTAGTTTCTTTTTTGAACCGCCGCTCGCTTTTTTGATCTCCTCCTCAATTTGAGCGACCGTGGCCGCCAAATCCATATTAGATAAAATATTTCTGATTGCCTCTGCCCCAATGCCTGCTTCAAATAAATGGCCGTATTTCAAAGACAAATCCTGATAAACGCTCTCGGAAATAATTTTCAACGGCAGCAATTCGGCAATTTCTCTTTTGGCCCGCTCCAAAGCGTCAGACAGTTCTTTAAGCGCTTCTCTTTTCTCTTCATCAAATTTTTTAATTTTTGCTTCCACTCCTTCAGCGCCAACGGTTTTCACCTGTTTTATTTTATTATTAAAATCGCTTTCAATCGCCTTTTTTTTACTCTTATACTCGTCAACAACCTGCTCTTTTGTTTGCCCTTTCAGTTCCTCATTAACATTAAGGATAATGTAATCCGCGAAATAGATTACTTTTTCCAGCGCCTGCGGAGAAATATCCATTACCAATCCGAGCTTTGAAGGCACGCCGCGCAAAAACCAGATATGAGAAACGGACACGACTAAATCAATATGGCCCATGCGCTCGCGCCTGACAATTGACCTGGTCACTTCAACTCCGCATTTGTCGCAAATTATTCCCTTATAGCGAATCCTTTTATATTTCCCGCAATAACACTCCCAATCTTTTGTCGGACCAAAAATCCGCTCGCAGAACAGTCCGTCTTTCTCCGGCTTTTGGGTGCGGTAATTAATAGTTTCCGGTTTTAAGACCTCGCCATGCGACCAATTATGGATGACTTCCGGTGAAGCTAATTTCAAGCGGATGCTGTCAAAATCCAACACCTTTTGTTTTAATTCATTAAACATAATCTTTTCCTTTCTTGGCTATGCCAATATTTTCCGCCTTTTTGTCTTGACTGCCGTTAGTATACTCGTCTTCTTCTGACTCCAGCACTACTTGGCCTTCTTTTAATAATTCCACGTCAAGACAAAGTCCTTTTAATTCACGGACAAGCACATTAAATGATTCTGGAACGTTAAGTTTGTTGATTGGCTCGCCTTTAATAATTGACTCGTAAGCTTTTGACCTGCCTGGCACATCATCTGACTTGATGGTTAAAATTTCTTGCAGAGTATAAGCCGCCCCGTAAGCCTCAAGCGCCCAGACTTCCATCTCGCCGAATCTCTGCCCGCCAAACTGCGCCTTGCCGCCTAAGGGCTGCTGTGTCACCAGCGAATACGGCCCGATTGATCGCTGATGAATTTTGTCTTCCACCATATGCACCAATTTCATCATATAAATATAGCCAACGGTTGTTTCCAGTTGAAATTTTTCGCCCGTTCTCCCGTCAACCAATTTCATTTTGCCCGTTTCCGCATAACCCAACTCCTTTAATTCCTGTCTAATCCGCTCTTCTGGCACGCCATTTAAAACAGGCGTCACAAGATTTAAATTCTTTTTATGCGCCACCAGCCCCAAATGCGTTTCCAGAATTTGGCCCAAATTCATACGCGAAGCCACGCCCAGCGGATTTAAAATAATATCCACTGGCGTGCCATCAGACAAATAAGGCAGATCTTCCACTGCCACGATTCTGGAAATCACGCCCTTGTTGCCATGCCGGCCGGCCATCTTGTCGCCCACCTGAACTTTTCTTAAATGCGCAATGGTCACTTGAATCTGTTTTATTACTCCGGCCGCCAGCTTATCGCCTTGGACGCGAGTAAATATTTTGACATCAATTATTTTGCCATGCTCGCCATGCTCCAAATAAAGGGAGGTGTCTCTCACCTCTTTCGCTTTTTCGCCAAAAATAGCTCGCAGCAGCCTTTCCTCGGCAGTCAGTTCAGTCTCGCCCTTGGGAGTAATCTTGCCGGCCAATATGTCGCCTGAAGAAACTTCCGCGCCAACGCGGATAATGCCATCCTCATCCAAGTTCTTTAATTTTTCCTCGCCGATATTAGGAATGTCCCTGGTTACTATTTCTGGTCCAAGCTTTGTTTCGCGCACGTCAATCGTATAATCCTCAATATGAATTGAGGTATATTTATCCTGATGGACCAATCGTTCAGAAATTAAAATCGCATCTTCATAATTGCCGCCCTGCCAAGGCATAAAAGCTACCAGTAAATTCTGCCCCAAAGCCAGCTCACCATGGTCGCAAGCCGAAGCATCCGCTATCACCTGCCCAACTTTAAGCTGTTCGTCCTTTTCAATCAACACCCGATGATTTAAACATGTTGAAGCATTGGAGCGGACGAATTTAACTAAATTATAGCGGCGCACATTGCCGTCATTTTCTAAAACCTCAACTTTGTCTGCCTGCACGGTTATTGCCTTGCCGGCCTTTTTAACCAAAAGCACCTGGCCAGAATCCTTAGCCGCGCGCTCTTCAATGCCTGTTACCACCAACGGCTTGGCCGGCCAGACCACTGGCACAGCTTGGCGCTGCATATTGGTTCCCATCAGCGCCCTAACCGCGTCATTATGCTCTAAAAATGGTATCAAAGATGTCGCCACTGAAACAATCTGATTAGGCGCCACATCCATATAATCAATCTCACTCACATGACCAAGCACTGGCTCGCCCTCTTTTCTCACGCCCGCTTTTTCATTCTTAAAATACCCCTGATCATCCACTGGCTCGGTGGCGGCGGTAATAACCGCTTTTTCTTCAGCAAAAGCGTCTAAATATACTACTTCAGCCGATACCCTTGCTCCGCCGTTTTTATCCTTAATTATCTTTCTGTACGGTGTTTCTAAAAATCCATAATTATTAATTCTGGCATAAGTTGCCAAGTGCCCGACTAACCCGATATTCGGCCCTTCGGGCGTGGCAATCGGGCAAATCCTGCCGTAATGAGTGCGGTGCACATCGCGCACTTCAAAACCGGCGCGCTCGCGAGATAATCCCCCTGGCCCCATGGCGGAAATTCTTCTTTTATGCTCCAACTCTGCCAAAAGATTTGTCTGATCCATAAACTGCGAGAGTTGCGATGACATAAAAAATTCTTTGACTGCGCCCATAATCGGCCGCGTATTGATCAGTTGCGCCGGATTAATATTGGTAATGTCAACCGTGCTCATCTTGTCAACAATGGCTCGCTCCATCCGCGCCAAGCCCAATCTAAACCTGTTTTGCACCAATTCGCCAACCGCCCTGATTCTCCTGTTGCCCAAATGGTCAATGTCATCAGCCGCTTTTTGATTAATATTAAGTCTGATTATCTCACCTAAAATATTAATCAAATCCTGGCGCTTGAAAATTCTATTCTCTTTGTTGATCTCATATTTTTCCCCGAATCTCTGGTTCAATTTGTATCTGCCTACTTTGCCAAAATCATATCTGTCAAAATTAAAAAACATTGAATGAATCAGCTGTCTGGCATTTTCCACCGTGGCCAAATCGCCCGGACGAATTCTTTTATACACTTCCTTCAGCCCCTCGGCCTCATTTTTAGAAATGTCTTTTTCTAGAGTTGTCTCAATATATTTAAAATCAGGCAGAATATCCACGTCTTTAAAGAGCCCCTTTATCTCTTCGTCTGCGGCAACGCCAAAAGCTCTCAACAGCGCTGTCACCGGCACTTTTCTTTTTCTGTCAATTTTAACGGTAATTGCCCCGTTAGGCGCTGTTTCAATTTCCAGCCAAGCCCCGCGATTAGGAATAATCTTGGCGCCATAATATCTTTTGCCGGCAATATATTCTGAAGTAAAAAAAGCGCCCGGTGAACGAATCAGCTGGGAGACAATAACTCTTTCAATGCCATTAACAATAAAAGTGCCGCGTTCAGTCATTAATGGAAAATCGGCCAAATACACCTCTTGCTCTTTTATTTCACCTGTTCTTTTATTAACCAGTTTGGTCTTTACCCGCAAGGCCGCTTCATAAGAAGTATTTCTCTCTCTGGCTGTCACTTCGTCAAATTTTGGCTCATCTAAGTAATAATCAAAAAAATACAATTCCAAATCGCGTCCAATATAGTCTTTAATTGGGTTTATTTCGTCAAACAGTTCCTTCAATCCTTCGTCCAAAAACCACTGATAGGAATTTTTCTGCACCTCAATCAAATCAGGCGGCTCAAATGTATAGGCCGTTTTAGTTTCATTAAAATAGAATTTCCCTTTTTCTTGATGATTTTCTTTCCCCATGTAAAAAAATTAAGAGTAGCAAAAAATGATACACAAAAAATTTCTCGGTTTTTTGCTAACTTCAGCGAAACCGGGAATTGTGTATTAATTGCTGCTGCTATTTTTTATTTTCTGCCTTAAATTATACATTTTATATGGGTAAGCCCATTCTTTAGGCAGTGGATAAGTATTATCTATCAATATCAGGCTAACATTTAAAAAAAGATTTGTCAAATTTCCAAATTTATTGTATTCTAACACACTAAAGAGAGAAGTTCCTTAAGCCCCCGTAGCTTCCGCTCATCCCGCTCATGTAAACTGAGCAGGTGAGCGGATCCGCCCACGCAAAGGGCGATGGGCGGACAATGGATAGAACATCAGCCTTCCCCGCCTGCTAGCGTCTATGCCCCCGTAGCTCAATGGATAGAGCAACACCCTTCTAAGGTGAAGATAGAGGTCCGATTCCTCTCGGGGGTACCACACAATTTTTAATTTTAAATTATGAATTTTAATTTAAAATTTTCTGCCTTTGGCAGAGATATGGTGCCTATGGTGTAACGATTAGCACAAAAGCTTGTGGCGCTTTTAGAGAGGGTTTGACTCCCTCTAGGCACCCCAGACCGAGGAATTTATAACTCTTTATGAACTTCGCGGTTTGGAAATAAAATAAATATATGACAAGTTATATTAAAATATTACTACTACTAATTTTAATGCTTTTAATTACGGGCTGCGTTTTTTTAAATAACAAAAAACTAACTCTTGACAATGAATTAAAAAATGATAATAAATCAGAAGAAGACAGGGTCTTTCTTCTAGATACAGGAACTAATTATAAATCATACAAAAATACCGATAATATTTTAAAATATACCTTTATGGCAGGAGATACTTTATGGGATCTTTCCGAAAAATACTATGGTCACGCAACAGATTGGCGTAAAATTACCTTTTCAGATGGTAGTGTGATAGAAAATCATTATCAAATTAGAATCGGGGCTAAGATTAATGTCCCAGATTATAAATGGGAATTAAAAAATTTAAAAGATGGTTATTATATACAAAATGATGTCGTTCATTTTAACGACATTGATTATTTTGATGATTATAACGAAGACAGGGTATTAAAGAGTGCCAATGCAAACAAAATTGATGTGTTAGATTATGGTTATGCAAAAGATAATAATAACCTATATTATCGTGGCAATATAATAGATAGCATCAGTGTTGATTTAGAAAGCATAGAGGCCCTGAATGAATTGTATATTAAAGATAAAAATAATGTTTATTGTAAAAAATACATGGATACATTTGCTGACCAGATGAGTTTATTAAAAGGAGCAGACGCAAAAGATTTTGTTGTTATTGCTGTAAACAGCTACCCAAGTCGCTACGCAAGAGACAATAATAATGTATATCAAAGTTGTGAAAAAATTTCTAGTGAGGATAATGATATTTATTCTTTTTATAAAGATAGAGAGATTAAAGATGAAAATTTCAAATATACTTTTTCAGTAGATTCAGGTCGCAGAATTCCTAATAACGCCGATGTGGGTTCCTATGAATTTTTAGGATACCAATATTCCAAAGACAAAAATCACGTTTACCATAATAACAGAATCATGAGCGATAAACCCGAGAGTGCAAAATATTTAGGGGGTAATTATGTTACTGATGGCGAGCATGTATATATAATGGGTTTTCCAACAGAAAAACTTGATATTAATTCTTTTGAATATTTAAAATATGAATTTGCAAAAGATAAAAATGGAGTATATCGAAATTCGACACTCATATTAGGAGCAAGTCCAGACACCATAAAAATAATTAATAAATATTATGTAATGGATGATAAAAATCTTTATTTTGTAAATTACGATAATAAAAACTTTGCTTTTGATAATCTAGATTATGACACTTTTGTAATCCTGGCAACGCGTTTTGTCAAAGACAAAAGTCATGTATATTATCAAGGTAGTATTATTCCAGAAGCCGATGTGGGCTCATTTGAATGTTTAGGAGAGTGGTATCAAAAAGACAAAAATTTTGTATATTTTCAGGGCGAAATTATTGAGGAAGCTGATGCAGATTCGTTCTTATTAATAAACGGATATTTCGGGAAAGACAAACATCATAGTTATTTTTTGGGCGAGCCAAGCATTAAATAAGTAATCTTAATTTGCTGCTAATTATATCCAAATTTCGGTTGCAACCCCATTAAAACAACCCCCCCCCTTCCGAGAAATCTTTTGTTTAATCAATTTTCTAATAATTACTATCAGACACCATCCCAACCCCTTCTTTATCCGACAAAATATCAGTAATTATAACCAAGCCACGCTGATGACCCCAAGAAAACCTCTCAAAAATTTGAGAGGTTTTCTTTTTGTTAAGTTTTACTGATTAATTGATCTTATCTTAACCAAGCCTCCACCATGTCATTGCGAGGAGGAGCGAAGCGACGACGTCGCAATCTCGTAGTTAATGCTATTTGTCACGGGATCGCGACGCTCCTCCGATGGACATCGGGGTCGCTCGCGATGACAGGATTATTTATGTTATTTTCTGCTATTGGTGTAACATCACTGATTAATATATTGCTGATAAACACTGGTATTTTTCCAGACGCTCCAGGGGATAGTGGGATGCACGGTTTTCCCGCCATGTTTGATGGCGGCGGCAATCGCTTCTACTGGATATCCGCCATAAATATAAGCATCGCTTAATATTCTCCAATTTTTAGAAGCTACATCAGGATTGCCTAAACGATTATTAACATAAATGCGGAGTTCCCTGTCTTTCTCCAGCCTGTATTGATAAGCTCTTTTGGGCAGATAGTAATTTGATGCCTGAAGTCTGGTATCATAGCTACTGCCGAAAACATTCGGATCCCAACCATGCTTCATTTCATTGCCGTCATTATAACCATCGCCATCGCTGTCTTGCTTAAACGGGTCAGTGCCAATCTCATATTCATAAGCATCGCTTAAACCGTCATTATCAGAATCAAGATATTCACTGCCGCTTTGCACGCCTTTAATTTGCGGTACAGGCACTGAAAAAGCGCTGGTAGTAAAAGTCAATTCCCCGCTCTCTGCTTTCTTGCCGTAAAAACTGTCATAAACCTCAATTTTGTAATAATAAGTAGTGTTCGGCTCTAATGCTTCAATGGTGAACTCATGTTCTAAAGCATGGCTGTCTTTCAAAACATCAGCGTGCTTACTATATTTGCCTGACTCTAAACCGTAATGGATTTTACTTTTAGCCATAAAATTTGTTTTCCACTTTAAAGTGACTTTGTTTTGATGAACCAGTTCCCCATCAAAATTCGCTGGCTCAATCTGATAAATCTTCAAAGCCGTATTTTTATCCAAAGTCTGGGCCGTTTTAAAATTTAAAAAACTAATCTGCTTATTCTTGCCGCGGTCTTCGGCAATAATCTTTACAAAATAATATGTTTCCGGAGTTAAATTATATAAAAATATTTCATGATATTTATTGTAAGCGCCATAACCAGCCTTTTTATTCAGATCATATTCTCTTGCGCCATAAAAAATTTCAGCCTTGGTTTCCTCATTAGTCGTCCAAGACACCATTGCGGCGTCTTTTGTTGTTTGCATTACTTGGGAGTTTGAAAATTCAGGCGCCACTGTATCAACCATATTCTTAGTTGAAAAAGTCTGCAAAAATGATTCCATTATCCCGCCTGCTTTATTTATGGCCACAATTTTAAAATAATATGTGACATTTTTTTGCAAACCCATAAAAGCAACTATATGCGCTGAATCAAACTGGCTATAAAAATAAAATTTATCCAGATTATTTGGGCTTTCTCCCAGATAAACTCTTGCTTGAGTTGGCTCAATTGTCTCCCAATAAATTTTAGCACTGCCATTTTGCATATCAAAAACTTCTATATTGTAAATATAAACCTGGGCAGTTGCCGCTGGAATATAGCTTATTGAACTAAATAATATGGCTATTATCAGCAAAAATTTAATGATTTTAAACATAAACATATAGTTAATCTTATTAATCTAAAAATTATAGCATATTTAATAATATTTGTCAACGCCGAATATAAAGTGTAAAAAAATTTATTATTAAATCATTCCATGCTATAATTAATAATATAATCTCGAAACTATGACCATTAAACAAATTTTTGATGAAGGAGTAGCTCATAAAGCCTCTGATGTTCATCTTATTAACGGTGAACCGCTAATTATCAGAGTTACTGGTCAGCTTATCCGCCTGGACAAGTTTGGCGTTTTTAATCAAAAAAAATTAGAGGATCTGGTTATTTCTATCCTGACTGCCAAGCAAAAGGATCAATATTTAAGCAGACGAGAATTGGATTTAGCCTATCAACTTGAAAGCGGTGAACGTTTCCGCATTAATCTTCATTTTGAAAAAGGCAGTCCCAGTCTTGCCGCCCGGGTGATAAGCACTAAAATTCCTACGATGGAAGAAATTATGATGCCTGAAATTGTTTACCAATTATCCCGACTTCATCAAGGGCTGATCATCCTGACTGGCCCCACTGGCTGCGGTAAATCAACATCATTAGCTGCTATCATCAGCCTGATTAATAACGAACGATCATGCAATATTATCACTCTTGAGGATCCGATTGAATATGTTTTTACTCCTAAAAAAAGCATAATCCGCCAGCGGCAATATGGCTTTGATTTTTTATCTTTTCCTGATGCTCTCAAACATGTTTTAAGACAAGATCCAAACGTTATTATGGTGGGCGAAATGCGTGATTTAGAAACCATTGCTTCCACCATTACTCTGGCTGAAACAGGCCATTTAGTGCTGGCTACTCTGCACACCCCTAACGCCTCTCAAACAGTTGACAGAATTATTGATATCTTTCCGCCTTATCAGCAAGAGCAAATCCGCATGCAACTCTCTATGTCGCTGGTCGGCGTTATCGCCCAACAGCTGATACAAACCAAGGATGGCAAAAATCGCGTCGGCGCCAGAGAAATTATGATCAACACTCCGGCTGTGGCTAATCTGATCCGCGAAAACAAAATTGCCCAAATCAAAACTGTTATCCAAACATCATCTGATGACTCTATGGTTACGATGAACCAATCGCTGGAAAAACTTATTAAACAAGGTTTGATTGACAAAGAAACTGCCAGACAATACTCTGCTAACGGCACGACTATTAAATAACTTATCAAACTAAAAAGCTCTCCCATAGAATATTGGAGAGCTTTTTATTTATAAAAATTCCAGCCTTTAAAGTAATCCGTCCTTAACCGCCTTGGCCACACGGAATTTTACCACAGTTTTCGCCGGAATGTGAATTGTCGCGCCAGTGGCTGGATTTCTGCCCTCGCGAGCTTTTCTGTTAACCTTTACCAATTTACCAAAACCTGGTAATACAAACTCGCCATTGCTTTTCACTTCGCTATAGGCGAGTTCTGCCAACTTATCCATGAAACTTACCACATCCTTCTTTGCCATGCCGCTCTTATCTGCCAATGCCTGTATGATTTGAGTTTTTGTCATTTTAGCCATATTTTTCGCTAAAATTAGTTAATAATGTGACCCAGGGCAACAAACACGCCCGGGCTACTTTTATTCCCTTTTATCAGTTACCTCGAGCCAGTAACTTATTTTATTGGGATAAATGTAAATTGATACAATAATTATCGCACCTTATTAAGAATTATGCAAATCCTCTTGTCAACAGGCCAAATTTATAAACTAATTACTATTACTTGCACTCGCCCCAATTCCTGCCTATGCCCACATCTACCACAATCGGCACTTTTAATTTATAGACCGTTTCCATTTCATCTTTAATTAATTCGCTGGCTTTTTTAACCAGCCCATCTTTTATCTCAAACACCAACTCGTCATGCACTTGCAATATCATCCTTACTTCATCAGCTGAAAATTCTTTTTCAATTAATTTATCAATTTCAATCATAGCCATTTTTATCAAATCAGCGCTTGATCCTTGGAAAGGATGATTTAAAGCCATCCTTTCCGCCTGCGCTCTTAAGCCCTGGTGGTCCGCATTAATCTCCGGCAAGTATCGTTTGCGGCCAAACAAAGTTTCCACGTATTCTTGGGAATGAGCCAGGGCAATCGTTTCTTCTAAATATTCTTTCAAATCGCTGTAAATGTTAAAATATTTTTCAATAAATGCCAGCGCCTCCTCATAACTCACTCCTGTCCGCCGCGCCAAACCATGCGCCCCCAAGCCGTACAAAATCCCAAAATTAACCTCTTTTGCCCTACGTCTCATCTCTGGCGTCACTTTGTCTAAAGGAATTTCAAAAACTTCTGCCGCCGTGCGCGCATGAAAATCTTCTTTTCTTCCGAACGCCGCTATCATCTTTTTATCCCCGCTCAACGCTGCCGCAATCCTCAATTCAATCTGCGAATAATCCAAAGCCGCAATTTTATAACCAACTGGCGCCACAAATGCCTGCCTGATTTTACGGCCCAACTCCGTGCGAATCGGAATATTCTGCAAATTTGGATCAGACGATGATAATCTGCCCGTGGCTGTGACAGTCTGATTAAACGAAGTGTGAATTCTTTTATCTTCCGGATTAATCAGCGCTGGCAAGGCATCAGTATAAGTGCTTTTCAATTTTGCCAGTTCCCTGTGTTCCCTGATTAAATCAATTATCTGATGCCTGCCTTGCAATTTATCCATTTCCACGGCTGCCGTGGAAATGCCAGTTTTAGTTCTGGCAAGCCCGGCTGTTGAAATATTCAATTTATCAAATAAAATTTCTTTTAATTGCAGCGGCGAACGGACATTAAACTTCATGCCGGCAATTTTAAAAATTTTGGCTTCTAAACTATTTATTTTTAAGGCCAATTCCCTGCTCATTTTCTTTAAAAAATTAACATCAATCATTACCCCGTTTTTCTCCATTTTAGCCAAAACCCGAATTAACGGATTTTCAATGTTTTCCAGCAAATCCAATAAATCATTTTTAAGCAGCTGCTTTTTTAACTTTTCATACAAGCGCCAGGTATAATCAGCATCCTCGCATGAATAATCAGCTACCATGGCCACTGCCACTTGGCTCATATTAAGCTGGTCTTTGCCTTTTGGACCAAGCAAACTTTCAATTGGTGTCATCTCATAACCAAACTCCGTAAATGTTGAAACGGCCAAACTATGCTGTCTTGAACCGGGATTTAACAAATACGACGCCACCATAGTATCAAAAGCAATGCCGTTTAATTCAAATCCAGCCCTGGCCAAAGCTTCTAAATCAAATTTAATATTATGCCCAATTTTTTTAATTTTCTCGTCAGCTAATATTTTATTTAACTGATTATAAAAAATTCCTGGTGGCTGCCCGCTAATTTCTAATTTACTAATTGGCAGATAATAAGCGCTAGCGGCTTGCCATGAAAAACTAATGCCAAGCAAATTTAATCGCCATGGATCAATACTATCTGTTTCCGTATCAATGGCAAACTCTTTTTGCTGTGATAATTTTTCTAAAAAGTAATCAAGTTTATCCTGATGATCAATTAACTCATAACCCTGCCTGATCTCAAATCCGCTTTTTCTCTCATCCTGCCGATTCCCTTTATTAAAAAGCGAACTCTGCCCTTTAATAATTATTTTTTCCGCTGCCGGAATTCTGCCAATCAGAGATTTAAAATTCCATGCCTGAAACAACTCTACTATTCGCGCTGCGTCAAACGGCTGAACCCGCGCATCAGCCAGATTAAAATCAATTTTAACATCGCATTTTATCGTCGCCAGCTTCTTGGACAAAAACGCTTCTTTTTTATGCTCAACTAATTTTGTATAAACTGATTTTTTAATGCCCTTCATCGCTAACGGCTGATTTCTAATTTCTTCCTCAAGCTTTTTTAAACCGTCAATAAAATCATACAACTTTTCAATTGCATTAAATTTTTTTATTAATTCTTTAGCTGTCTTTTCTCCGACTCCTTTTACCCCTGGAATATTATCAGACGGATCTCCTCGAAGCGCTTTGTAATCAACCATCAACTCCGGTCCAAAGCCATATTTTTCCATGACGGCTGGCGCGTCATAAATTATGGTATCCGTAATCCCCTTGTGTAAAGTATATACTTTAGTATCTTCGGCTATTAACTGCAAGGTATCCATATCCCCAGTCACAATAAATTTCTCAATCTTGCCATTGGTTTTTTTGACAATCGTGCCAATTAAATCATCTGCCTCATATCCTGCCAAGGCATAAATCGGCATTTTAAATGCCTTAACCAATTCTTTAACCATCTCAAACTGGTCATAAAGTTCTTGCGGCCCATGCTTCCTGTGCGCCTTGTAATCCTGATACATTTTATTGCGAAAAGTTTCTTTGGCCACGTCAAAACACATTGCCACATAATCCGGCTTGATGTCTTTTAAAACTTTAAGCAATATATTGGCAAAGCCATAAACAGCATTTACCAGCACCCCGTCCTTAGTCATTAAAGGCGGCAGGGCGTGAAAAGCGCGATGAATAAGGGCGTTGGCATCTATAATGGCAAGTTTCTCTTTTTTCATATTTGCGTGTTCTACAATTGCGCAATTTTAACTCTTGAATTATAATATCAATAAGGTCTGCTATAAAAAAATTATAGCACAAAGTATAAATAACCTACAATTTTTAAACATTATCATTATTTTGCTATAATTAAGGTAGCTTTAATATAATTAACATTACTATGAAAAATGAGATAAAAAACATTGGGAATGATTTGAAATTTGTAAAAAATATCTACTTAAAACTTTTGGCAATACTACCAAGTTTTAATATCACAGATAGTAAAATTTTACCTTACGGATTAAAAGCACATACCCGATCCATAAGTTGGTTAGTGGAACAGGTCATCACCCAACAAACAAAATACAACGCCAAAAAACTTGGTCTTGATGATGCCAATTTTGATTTTCCCGATACTCCATTGCATGACTGTGAAATAATCCATAGGGGAAAAAGCTATTTTGTTAATGTAAAAATTCACAATATAGAAGGCAGGGAAAACAAAAATGATATTTCCGCGGTAGAAAAACTTTATTTCCAATATAGCGTTAACAAAAAATATACCTTAATTTATGCCTGTTTTGGCATCAAATTTGAAAATATAAAAATAAGTTTTGTTAAAGATTATCTGGAAATCTTTTCTCCGCAATTTTTACCAATCTATGTTAATCCAAGAAATGACAAAATTCAAGCAACTTATAGGCATGATAAAATTTATAGAACGCGGGAAGAATTTTTAAAAATGCTCAAGGAAAAATCAAAAAGTATTATTTTAAAATAAACTATGAATAAAATTTTTAATGAGGATATCTTATTAGGAATAGATAAAATAGAAAATGATTCTATTGATTTAATAGTGACTGATCCTCCATATTGTCTTGGGAAAGATTACGGCAATGATTCAGATAAAAAATCGTCTGAAGAGTATCTGAATTGGACATACCAGTGGATTGACGCGGTCTTACCAAAATTAAAAAAAACAGGCAGCTTTTATATTTTTTTGAGCTGGCAATATTCGCCGGAAATTTTTGTTTATTTAAAAAAGAAATTAAAAATGGTTAATGAAATTATTTGGGATAGGCGAGTCCCGAGCATGGGCGGCTCTACGAGAAAATTTTCTTCTGTTCATGACAATATAGGCTTTTTCGTAAAAAGCAATAATTATTATTTTGACATAGATAATATAAGAATTCCTTACGATGAAGAAACTAAAAAAGCAAGAACAAGGTCAATTTTTATTGGCAAAAAATGGTTAGAAATTGGCTATAATCCAAAAGATTTATGGAGTAATTCAAGGATACACGCGCAAGATCCAGAAAGAGAAAATCACCCAACACAAAAACCTTTGGAAATAATTGAACGTATGGTAAAAGCAAGTTGCCCTCCGAATGGCATGGTTTTTGATCCGTTTATGGGAACAGGCACAACTGCTATCGCTTGCTTAACGAATGGCAGGCAGTATGTCGGATTTGAAATAAATAAAAATTATTACAAAATAATAATGGACAGAATTGAAAAATACAATAATCGTCCTACAATATTTCAACAACAAACCCAGAAACAAAACAATTTGGCTCACAGCATTCACCCCCAACCCCTCTGCCCTTTGCCAACAATTGACTAAACTCCTCTAAGCTGACCGACTGTCACAATATTCCTAGCGCTCCACCAACGCGCCTGTTTGCCGTCTTGGGAATAATAATTCTCTAAAATCTTAAAGCCGCTTTTTTTTAATAATCTTTTAAGCTCGGCTCTGGTAAAAGCCCGATAATATATCTCCCCGCTTTTTTTACCATCCCTGCTTTTCCAAATTGTCATCACATCTTTAAATCCAATCTTTTTACTTTGCCAAATACTCTTTCTAACTCCTAATTGCCACATATTCCAATTGGTCATAATTAAACGCCCACCAGGCTTTAATAGTTTCTTAATCTCTCCCAATACTTTTAGTCTTAGCTTCTTTGAAGCCACATGATTAAAACTGGCAAAACAAAAAACCACGTCAAAATTATCCTCGCCCAATTTATTCAACTCTAAAATATCCAAATTTTTTACTCTCGCGTTTTTTATTTTTCCAAGTAAAAATTTTGAACTATCAACTCCCAGATAATCTACTTTTGGCAAAACCTCAATCAATCTGCCGTTGCCACACCCCACATCTAAAACCTTATCACCCTGTTTGACATATTTTTTAACCAGCCCCTCCATCTCCGGCCAAACTCTATCTCTGGTATCAGAAAATTCACTGCCTATTAAATTATAGGTATTTTTAGTTGTTTGTATTATTTGTAATGCTTTTTGTTGATCCATGAAGTCAAGTTACCACATATTGAAAAAAATAGTAAATTCCTATATAATATATAATAAACCAGATGGACATCTCAACTCAAATCATCAAATACCTGCAAAAAAACCATCCCCGGACGGAAAGGGATATTTTATCTGCCAAAAGAAAATTTTGCAAACTTTCTAACATTGCTGGCGCGCCGACAAATGCTGAACTTCTGGCAGAATATAACAAACAAAAAATTAATAATCCGGAATTACACCAACTGCTGCGCAAACGAAAAGTAAGAACTCTTTCTGGCATTGCTCCGATTGCCGTGCTTACCAAACCTTATCCCTGCCCTGGGAAATGCGCTTATTGCCCTAATGAAAAAGAAATGCCCAAAAGCTATTTGGCTAATGAACCGGCAGTGATGCGCGCCATTTTATGCAAATTTGACCCGTATAAGCAAGTTCAACTGCGCCTGCGGGCTCTGGCTAACAACGGCCATGAAACAGATAAACTTGAATTAATTGTCATGGGCGGTACCTGGTCATACCTGCCAGAGAGTTACCAAACATGGTATCTCAAAGAATGTTTTAGGGCAGCTAATAATTTTTGTAACTATAAAACTCCCCCTCTCCTTACTAAGGGGAGGGGGCCGGGGGAGGGGTTAGTAAAAGAACAAAAAAGAAACGAATCAGCCAAAAACAGGATTATCGGGCTGACGTTGGAAACCCGTCCGGATTTTATTGATGAAAAAGAATTATGGAAAATGCGCCAATACGGCTGTACCAGAATTGAAATTGGCGTGCAGCATCTTGACAACCAAATATTAAAATTAAACCAACGCGGCCACGATGTTGCCGCAACTATCAACGCCACTAAACTTATGCGCCAATTTGGTTTTAAAATTACTTATCATATGATGCTCAACCTGCCAGGATCAACTCCGGCCAAAGATTTTAAAATGATGAAAGATATTTTTGAAAATCCAAACTACCGGCCAGACCAAATAAAAATCTATCCCACCGTTGTGGCTAAAAAATCGCTGCTCTACAAATGGTATAAACAAGACAAATGGAAAAATTACACTACAAAACAACTGGTAAATTTGCTGATAAAAATAAAATCAATTACTCCTGCCTGGGTGCGCATTATCCGCGTCATCAGGGACATTCCCAAAGAATCAATCATTGCTGGCAATAAAATTACTAATATGCGGCAGATTATTAAATCGGAAATGGAGAAAAAAAAGATTAAATGCCAATGCACCAGATGCCGGGAAGTAGGACGCCAATTAAAAACTAACAACAAACAACTTACGACTAACAACTTACGACTAACAACTAGAAAATATAAAGTATCTAACGGAACTGAATATTTTTTGAGTTTTGAGTCGCCAGACAAAAAAGTTCTTTATGCTTTTTGCCGGCTCTTTCTGCCAAAATTAACAATGAAACAATGCAATAATGAAACAATACAACCTCACAATACAGCACTTATAAGGGAATTGCATACCTATGGTCAATTAGCGCCAATTGGTCAAATTGGGAATGTCCAACACATTGGCCTTGGTAAAAAACTATTAGCCCAAGCCGAAGCAATCGCCCAAAAGCAACATTACGACAAACTCTCCGTTATCTCCGGCATTGGCGTCCGCAACTACTACCGCAAACTCGGCTATCAGCTGGAAAATACTTATATGGTGAAAAAAATATAAATCTGCTAATATAAACATGTAATAACTAACCTAAAATCTATGCCAAAATATGATTACAAAAACATCGCCAATTTTATCTTTGAGTTAAACCAACTTAAACGTCAAGAAAACAATGGTTTTAAAAAATGCGGCGTCCAACATACTCACTCTACCGCCTCTCATATCTGGCGAGCGGCGCAAATCGGCTATATTCTAGCCGAGCTTGAAGGTGATGCCAACCCAGAACAGGTGGCTGCTATAATTTTAGTTCATGATAATGCTGAAATTAGAATTGGCGACCAAGATAAAATCGCTGCCCGCTATTATTCTACCAAGCAAGCGGAAATGAATGCTTTTCAAGATCAATTAAAAAATCTGGGCTTGCAAATTGAAACCAAATGGAAAAAATATTTTCAAGAATTTGAAAACAGAAATACCAAAGAAGGCATTATTGCCAAGGATGCTGATTGGCTAGAGCAGGCTTTCCAGGCTAAAGAATATGTTGACCAGGGATACAGCGCCGCAGAGGATTGGATTAATAATGTTGCCAAGGCACTGGAAACCAAGTCGGCCAAATTACTTTTAGAAGAAATGAAAAAAATTAAATTCACTGACTGGTGGCAGGGACTTAAAAAAATGACCTACAAGAAGTTGGATAAATAATACTCTATCTATAATGAACTACGCAAATCTAAAAAAATCAGACACAAAGGTCTGGAATATTATCAAAGCTGAAATGGCTCGCCAATCTGACGAGCTGGAAATGATTGCTTCAGAAAATTACGTTTCCCCGGCAGTGCTGGAAGCCATGGCCACTGTGCTGACTAATAAATACTCCGAAGGCTATCCTGGCAAACGTTATTACGGCGGCAACCAAATTATTGATAATATTGAAACTCTGGCAATTGAACGCGCCAAAAAACTATTCAAAGCAGAACATGTCAATGTCCAGCCTCTGTCCGGCTCGCCGGCCAATGCCGCGGTCTATATGGCTTTCCTCAAACCAGGCGACAAAGTCCTTGGATTAAAACTTGACCATGGCGGCCATCTCTCTCACGGCCATCCTGTTAATTTTTCCGGCATGCTGTATAATTTTGTCCAATACGAAGTAGATAAAAAAACAGGTAAAATCAACATGGAAGCTGTCAAAAAACTGGCTAAAAAAGAAAAACCAAAAATGATTGTTGCCGGCTATAGCGCCTATTCCAGAGAGATAGAATGGAATAAATTCCGTAAAATCGCAGACCAGGTAGGGGCTTTTCTCTTTGCCGATATTGCCCATACTGCCGGCCTGATTGTGGCCGGGCTGTTAAAAAATCCAGTGCCAATTTGTGACGTTGTTTCCACCACTACCCATAAAACCCTGCGCGGTCCCAGAGGCGCGATTATAATGTGTAAAGAAAAATACGCCAAACAAATTGACCGTTCAGTTTTTCCCGGTATGCAAGGCGGCCCGCATGACCACATTACCGCGGCCAAAGCTGTGGCTTTTGGCGAAGCCTTAAAACCATCATTTAAAAAATATGCTGCTCAAATTATTAAAAACTGCCAAACTCTTGCTGCTGAATTGCAAAAATTAGGCTACCAAATAATTTCAGGCGGCAGTGACAACCATTTAATAGTCGTTAATCTGGCCAACCAAGGATTGACTGGCAGAGAGGCAGAAAAAGCTCTTGAGCAAGTTGGCATTTCTGTCAACCGCTCAACTATTCCTAATGATCCCAATCCGCCAATGAATCCTTCTGGCATCCGCTTAGGCACGCCAGCGCTTACCAGCCGCGGTATGGGCATATCTGAAGTTAAAAAAATTGCCCAGCTGATCAACTGGACAATTAAAAACCGCGGCAATAAATCACAACTTAAAAAAATTAAATCTCAAATCACCTCCTTGTGCAAAAAATTTCCAGTACCAGGAATAAACAAATGAATGGATTAATACCGAAGCGCCATTCTTAAATATATGAAACTCATTAACGGCCAAAAAATCTCCAATAAAATCTTAGCTGGACTCAAGAGAAAAACTGAAAAACTAAAAACAAAACCTTTTTTAGCCGTTATTTTAATCGGCAAAAATCCAGCCTCCAATCTTTATGTCAAAATTAAAGAAAAACGCGCCAAAGAAATAAACATCGGCTTTAAAAAATATTTACTGCCTGGAAAAACCAAACAATCAAAAATCATTGGATTAATAACTGAATTAAACAATAATCCAAAAGTAACCGCTATTTTGGTGCAGCTGCCTTTGCCCAGACATCTTGACACGGATAAAATAATTTCAACTATTGATCCTAACAAAGATGCTGACGGCCTTCATCCCAAACATCTCAATCAATTGAAACGCGGTCAAACACCCTCAATTCTCCCAGCCACCACTGGCGCTATTATTGAAGCCCTAAAATCAACCAGAATAAACCTTAAAAATAAATCAGTTGCCATAGTCGGCAAAAGCAAAATTGTTGGACTGCCAACATATTATTATCTTAAAAAACGAGTCAAGCAAATCAATATCTACAATTCCAAAACAAAAAACCTGCCTGGAAAATGCAAGAGAACAGATATTTTGATTGTCGCCATTGGTCAGCCAAATTTTATCACGGCAAACTATGTTAAAAAAAATGCTATTATCATAGACGTGGGTATAAATAAAGTGAGTGGCAAAACAGTTGGCGATGTTGATTTTGAAAGCGTTAAAAAAAAAGCCGCCTGGGTTACTCCAGTTCCCGGCGGTATCGGTCCCCTAACCGTTTCTATGCTTTTAAAAAACTGCTGTCTATTATATAGTTTTTTATGACTAAACAAAAAAACCAAATTAATAAAAACTTCTGGCTTAACCTCTGGTCAATTTTAAAACCATTTCAACGTCGGATGATCTGGCTTTTTGTTATGGTCTCGCTCTTTGAATTCTCCCGCCTGATCAGCCCTTATTTTTTAAAACTTGTCATTGAACACATAGAAAATTTTGACCAGCAAAAAATTAAGGAGCTCTTGACACTAATTGCCCTGATTTTTATCTCTGACGGTTTTTCAACCCTGATCCATTACTATAAAGACCGCCGCATTTTTGCTTTTCTGATTGATATGGAATACTACCTGCCCATCACTCTGCAAAAAAAATTGATTTCCCTGTCGCTTGGCTACCATGAACGGGAAAATACTGGCAATAAAATCATCAAGGTTCAGCGCGGCGTAGACAAACTAACCGAACTGATGACTAATGCCGCTTGGGAATTCTGGCCGACCGTTGCCAGCATTACTTTTTCTTTTGTCCTAATGCTCTATTTTAACTGGCGAGTGTCATTAATTTTTATCGCTTTTATTCCCATTTTTCTGCTCATCACCTTTGCCATGAACAAACGGGTCAATCCGATGAGAAGAACCCGGCATGAAGAATACGAAAACGCCTCCGGCATTCTCGGCCAATCAATCATTAATATCTACACAGTCCAATCTTTTGTAGCCGAACTCAAAGAAACAAGAAAATTCCAAAACATCCGCGACCACATTAAAAAAATAGAAAACCGAGAATGGCGGTTGGTGCTCAATTATAATGTTTTAAGAGGCTTTATTATTGATTTCGGCAGAATCGCCGTTATCTTCTACAGCGCTTTTTTAGCCTGGCACGGCAGTATTTCCATCGGCTCCTTTGTCTTTTTTATTACCCTGTCTGAAACAGCTTACCACTCTCTTTTTAGAATTTCCCGCACTTATGACCACCTGATTGAAAGCTCAACCGCTGTTGAACGGGTCACTAGGCTGCTGGATGAAAAAAGCGCTATTATTAACAACCCGCAAATCAGGCTGAAACACCATCTTCAAGGCCAAATAAAATTCAATAATGTTTCCTTTTCTTACCATAAAAAAAGCAAGACCCCGGCCATCAGCAAGGTTAATTTTGAGATCAAGCCGGGAGAAACCATTGCGCTCGTCGGCCTGTCAGGCGGCGGCAAAACCACTGTGATAAAACTGCTCTACCGCCATTATGACGTAACAAGCGGTCAGATTCTTGTTGATGGCAGAGACATCAGAGATTATGACATCTATCAATACCGAAAAAACTTAGCTATTGTCCCCCAAGACGTTGAGATATTTAACACCACATTGAAAGAAAACATTGCCTATGGTAAAACCAACGCCACACTGGATGAAATTAAAAACGCAGCTCAAATTGCCAACATTGATTTTATTAATACTCTTGATAAGGGCTTAAACACACTCGTGGGCGAACGGGGCACAAGACTCTCCGGCGGACAAAAACAACGGGTGGGCATTGCCCGCGCCATTCTGGCCAAACCAAGCATCCTTATCTTTGACGAAGCCACTTCAAATCTTGACAGCCATTCTGAAAAATTAATCCAAGCTTCAATCGCGCGTATTGCTAAAAACCAGACTATGGTCATCATTGCTCACCGCTTATCCACTGTTATTGGCGCGGATAAAATTTTTGTCATTGATCAAGGCCGGATTATAGAATCGGGCAGTCATCAGGAACTGCTTGAAAATAAAAAAGGACTTTATACGGATTTGCTCAAATTACAAGCATTGGGAGAATTAAAATAAGTAAATAATGTCATTGCGAGGAGCGATCCCGCAATCGCGGGAGAGCTCCGTCGCAATCCCGAGATGAGTAGCATTAATATTTCCATTATTATGGCGCGAGATTGCGACGTCATTCCGCTACGCTCCATTCCTCGCAATGACATTTTTATGATTTTTTGTTCTTTGCGTAACATCACTTACTAATTGCCCTTGCCAATTATATTCCCCATCCATTTTTTCCACTCTTCCTGACCGCTTTTATCATCAATAGATTTATACTCTGCCCAGAAATCTTCTGCCTTTAATACTTGAATCCCCTGATATTCTCCAATTTCCCATAAATGGCAATCATTGGAAATAATATACTTTGCCTTGCCCGCTATGGCCGCGTCAAAAAACTTATTATCCTGTTGATCGTATTTAACTACCCGAACTCTAGTCTTGGGCTGAACCTCTTCAACCGCATAAAAAAACTTTTGAGCCATTTCATAATGACGGGAATTATTAATTAATTTATCAAAAATCAACTGGTACTCTTGCCAAATTTTATGCGATGCCACTGCCCGGACATTACCGGCCACCACCTCATCAATAATCCGACGAGCATAGCTAAAATCATCCTGCCAGGCGTCTATTAATATATTGGTATCAATGACTATGGTTAACACATACTTGATATTAACCTAAATTATGATAAGATTCAAATATTATGCAAATTGGGATTGTCGGCCTGCCTAATGTTGGCAAATCAACATTATTCAAGGCATTGACTAAAAAACAAGTTGACACTTCAAACTATCCTTTCTGCACCATTAGCCCCAATGTTGGGGTGGTGGCAGTGCCGGATGAACGGCTTGATAAACTTGCCGATCTTTATCATTCTGAAAAAATTGTCCCGGCAGCCATTGAATTTGTTGACATTGCCGGACTGGTTAAAAACGCCCATAAAGGCGAAGGCTTGGGCAACCAGTTTCTCTCCCATATCCGCGAGGTTGACGCGATCGCCCATGTCATCAGAAATTTTCAAGATGAAAATGTCACTCATATTGCCGGCAAAATTGAGCCTGAAGAAGATTTAAATACCATAGAAACCGAACTGGCCATGGCTGACATTGCCACGATTGAAAAAATATTAAATAAAACAGAGACTAAAATAAAAGCTAACGATAAAGACGCCCCTGGACAAAAAATAATTTTGAAAAATATTATCATTGCTTTGGACAAAGGTAAAAAACCTGATATTGCTGAACTAAAAGATGACGAGCAAAAATTTATTAAGGGCTTAAGCCTGCTAAGCTTAAAACCAGAACTATTTATTGAAAACATTGGCGAAGAACAACTCGCAACTGACAACAAACAACTTACAACTAACGACCTTAAAGTAAATGGTCCGCTTATAAAAATTTGCGCCAAATTAGAAGCAGAATTATCAGAACTGTCTCCTGAAGAATCTCAAAATTATCTGCAAGAACTTAGTATCAAAAAAACCGGACTGGACCAGTTAATTATTGAGAGCTATAAGTTACTCAACTTAATTACTTTTTTTACTGCCGGCCCTAAAGAAAGTCATGCCTGGACAATTACCAACGGCACCAAAGCTCCCGCGGCCGCGGGCAAAATCCACACTGATTTTGAACAGGGTTTTATTCGCGCTGAAATTATAAACTGGAAAAATTTGCTGGATGCTAGGGGCGAAATTCCTGCTAAAGAAAAAGGCCAGATGAAAATTGAAGGCAAAGACTATATTATGCGAGACGGGGACGTGGCGTATTTTAGATTTAGTAAATAAATATTCCTTGTTCCCTGTTAATTGATTTTAATTTCCCCCTGCCTTAAAATTCTAATACCAGTATTGGTAACCTTGACTATTGTTGAGGGTTTTCTTTTTTTTAATTTTCCAGCATCTAAAACTAAATCAATGCTTCCTCCCCTTTCTAAGGGGAGGTGTCCCCCAAAGCCTTGGCGTAGGGGGACAGAGGGGTATTTAGTTAGCTGTCTTAACACCTCTTCCACTGCATAACAATTCCCTTTACCAGCCTTATTCGCGCTGGTAGCCGTAATTGGTCGGCCTAATTTACACGCCAATAACTGCGCTACCTTATTAGTTGAAACTCTGACTGCGCAAATTTTCTGATTTTTTAATAAATAAATACTTTTTCTAGACGGGATAAATCGCGTTTCTACAATTACGGATAACCCTTTATATTTCCTAAATAATTCTAATTCTTTTTTATCTAACTTAAAATATTTCTTAACTTGATTTAAACTGCCGCAAATCAAGGGTAAAAATTTTTTAAAACTTCTGCCTTTTATCTGGTAAATATTCTTCACCGCCATGGCGTTCGTCGCATCAGCCGCCAAACCATAAGCCGTTTCCGTGGGAATGACTAAAACACCACCCCGATGCAAAATTTTAACGGCGTGGTTTATAATATTTTTATCAGGATTATTGTTATCAATTCTTTCTATCATGGTGTTAATTTTAAATTTTAAATTTTAAAATAAATCTCAATTTTAAATTTAAAATGTTTAAAAATTTGTCATTTAAAATTATTATTCCTGTATAATCACTCTCGTCCCTATATCCGCCCAATCATAAACTATCTTTGCCGGACCAACCCCCAATCTTACGCAGCCATGCGACACTGGGGTGCCCAGATGATCCGCTCCTTCTTTATAACCAGAAGGCCATTCGGGCAACTCATGGATTCCCATACCGCGCACAGGATCAATTAACATCCAATAGGGCATCCATAGTCCTGCCATTTTTGACCAAGCCCTGGCTCGTTTTTCATAAACTTTGAACTCCCCAGGCGGCGTTTTCATTCCATTCTTGCCAGTTGACACTGGATATTCGCCAGTCAACTCATCATTCTCATAGGTATTTAATTTTTGCTCGCTTAAATCAATAATTATCTTTTTAATCTTAACTTTCTCCTCAATTTCCGGCAATTCTCCAGACCAGACTGTTGTTTTATTCTCCGGCAAACCAGTCTTAATTCTCATATAATTTTCTATCCTAAATCTGCTCTCATCAATTTCTCTAGCCAAAATCGGCAGAGTAAAAACAAGCAATACCACTGCCATTAAAATAATAATTTCAAATTTTACAATTTTCCTCCACATAAAATCAAAATACAAAACGCAATACTTATTTTCTATAAAATTCCGCCGCATCTTCGGGAGATACGGTATTTATTATTATTCTAGAGCCCATCTCAACCCCAGCCCAAGTGCTGCGCCTGGGGCAAATGCGAATATAAAAATGCTCGTCTTTGTCAGTAATTGACTGGTGTAAATACATATTGTAAGAGATCTCTAATTTATTTAATTTTGTCACGATATACTTCATCATTTTAGCCATAGAAGTAATTTCCTGGCGATCCAAAACCGTAATATTATCCAGGTGATTTCTGGGAATAATCCAGGCTTCATACTGATAAATTGAGGCATAGGGAGTGAAAGCCACCGCTTTGTCGTCAGCCATAATAAATCTAGGCCCTTTTTCCTCTTTTTTTATCAAATCACAATAATAACAATTGCCATGTTCAATCCTGTATTCCTGCGCTTTGGTGAGCTTGTTAATAATGTGCGGGGGCGTAAAACCGGCGGCAAAAATCTGCGAATGAGCATGGTGCAAAGACGCTCCGGCCTTGCCGCCCTTATTTTTAAAAATTAAAATATACTGAATTTTTTTATCTTTTGACAGTTCGCCCGTTCTATTGATATACGATTCCATAATCGCTATCCAATGGTCTAAGGGCAAATCACCGGTTTCTTTGTAATGTTCCGGGGTTTCAATCACCACCTCCTGATAGCCATAAGCTTGCTCATTTTCAGGAGTTACTGCCGGAAAAATATTTTTAACCACTTTCACCTGCCAATTATTTTTATCCCCGGCAAAATAAAGTCCAGGCACTTTTTTCTGGTTTCCAGGACAAAATACACACGCCTTTTTTTCCGCTTCAATTTGCTTCTTGGAAAATTTTTCTTCTTCTCCGACATCTTTTGGCCTTTTACTCCTACCAGGCGCCATAATGACAAACCTGTCATGAATCTTATCTTCCCGCACCTCTGATTGTATAAATTGTTCTTTTTTAGGCATATATTTTAAATAATATTGTCATTGCGAGAAGGAGCGAAGCGACGACGTAGCAATCTCGCAGTTAATGCTATTTGCCACGAGATTGCGACGCTCACTCCGTTCGCTCGCAATGACATGGGAGAGGATTGCGTAATACTAATTAATTATACTAAATCCACCACTCTTCGGTCAATCAACCCATAAAATCCGAGAATTTAAACCGATGCTCCTGCGTGCCATAATGTTCCACTGAAAATTTAGCCGTCCAAGAAGCCAACTCGCCGCATTTTTTCAAATCCCAACCACTGACAATTCCTTTAATAAATCCTGCCCGATAACCGTCGCCCGCTCCGGTCGGGTCCACAATTTTTCGCGGACGGACTGCTTTAATTTTAATCTGCTTATGATTACTGTAAATAACCGAGCCTTGAGCGCCATATGTCACAACTAACACCTCCACCAACCTCTGAATTGCTTCAATGCTTGTATGTTTTAATACCTTCATAATCAGCGCCAGCTCATAATCATTACCAATCAGCACCCTGGTATTTTTGATTAAGAAATCTAATTCTCGCGCGGATAAAAGCGGTATCTGCTGGCCCGGATCAGCAATGTATGGAATGCCTAATTTTTTATAAACCCTGACCGCGTCCAGCATATCTTGGGTGTTTCCCGGCGCGACTATGGCCATGGCCACTTGACCAAAATTTCTCACTTTTCTTTCTGTAATCCCGCATGGTACTCCCATAGTTTCCAGATGCAAGGCAGTAATCTGATTATCAGCCCTATCAGTCACAATGTGCGCCGCTGCCGTATTCTTATCCTTCAGTAATTTAATGCCAGACAAGATCAGCCTATTTTTCCGCAGCCATTTTTCATAATTTGAAAAATCAGCTCCGGCTTGCGACAAAATCACCGGCTCTTCCCCTAATAATTTCAAGTTATAGGCGATATTGCCTGCTGTGCCGCCAAAATTAACTTTTATTTTATCCACCACAAAACAGACGGATAGGCTGTGAATTTTCTCTGGCATAATATGGTCAGAAAATTTACCATGGAAATCCATTATTTTATCATAGACCAAAGAACCGCTGACTAAAATTTTATGCTTCATACTTTTTTAAATCTAATTATTATGGAAACTAAAATAATTATTATGCCCACTGCCGCTACAAATAAATATTTAATCAAATCATTCCCTTGGTTGCTGGTCGGTTGTTCTTGGTTGGTTGTTGCCCCTGACGCAATCCGCCCGGCTAATTTAACATCAGCTGGAAATCTTGGCAAAACCCTGTATTCGCCATGAATTTCCGAAATAATGCCGCTGACCTCTAGTTTGTCCCCGACATTAAAATTATTGCCAGAGATACCTGTATTCTGTTTGATGTATATTTTAACTTCTTCAGTCTGATCATCCAGCCACCATGACGAGCCTTTAATCTCTGTCAAATCTCCTGCTATTTTTACCAGCGCCCCCTCAATATCTTCGCCGATGTCTTCAAGCTGGATTGCCAAGGGCGCCGGTAATTTATCCTCTTTAATTTTGACAATATCGGCCTTGGTTTTTGTTTTCACTCTTGTCTCGCCCTGATTATCGCTCAACTCTCCGTTAACTGTGATAAAATCACCCAGCGCAAGCTCTGGAAAATCTTTTTTATAAGAATAAATCTGCACCCCGCTGCTGCCATCAATAATGTAAAAAATTGTTTTGCCGAAAAGACCAGGCTCAACTGCCACCCAGCCGCGCACACTCACTTTACTGCCTGCTTTCAAATCACGCAGTTCTCCTAAATCGTTTATCCCATAATAAATTTCACTAGCTTGTTCAACAGTAGAATCCGCGCTCTCTCCAATCCATTGCCAAGTGTTGTCAATTTTCCCGTAAACCAACCCCTCGCCTCCCCCGCTGTAATCCACCTGATCAACCACTTCCCCGTTTATGTCCAAAAATCTGACGCTGTCACTGTTATTATTTAAAGCAATGTGCGATTCCGCGCTAGTGATAAAAATACAGCTTTCAGCCGCCAAACTGTAATCATCCAGTTGATACGGCTTTGAGCCTCCGGCGCTGTCATCTAAACTAAAACCAGTCAAATCAATATCACTCTTGCCTGAATTGCAAAGTTCAATCCATTCATTCTCGCTGTCAGCCCCAGTTGGATTGGGTAAAAATTTATTGATATAAATTTTACTCGCCTCAATTTCTGTTTTCTCTTCCAACCCGCCAATTTCAACTGGCAGACTATATTCATCTTCACCGCCTAAATTATCCACTACCTTTAGTATGATTTTCTGTTCGCCAGTTTTACTAAACTTAATTTCTACTCGCGCTTCAGTAAATTCCCAGATATTGTTTTTTGCGCCGAAAATTTGTACTGGCTGGCTGAACTCCCAGCTGTATTTAACTATTTGCCCGTCCTGATCATAACTTTCGCTGGCATCTAAAATAACATATTTGTCTTTAGCAAGCACCTGCTCTTCAATTTCAAAATATGCCACTGGCTGGTCATTCTTGGCTGGACACTTATTCTCCTCTCCCGGACTAATTTCCAAAATCCACATCCATTTGCCTTGATTGGCACACCAATTATAGCTCTCCGCGGCCGCTACTTTATTTTTATAACTTACTTTATCAACCAGCTTGTTACCCTGATCAATTAATTCCAGATAATCGCCGCCCAAATTATTTAAAACCAAACCGGTTGTTTTTCTGTCTAAAAGCAAATAACTTTTGGCCTTGATATTAATCTGGCTAAACTTAAACTCGCCGCTATTATCTTTTAACAGCCAGCCAGCTAAATCCACCGAGCTGGTTGAGGTGTTATAAATTTCAAGCCACTCGTTATTGTCAATACCAAGGGGATTGGCTAAAAATTCAGTGATGATAATTTTGCCTTGATAATCAGAATATTTATTTTTTTCTTTCACCGCTTCCAATTCCTGATCACTAGCCGCTCCACCATTGCTTACACCGCCCATATTTGGCTGCTCAACAATCGGCGCTGAAAAAATATTTTCATCACCTTTGGTCAAACTGGTTGTCCAGCTATAATTGCCGTTCTCATCTCTCGCCCAACTTTGATCATCTTGAGCTGTTTCATTGTAGCTCGTCTGGCTGATTAATTTATCATCTTGGTTATAGAGGCTCACTGTTTCTCCTCCGCTATTATTTAAAGCAATGCCTGTTATTTCTTTATCTAAAATAAAAAAACCGCCGGCGCTGATTATTGTTGATTGAAAGTCATCACTCTTAATTACATAACTTTTACTGGCATCTGCTATTTTCCAGCCAACTAAATCCATTGCGGCATCTCCGATATTTTTTAATTCAATCCACTCAAAATCATCACTCTCCATCGGATTGGGCAAAAGCTCATTAATTATGATTTTATCCGAATAAACTGTATCACTGGCTTCTTCATCAGTTTCATCACCGTTGCCACCAGTATCTTGACTATTTTGTCCTGCCACAATAACAACTTGCACTTTTGTATCATAGGTGCGGGAGGAATTTGTCGTTGAAGTGATTTTAACTTTTAACATATAATTTCCCGGCCCGGTATATCCTGCCCTATCGGCATCAGTTTCTGTTTTTACTTGAACATCGCCAGACCAATTGCCGCTCTCGTCCAAAGTTATTTGCCTCTGTTGGTCATTTCCAGACCAGGTACTCACCCATTTATTTATATCCGGGTTGAAATTATATCCAAAACGCGCTCCAGAATTTGCCTCTGGGTAAAAATACGCCTTTAAATAATAAACGTCTGGATAACTATTGCCAATAATATTTACACTAACCACAGATATTGTACCGCCGTCTAAAGTTCCATCCCCAACAAAACTATCTGACGGAGTAATGCCTATCGTCGCCCCAACTGGTTTAATTAATAAAAAACAGCCCCCCAAGGCAAATATTAAAATTCCCGCCAGCCATAACTTCATATACTTTTTATTATATCACACAAATTAAAAAATCCACCTCCGCGGTGGATTTAATAAATTATTAATCTACGGGCAATTGGTGGCTTTTTTAAAGCCTGCTTTGATGGCTTCATTTTCCGTGCAAAAATATCCCTCGCCTTTGCGCTTATCAATCTTGACCGTCTCGTAGTTATCACAGCCGGGGATTAAATATGTTTTGCCATAACCTTTTTCTGAAATATTGCCTTTGATAATACAGTTCGGATCATCCGGCAGATTGTTCTGCTCGCGCCAATCAGCTGTCTTGGCATAATCACACGCCAGCCATAAACCCCGGCCGGCCCGCTTAGCTTCTTCTTCAGCCGAACTTAATAAATCGCGGTATCTATTATTAGGCGGACTGCCGGTATCAAAAGCAAAACCCTGCCTGACTAAATAATCATTGACCAGCAAATTATCTTCTGCCTCTCTCTCTAAAATAACATAACGGAGCAAACGATCGTATTTATCCCGCTCTTCAATATCTTTGTCTAATCTCACAACCTTATCTTCAATTAATTCTTTAAGCGCGACCTGTGCCTGACTATAATAACAATCACCTTCTTCTGGCGCATCAATCCCTAACAGCCTGACTTTATCATCTCCGCTAATTTTAAAAGTATCACCGTCAATGACTTGAATGACTTTTGTTCTGCTGCCATCGCCAGTGCTTTGTTTGTTACCCATATCATAAAATCCCAGCCAAGCTAAAATAATACCCAAAATAACAACTGGCAACAAAAAATATTTCTGCTTGATTTTTGGAAGTTTCATACATATTTATTATAACAGGCTTGAAATTATTCACCAAATCCGCTAAGATAAAATCAATTATTCATTTGCCCGAGCCGGAGTGGTGGAATTGGTAGACACGCTAGCCCTAGGAGCTAGTCCCGCGTTCGCGGGATGGGAGTTCGAGTCTCCCCTCCGGCATAGGCGCTGGCGAGTGGGCATGCTGGCGGGTATCGTATAACGGTATTACCTTAGCTTTCCAAGCTAATGACAGGGGTCCGACTCCCCTTACCCGCTCCAACTAGAAATTTATAAATTAATTTTATTATATGTCTGAAAAAGAACAAAAAGAAAATATAGAAAATACCCCAACTAAAGAAACGGCTCGACAAGAACTCAAGGAAAAATTTGGCATTGAAGACACATCTGCTTTTCGCGTGGCTCTTCAAAGCGGCGATATTGATAAGTGTGAAAAGTGGTTGCAATATATTATTAATAACAAAGAGCAATTTCCCCAATATCAAAGTACTTGGGACAATTGGTTAAAAGATCGAAAGCAAGAGATTTCTCAGCAGGAATTATTTAAAAAATTTGGAATGAGGAAAACTGCTGATTTTTGCCAAACTTTAGAAAAGGGGAAGGTTAAGGAAGCTAAAGAATGGTTACAATACATTCTTGATAACCGTGACCAATTTCCGCAATACAATGATAACTGGTTTAAAGACCGCCAAAGAGAATTAGAACAGGCACAAAAATAATTTTCACAAAAAATTCTCCTGACTGTATCGGGAGAATTTTTTGTTTTAAATACTTATTCTCTTATCAATTTTAAACATTCCTATTTTTATAAACTCAATTTTGACTTATCCACAACAATTTGATATTCTTAAAATTAA
>MFMW01000016.1:0-375 GCA_001783595.1 Candidatus Kuenenbacteria bacterium RIFCSPHIGHO2_02_FULL_39_13 | reverse complement strand
GTGGTGTAACTGGTAGCCACGCAAGACTTACCCTGCACCACGTGGGGTGCAGGGTACCCCAAACCCTACGTGGTTTGGGGTAAAATCTAAACCTATGTTCTATGTCTATGTTCTCATGGATACGGAAGGTGAAAAAAAATATGTAGGTATGACAAGTGATCTCAAAGAAAGAATAAAACAACATCAATCACACAAAACGTGGACCACATCCAGAATGAAGAATTTAAAACTTATCTTCTATGAGGCTTTTTTATCTAAAAAAGATGCTGTCAGACGAGAAAAATATTTAAAAACATCAAAAGGAAAAAGCAGTCTTAAACAAATAATCAGAGAATCAATTCAATATGCCCGGGTGGTGTAACTGGTAGCCACGCA
>MFMW01000015.1 GCA_001783595.1 Candidatus Kuenenbacteria bacterium RIFCSPHIGHO2_02_FULL_39_13 | reverse complement strand
GCCCGTTCAACCCGCTCAAAAATATGAGCGGGTGAACGGAAGGGCTTATCCCGAAGTTACGCCCGCTATTTTGCCGAGTTCCTGAATAAGGGTTATCTCGTACACCTTAGGTTTCTCACCTCACCCACCTGTGTCGGTTTGCGGTACGGATGCTTTAAATCATAACACCAAAACTTTTCTAGGCACTAAATTACATAAATTCGATCCACCCGGAGGTTTCACTTCTATCCCAACAGCTTGCGCTATTGAGAAACGTCATAGTCATATGACGCTTATTCACTCTAGTGCGTTATCTTGGAGATAAATCTAAAGCAGGACAGGAATATTAACCTGTTCTTCCATCCCACGACGCCTTTCGCCGCCGCGGTTAGGCTCGCCTAACCCTGGGTTGATAGTCATTGCCCAGGAAACCTTAGGTTTTCGGTGGGCAGGATTCTCACCTGCCTTTTTGCTACTTATGCCAACATTCTCACTTCCTAGGCCTCCATCCTGGCTCGCGCCATAGACTTCAACGACCTAAAAATGCTCCTCTACCCCCGTCTAAGTTTTTTTGCAAAGCAAAAAATTTTGGCGGGCCTCATCTTCGGTACTACATTTAGCCCCGATAAATTTTCGGCGCGGAAATTCTTGACTAGTGAGCTGTTACGCTTTCTTTAAAGGGTGGCTGCTTCTAAGCCAACCTCCTAGTTGTATAAGAAAATCTACAACCTTTAACACTTAATGTAAATTTAGGGACCTTAGATTGAGATCTGGGCTGTTTCCCTTTAGACCAGTGAAGCTTAGCCCCCACGGTCTGACTGCCGAAAAATTTACCCGGCACCACTCAAGAGTGGCGCTGGGTTTACTAGTATTCGGAGTTTGATTGGAGAGAATACCCGAAGGCTTCAACCCCATCCAGTGCTCTACCCCTAGTAAATTATTAATCGACGCTAGCCCTAAAGCTATTTCGAGGAGAACCAGCTATTACCAAGTTCGATTGGAATTTCACCCCTAACCACAACTCATCCCAGCGTGTTGCACGGCGCTTGGGTTCGGACCTCCTCCAGATATTACTCTGGGCTCATCCTGGTCATGGCTAGCTCACTTGGTTTCGGGTCTTATACATGCTACCTTTTCCTTTAATATCATTAACTTTAAAGCATTGAGTTAATAATATTAAAAGATATACGCCGGTTAAGACTTGGTTTCCCTTTGCCTATATCCCTATAGGGAATTAGACAAGTAACATACATAAACTCGTTGGCTCATTCTTCAATAGGCACGCCATCATCCGCTCATGCGCTTGCGCGTTGAGCGGACTCTGACTCTTTGTAAGTATGTGGTTTCAGATACTATTTCATCTCCCTCACCGGGATACTTTTAACCTTTCCCTCACGGTACTAGTTCACTATCGATCTTGAAAAGTATTTAGTCTTGGGTCATAGTCGACCCGGATTCAGACAAGATTTCACGTGTCTTGCCCTACTTAAGAACACTTGAAGTATAAGTGTAATCCCTTTCGCGTACAGGACTGTCACCTTCTTTGGTCGCTCTTTCCAGAGCTGTTCCTCTAGGGAAATTACTTTTTGTAACTCATCTTCTATTGTGTAAGCAATAGAAATATCAAGGTCTTGCAACCCTAAATTAAGCAACGGCTCACACCTTTAATGCTAGATCCATACACTAAAAGTGTATTTCTCTCGCAAACACTTAAAATAGTTTAGACTGCTCCCCGTTCGTTCGCCACTACTAGGGGAATGATCCGCCCAAATTTTTGGATACTATTTTTATTTCAAGATGGCCATAACCTTGATAAAAAAATATCTCTCAAACGCAAAAAAAACCAATAACAATCCAAAAAATTGGGCGGACTTATTTTCTTTTCCTCCGCTTACTGAGATGTTTCACTTCAGCGGGTATGCTTCGTCCCCGTGCCGATATTGATCCCGAGATTGTGAAATGTACCTTACCGGGATTGCAATCCAGGCCCATATGTCCCTTAATCACAATTTCGGTTGGCAACAAAATTCAACATCAGTATCAAAATCGGCATTGGGACGGCGATCGCGCTTCACGCGATCGGGTTTCCCCATTCGGAAATCCCCGGATCAAAGCTTGCTTACCAGCTCCCCGAGGCTTATCGCAGATTGCTACGTCCTTCATCGCCTTTTCAAGTCAAGGCATCCACCACATACATTGATTACGGATTCCTAGAAGCCTATATTACCACTGTTTCTACGAAGCAGTGGTTCTAGGAATTTAAAAGTTTATATTATTTAATCTTCCTCCAAGTTATTTTTATTTTAATGTTCTTGCCCGAACTAACCCTTTGAGATTTTTTTGCTTTAAAAAACCTGCAAGGACTAATTCACTGCCTGATTACCGATCGCTAATTTGCTAATTACTTTTCCTGATAAACAAAAAACCGCTTTTTAAGCGGCGCAGCCAAATTTTAAGTTTGCTAAAAAGCTACCCGCTTAATTTATTAGTTAGTAAAATTTGTATCTGCATAAAATGTTAATATTTAAAATTAAGAACCGCTAGACGTTTATTCGCCAATCTTAGCAAAATTATCGCAAACCATCAACAGGAAAAGTGCGGGGGTGTGGATATTTCTGGAAGTTTTTAAACCTGTAGTCATTATATCAAATGTTGAAAATATGTCAAATTTCAGCTAAACTAATAATATATGATCACTTATCTCAAAGGCACAATCCTGGCCAAACAGCCGAAATTCATCATTCTCCTTGTTAATAGTATTGGCTATAAAATTTTTGCTCTCCAAACATTTTTAAAAAAAATCAAACTTAACCAGGAATTGGAACTCTACACTCATCTCCGTCACACCGAAGACAATATGAGTCTTTTTGGTTTTGCCACTCAAGAAGAGCTGCAATTTTTTGAGTTGCTCCTTACCATCTCCGGCGTCGGGCCAAAATCAGCCATGGGCATTCTTGAGGCCGCTAAACTGACCGATGTTAAAAGAGCCATTTTGCGCGACGACCCGTCAATTCTTTACAAAGTTTCCGGCATTGGCAAAAAAACAGCTGAACGGATTGTGGTTGAATTAAAAAACAAACTTGACCGACTGCCGGCCACTGAAAAACAAATTGCCCTTGACGATTCTGATTCAGAGGTTTTTGACGCCCTTGTTTCCCTTGGCTATGCTGATACTGACATCCGCCAAGCTCTCAAACAACTGCCGGAAGATACCGCTGGCGTTGAAGCTAAAATAAAATTCGCTTTAAAATTTTTAGGAAAAAAGTAACAACAATCATCAACTATCAACTTAATAAAAATTGTTTTTATTTTTTTCACAAGAATAACTTATTTTCCTTGGGCGGTTCAAATCCCAAATGTTTATAAGCGTTTTGCGTCACCACCCTGCCTCTCGGCGTCCTGGCAAGAAACCCCTGCTGCATTAAAAACGGCTCATAAATTTCCTCAATCGTCGCCACCTCTTCATTGGTTGCCGCGGCAATTGTTCCCAGCCCGACCGGCCCGCCGCCAAACTTTTCAATAATCACCCTTAAAATTCTGCGGTCAATTTCATCCAGCCCCTGCTCATCCACCTCCAGCATTTTTAGAGCTTGAAGGCAGGAAGCTATGTTTATTTTACCATTACCCTTGACCTGCACAAAGTCCCTGACTCTTTTTAAAAGGCGGTTAGCGATTCTGGGAGTATTGCGCGAACGTTTGGCAATCTCATAAGCCGCTTCATCTTCCACTGCAATGTCCAAAATATTGGCTGACCTTTTAACAATCTGGTTAATTTCATCCGGCTTGTAAAAACCAATTCTGAAAATATTGCCAAACCTGTCCCGCAAAGGAGAAGAAACCATGCTCAATTTCGTTGTTGCCCCAACCAAAGTAAATTTTGGCAGCTCAAGCCGCAAAGTCCTGGCTGACGGCCCTTTGCCAATAATAATATCCAGCGAGTAATCTTCCATTGCCGGGTATAAAATCTCTTCAATGGTTTTATTCATCCTGTGAATTTCATCAATAAACAGCACGTCGCCTTTGTTTAAATTAGTTAAGATTGCCGCCAGATCGCCTGCCCGCTCAATGGCCGGGCCTGAAGTCACTTTGATGTCCACCCCCATTTCTTGAGCAATAATATGAGACAATGTTGTTTTACCCAGTCCAGGCGCGCCATAAAACATCACATGCTCCAATGCCTCGCCTCTTTGCCGAGCCGCTTCAATAAAAATCTTTAAATTATTTTTGATCGCCTCCTGGCCCACAAATTCAGCCAATTTTCTCGGCCGGAGCGTTAAATCAAAAATTTTTTCTTCCTCTTTTTCTTTTGGGTTTATCACCCGTTCCTCAGGCATATATTTATCGGAATGATCCTTCGCAAAGTTTACAAAACTTGGTGAAGGGTTTATATCTCAATTTTAACAACAATAACCCCTTTTGGCAATAAATTCTGTTTTTTAATTTTCTTGCCTTATAACAAGCAAAGAGGTAAACTGGAAATAGACTATTAATAAAAAATCAGCCGCTACTGTTCATTTTTATTAAAAATTAGGACTTTCCCGTTTGTCATTCTCGGGCTTGACCCGAGAATCCACGATCAATAGATGCAATAACCTTTAGATTCCCGCCTGCGCGGGAATGACAGAAAAGAGGGGTGTTGAGTGTCAAACGCGTAAGTCCTAAAAAATTCAATAATTAACTATAAAAAAATATGAATGAATCAACTTTTAAAAGAAGGCTAAACAAGGATGAATGGTCTAATGATTACGGTTATCTTTTTGAGGGTAAAAAGCTGGAGCGGGAAAAGGACCGTGCCATCATCAAACTCACCTTTATTCGTCATGGTGAAAAAGAATTAACCAACAGTTCGGAAACCGCTTTAACCAGAAGAGGGATTTTTGAAGCCGCAGTTGTCGGCGCTAAAAGAGATAAAAAAGATACTTTCTCAATCAATTATAGCCCGACAGACAGGACAAAATTAACTGGCGAAATAGCTAATTTATCAGAAAAACTGGAGGGGGAAATGAAAGAGGAAGCATTGTTGGGCGTAAAAAATGTTTTTTCCAAAGAATATTTGAAGCAGCTGCTTGATATTAAAAGAAAAATGTTACCGAGTGACGCAAGCATATTATCTTCAGAAGAAGCGCGAAGAGTTGATGAAGAGGCGGCCAGATTACAAATGCAAGAATATTTTTCCCATGGTTCGGCCATGCCTGACGAAAAGACCATTTCTCCTGATGAAATGGCTGGAAAGATTGAAACAATAATTAGACGATATGTCGGTGATCTTCAAGATACTCAAAAATACGCGCTTAATTCTATACATGAAGTATTAAATGTTACCCACGATTTTGTAGTGGCGAGTTTCTTAAAAAAAGCTTTGGGCGAATACGGCGAAACCATTAAGCCGGGAGAAGGCTTCGAGGTGATTATCAAAAGTGCCAAGAGTGAAAACGAGGATGTGGAATTAATTTTGTTTTTCCGGGCTAAAGAATATAAATTAGATCCGCAAGATTTAGGCTGTTCCGTGGATATTATTCAAGAAATGCATCATAAAGAAGAAATGCAAAATACACTTGCAGCGCATAAAGAATTGATAAATATTGACGACCTGTCCGGCACTTCAGTAGAGCTTTATTCACCGAGCCAGCAAAAATCAGATAAACTGTTACTTTTTATTCCTGGGTCTGGATTAAATGCCCAAAGCGGTCTCAAATTTTATGACCACTTTCTTCAGGCCGGTTATAGAACCGCCGGCATAAATTTGCCGGGTACACTAAAAACGCGCCTCGCTCATCAGGAGCTGGGAGAGATGGATCTAGCCGCATACACACAAGAGGTTGAAAAAACTTTAAAGCATCTGGAAAATGAAATTGGAGTAAAAGCCAAAAATATCGTAATAGTTGGTCACAGTTTGGGCGCTATGTTGGGATTGCAGGCCGCTAAAAATGATAAATACGGAGCAATAATTTTATTGGCCGGTGGAATTATTAAAGATACATTAAAAAAATTAGCTATTCCGCCTGAAAAAATACAAAGCTTTAGTGAACAGGCAAATAAAAAGTCTGTATTGAGTAGAACGGAAAACGACTTAAAAAGATGGTTCAACGGAGAAAAAGTTATGGGGCTGGAGTCTGTCTATAAAGATTGCCTTGGGAAAGATTCAGCCCAGGCGAGTTATGATGCTTATACAAAAGCTGTAGATGTACATCAAGATGATTTTATTGAAACTCCCGGCCTGATTATTACTGGCAGAAACGATCAAAGCATATCAGTGAAGCTAAATCAAGATACGGCGGAAAAATTAAATTTTAAATTTCGGACCATTGACTCTAGCCATATGATTCCTTTATCACCCAACGCGCACCAGGCTTTTGAAAGCATTGAACGTTTTGTTAAATCCATTAATAAGGGGGAAAAATAAAATGAAAAAATTATCTTCAAAAGACATTATAGATATACTCCCACCGGATTTTTCCAAGCATACGGTCAAAGACATTTCTGTTTTAAGTAATTCAGTCTTTGGTGAAAGCCATTTCAGTAGTATGAAAAAAATGTTTTGGGGCAATTTTGGCGTGACGCTTTGGATGGCCAAACCAAATAACCATGTGGTTTTTTATAGATCAGCTAGAGAATATGACGACTATGCGAAGAAGTGTGGGGAATATTTCAATAAAAGTTTATATGGGACGAAAAAAATCGCTCAAAAATTGATACGATACACCAATTGGTTTGAAGATTTTTTTAAGAAAAATCCCTTATTACATGATTTAGTTAAGAATAGTAAAAAATTTTTTGAAACTTATCGTAATTTCTTCGCCGTGCACCAGGCAGTCTATTGGGGTGGTGACTATTTACATCGTCTTAAAAAAAGTAATAGAAAAATAAAAAAAATCATTTCCATTTTAGCTGCAACTTATCAATATAATGAATTGGTTGTGCCTCATGCTGAAAAATATTTTAAAAAATTGCATACTAACCACCTTTTATATGATGAGGTAAATGATCGGGTTAAGAATAATATTAAGTATAAACAGAAACTAAGGAGCTTGTTGTTTGTGGGCAGAAAAAGATACATTCTAATTCAAAAGGACGCCAAGGCAATTGAACAAAAAATAAATAACTGGACAAAACAGGGTCTACAAAATATTAACATCATTAAAGGTTTGGGAGTAAGCCGAGGAAAATTTAAAGGAATTGTCAAGGTGATTACGACAGATTCGGGCCGATTATTAAAATGTGATCAAAGAGATATTTTGGTTATGCCTATGACCAGACCGCACTATAACGAGTTTATAAAAAAAGTTGGGGCAATCGTGACTGACGAGGGTGGACTGTTGTGTCATGCTTCTATGTTAGCGCGGGAGTTTAATATCCCCTGTATTGTCGGCACCAAAATCGCCACCAAGGTACTTCATGGCGGACAGTTAATAGAAGTAGATGCTAATAAAGGGATAGTGAAAATATTAGAAAAATAGTTTTGCCACCCTGCGGGTGGTCACCCATAGGGTGAAAGGATGGGGATCTGGTTGAAGTAGACGCTAATAAAGCCGTAATAAAAATATTAAAACGAGGCTGAATTGGGTATTAGATTAAAAAAATATTTGCTTTTGGCAATAAATTAAACCCTCTTATAAACAAATAAGAAATAATGTGATATAATTTAAGTATATGAATCTGTTAAATCTTATCAACGCGATCATTTTAATAATCGGTGTTCCTAGCATTATTACCGCCTGTATTTGTGTTGGCAGAAAATTACAAATTTTAGATAGTTTAAAAGAATATATTGATAAATATGATTTACCAAAAATATCTTTTAGAACAGATTGTTTATGGAAAAAATCATTCGGGGAAAGTGATAGTCCATTAAGACTAAAAGCAGAATACAAAAAAATATTGGAAAGTTCTAATTTAGACGAGCAGATAAAAGTAAAAGAAAATGAATTAATCCAGTTTGTCCAAAATTTAAAACCGTTTGACGAGTTAGACGCTCAAACGGTTATTGATCAGAATATTAATGAGATAGTAAAATGGTTTGATTTAGCTGATTTTAGAAAAAAAGTTTATGATGGCGGATTATCAGTTGAAACTGTGCCATTACTTATTAATCTTTATCTTTATGAGATTATCATTCCTGAATTAAAATTTCCTGAAATTAAAGAATAATTTTTTAGAAATAGCTCAAGTGTAAGATTGAACTGTCAGTAGTTTCTCGTCCAAATTCCCATATTCCTTAATACTCAAAGTTAATTGGCGTAGATTTCATCCAATTTCTTCAACACAAAAAGTCTCGGACAAGCCGAGACTTTTTGTTTGGTAAAAATTTTATCCCTCCAGAAAAACTCTATACCCTTTATACGTTGAGTAAACATCAGCCTTGCTAGACAGCTCATACGGCGCGTGCATGTTTAACAGCGGCACGCCCAGATCAACCACTTCTAAATTCCTGTTAGCTAAATAAACCGCGATGGTACTGCCGCCGCCTTGGTCAACTTTGCCCAGATGCCCTGTCTGCCAAACCACTCTTTTTTTATCAAATAAATCCATTAAATGCCGCAGGTATTTCGGTTCAGCGTCAACCGTCATATATTTACCCTTGTAACCCAAATACTTTTCAATCACCGCGCCCTTGCCTAATTCAGCTGAATTATTTTTATCATAAGCGCTCTTGTAATCCGGATCAAAAGCCGCGGTGACATCGGCTGAAATAGCCCATGACTTCCTGAATAAATCATACAGGCTAATGCTTGATTTTGTCTGTTTAAGCAGATAATCCATGACATTTTCCAGCCATAAAGATTCCGCTCCGGTTGTGCCCACACTGCCAATTTCCTCCTTATCAGCTAAATATAAAACTTTGACCCCTTGGTTCTTGCTGGCTAAAAATGCTCTTAAAGTTGTGTAAACGCACACCCGGTCGTCCTGCCCATAGCCGCCAATCATACTTTTGTCCAGACCGATATCTCTTGCCTCATAAGCTGGCACAAATCTTATGTCAGCCGCTAATAAATCCACTTCTTTAATCCGGTAATGCTCATACAGCCAAGCTAATACGGCGAGTTTAACTCTGTCTTGAGTTTTTTTGCCTGTGACAGGAATTGAACCGACAATAATATTCAGTTCCTCTGCTTCAATCGCTTTGTCAAAAGGCTTGTCTAATCTTTCTTTTTCCAGATGCGGCAATAAATCAGAAATCAAAAATACCGACTCGTCTTTTTTACTGCCAATATTAATTTCAATTTCCTGGCCATTTTTTAAAACCACCGTGCCAGACATGGCCAAAGGCGTTGTTGGCCAATGATATTTTTTAATCCCGCCATAATAGTGCGGCTTAAAATACGCTATGCCTGAATCCTCGTATAATGGCCTGACTTTCAAATCCAAATGCGGCGCGTCAACATGGGCCAAAAGTATTTTTACGCCATTGTTTAAATTGTGCTCGCCCAAATCAACCATAACTAAAGCTTTAGCGCGGTTAACAAAAATCAATTTTCTGTTTTTGCCCAAATCCTGGTCCAGACTCACTTCTTTAAAACCTTCTTTTTTAGCTAATTTAATGCTTTCAATAATTACCTGTCTTTCAGTCTTGACCTCATTTAAAAACTGCTTGTAATCATCACAAAAATCCATGGCCAAATGTATTTCCTGCTGGCTGGCTCTCTCCCAGAAAGTTTCTGGTTTGAATAATAAATCCTCAATTTTTTTAGCTTTCTTTGGCATATATTGGCACTTATTAATAAATTCTTTAATTACCTTTTACCTTAGCAGAAAAGTTTGGGCTTGACAAGTGTTTCAGCTTATGCTAATATAACAGGAAAATAAAAATTGAATTATCTGCTGAAAATAAAGGGTTCTAACAATTTAACCTGATTTTATTACACTTTAATTTCTCCAAGAGACGACGAGCATGGGGATCTCTTCCTAGGATAATTCTGGTTTTTAACTCGAATCATCCTTGGAAAGATTTTCTTCTCTTGGAGCAATTAGGGCGTAAAACAAAATCCCGACTTCACCTCGGGATTTTTAAATTGCTATGGGAAGCCGGCACCCACTACTTATTTCTTTTCAGGTTTTCTCATTATAACTAACAAAAATCAATCGCATCTTCTTCCTTATTAGTCAATCCGCATCTTTTCAATTCTTTAATATAGCTCAAAAGCGCGCTTCTTTCTTGATGATAATTTTCTGGGTGATAGTTGATAATCTTTTCGCCCAAAGAATCAATTAATCCCTCTAAATCTTTTTTCGGCATTTTTTCAATTTTCACGTTTGGGCAGTATTCCTTAATCGCTTCCATAATTCCCGCTAATGCTTCTTCTCTGCTAATTTGCAAAACTGGCTTATTAGGATCAATGCCCTTTTGTTTTAATAATGTTTTAGCACTCATATTCTTGCTTTATTTAGTTATTTTAATTTAGTTATAAATTTGGTACTGGCAAACCAATTTTTTGCAAGGGGAGATAATTGAAGTAATAATAACATCCTTCAATTGAAATAATATAATCTAAAACATCTTTGTATCCTGGCTGTTTAAACCAATCATTTAAAATATAAATATATTTAACTTCAACATTCAAGCGTGACAAAAGTTTTCTGTATTGCTTAATTTTAAAATCACAAGTTTGCAACTTTTCATCTGTTGAACCGTAAATCTCTTGAAATTTTATTTCAAGAATGAAAAAAGTATTATTTATAATAACAAATATCACATTATCTGGCAAAAGTTTTTTTGAAATAAATTTTTTATAATCAATATTATTTTCTTCTAAATATTTATACAACCCGTGTTTCTTAAACGACACTCCTACTTCCTCGCTGTTATAAAAAATTCTGTTACCTTTTGCATTGTAATTTTTTTGCTTTCCTATAAAAGTCAAAAAATCCATTTTACCTTCAAAATAAAGGCCAGTTTTTGTATTAGCTCCTCCAATTCCGCCTTTTTTCATATAATTATATTTTTAATTTATTATTTAAATCTCTCTCTAAGTCTTTAAATCTCTTTTTAGATAAATCTAAATATTTTTTTTCAGTATCTACGCCGATAAATTTTCTGTTATTTAGAACACAAGCTAAGCCGGTTGTTGATGAGCCAGCAAAAGGATCTAAAACAATATCGTTTTCATTTGTGCTGGCTAAAATAATTCTTACTAATAAATCAATTGGTTTTTGGGTTGGATGTTTGCCAAATTTCTTTTCCCCATTTTTTGGTGGGTTAATTGCCCAAACACTTCTCATTTGTAAATTTGGTTTTTTAATAAAATCATCTGGCCAAGCCCCATTTTTCATCAAACCATAATTAAACTTATGTTTTCCTGTTTTTTCTTTTCTAACCCAAATCAATGTTTCGTGACTAGCAGTAAAAAATCGACAACTTAAATTTGGTGAAGCATTTGGTTTAAACCAAGCGATATCATTTAAAATATGATAACCAAGGGCCTGAATTGCATGACCACATTGATAAATGGAATGATAAGTTCCACTAACCCAAAGTGTTCCACCTGGTTTTAATACCCTACGGCAAGCTTCGAGCCAGGCGTAGTGAAATTTATAATCCCCATTAAATCCTTTACTTTTATCCCAATCTCCTTTGTTAACACTAACCTGCCTGCCAGCGTGAACAGTAAATCCACCGTTTGATAAATTATATGGCGGATCGGCAAAGATCATATCAATGGAATTTTCCGGTAATTGCTCTAAAATCTTTAGGCAGTCATTTTTATACAAAACAAAATTATCCTTTAAAAAATAAGGCTTATCTTTAATATTATTCAAAATTTTTTTTTGCGCGGGCATATTTTATCTTATTTTACAACTTAATTTTATCTTTTCTTGTTTTACCAATTTGATTTTGTGTAACACTTCAAGTGTAGATTTGGTTTGTACCATACTCCTGTATTATGACAAAAAATACACTTTTGATCAATTAAAACACGGGCGATTATTTATAATTCCGACACTTCCTATCAACTCTGTCCGACCGTCAATTTTACGGACAATTGGTCGCCCGGCGGAATCCGGCGGCCGCGGCTTCTTCCTCGCTGCAAAAATATTGCTCGCCTTTTTTGGGATCAATTTTGACTCGCTCGTAATTGTCGCAACCCGGCAGCAGATATGTTTTGCCAAAGCCTTTCTCGGAAATATTACCCTTAATAATACAGCGCGGATCATCAGGCGCGCTGTCAGTTTCGCGCAGATCAGACTCGTCGTTGCCCGGATAAACGCACGCGCCCCAGAGCCCTGTTTTTTCTCGCCGCGCATCCTCCTCGCCTGATATCAAAAGCTCGCGATAATGCTTGTCCGGTGGTATTCTTTCGGCAAAAGCAAAGCCATGACTGACTAAATAATCGTTAATCAATATATTATCCCCGCCGTCAACCACCAGTATTGCATAGCGCAAAAGCCGGCCATAGATGTCCTTGTCCGTAATGTCTTTTTCTAACTTAACCCGCTGGCCTTCAATTAAATCTTTAAGCGCTTGGCTGCTTTCCTTATAATAGCAGGCGCCTTTTTCCGGCGCGTCAATGCCCAGCAGCCGCACTCTCGTCTCCTGATCAATATAAAAAGTGTCGCCGTCAATTACTTTCAAGACTGCATAGGTTGCCGCATTTTTATCCGGCACAGGCAAAATTTTCGGGGCAAGCAGTCTGCCGCCGGCCACAAGTCCGCTTAAAAATATTATCGCGGCCAAAATCACGTTGCGCTTATTAACGTATTTCATATAACAAAATGGGGTTAAATCTTATTTAATTCCCCTGCCTTTAATTTAAAATTACCTCTTCTGTGCTGGTCGCATTTAATTCTTTGCCCACCAGCCACACTTCCCGCCAAGGAACATAGTGTGATTGCCATGTTTCTTCCAATGTTTCTCTGCCGCTTGTCTCTGGCCAACTGACTGTCCGTTTAAAATACGCGTCCGCGCCGTTATGCGCTGTTTCTATTCTCTTTTTTCCACCTATTGGCAGCTTGTCCGTTTCTATATATTTTGGCTCACCTGGCGCAATAATATTATAGATCACCGGCTTGGTCGTCTCTACTGTTCTACCGTCGCTCGTTCCCCAAAATTCAAAGATTAAATTGTCTCCCTCAATTCTGGTTTGCAACAGCAAATAATTACCGGTATCATTGACAAATTTTAAATCAGGCCAAGGATTATAAATCGTGGCATCCGTGCCTGCCGGCTCATAATAGCCTACCCGATAAGAATGATTTCTGCGCTGGGTAATTGGCAAGCCGGCGTTAATCGCCAAGCGAAACATGGTTGTGCCAATTTGGCATAGCCCGCCGCCATATTCAGCTATTGTTTCATCGCCCTTAATCACCAGTTCAGGCTTATAGCCTGTTTCCGCATTTATCTCGCCTAATGCTTCCAATAAAGAAAATTCTTCGCCTGGCTTAATTAACAGGCCGTTGAGTGACTCCGCGCCCACGCTGATATTATGCCTTCTATTTTTAGGCGAACCAAAAAAATTAGACTCGCCAATGCCAACCAACTGCTCTATGCCCAGATCATTTACATTATTATTAGTAATTTTTGATTTATCAACTGATAGAACTAAGTTTATTTTTTGCGCTTTTTCTGCTATTAATAATTTCTCAATCTGATTGCTGGATTCTTCAATATTTAAAACAAAACCATCAGTTGAAGATTGCCACTCGCTTACCCGGCCGTCTTTAATTTCAAATCTAGCGTCCTGCCCTGGCGTATCAACCACACCTGCTATTTTTTTTAAAAATTCTACGGCCGCTTCCTGATTAATTCCCAGATAGATGCCAGCGGCATTTTTTTTTATTTTCAGCCAATCTTTTAACTGCGCCTGGGTTATCTGCCACTCTGTCTGCTCAAATTTTTTCCTAGCCTGATAATAAGCCGGCCTCTCAAATACCAAGGTGATTGGAGCAAGCCGAACTATTCCCTTGGCCGGGTCGCGCAAAAATTCCGCTTCTACTTTTGTCACTGCCGGCTGATCCACTATTAAATTTAACTCAATTTTATTCCATTCAATAACAGCCAAATTCATTTTTAATTTATCCAGCGCGCTCTGATAATCAAACACCAGACCGCTTTCTTCTTCTGAAATTTTAAATTCATTATTTTTCCAAACCAAATTGGAGTCCTTGCCAGGTGATTCAAACAACATAAATTGTTTTTGCAATTCACGCCTCGTCTCTTCTTCCTTAAACTTAAAGTCAATACTGCCTAGCGAACCGAAAATAAACAAATTAATTCTTGCCCGGGTATTCTGCCACCAATTGCCAGAGCGTCCTAAATTATACAGTTCATCAGCAATGCTTGTCGGCTCAAACTGCCATAATTCATAAGCCAGCCCGTTGCTTTCCCCAATGGAAATAATCGGCTCAAGAAGATAACTCTTGTCTTTAAAATAAAATTCAATTCCATTGCTGGCCAATTTATCTGTTTTAGCCTGAACTAATGTTTTGGTTTGCTCTTTAGTCTTGCCAGCCAAAGATAGCGCGCCAACCTTCACTCCATAAAACACCTTATTTTTATAATTCAAATCATACAAAAAAATCATTCCGGCCAGGACGATCAATAAACTCAAAAAAATGGTCACCACAAGCAGCAACCATTTTGATAAAAAATTAACTTGAACCATTTTTTTCATTGTCAGAGCTAATCAGTTTTTAATATCTCATTTAAAACCGCTTTGGCCATTTTTTCCCTTTCTTCCTCCTCGCCTTTATCAGACAAAAGTAAAAGCTTCAGCTGTGTTCCTTCTACTGCTTCGGCTGGTAATTTATCTAGTGGCCAATCCAAAGACTGGCCATCGTCAAGTTTTAAAACAGCCTTGCTCCCTTCCATCCTGTCAACTATTGCCAGCAAGTATTTTCTTTTGTCCATTAAATTATCCATAGTTTGAATGTTTAACAGTTTATTTTTAATAAGAGCGGAACACGCGAATTTTTTCCTAAAATAACATTAAAATATCTGAAACATTTTTCCGTTTTTTATATTCCACTTTTTTTGCTTCTTTGTGGTAATTTTTAATTAATCCTTGCGGCAGTTTTGGTGTTTTCCCGGCCAATAATTCTTTAATTGTTAAAATCTGAACTTTTGGAAATTCTATTCCGTTGGTAATCGGCGTAGAAAAAGTACCGCCATCAATCGCTTCTTTTATCATTGGTTTAGTCGGCTCTTCTAAAGTGATAAAAATTCCAGCTTCGGCTTTTTCTCGCTCAATATCTCCTTTTAAGGCGGCAATTTGGTTTCTCTGCACCCCGCCGCCTTTAACCTGAACTATGGCTTTGCCATACTCGTAATTTCCATTGCCATTGCTATTTTTTTTGCCATTAGCGCAAACATTTTTGATAAAAGTAACCACGCCATCAACCCCTTTGTCCGCTCCGCGCATATTTTCTTGACTTTTACTTTGCGCTGGCATGGCGTTTATCAAGTCTAATGCCCAATACTCAAACTCAAAAGGGTCTTTTTTAAACAACTCACGAGCTCCGCTTAAATCACTTGGCAAACCATCCGTATGAATTTGTTTGGTACCCAGACTAAAATGATCTTTCAGACGACGTTTAATTAAACTGATGGCCAAAGTGGTGATATCAATTCCAACCCAATTGCGACCCAATTTTTCCGCCGCAGCCACAGTCGTGCCACAACCGCAAAACGGGTCCAAAATCCAATCACCTTCTTTGGAACTTGCCAATATTATTCTTTCCAAAAGCGCTAATGGTTTTTGAGTTGGATAACCCAATCTTTCAGTCTTATCTCTTTCTGGTATTTGCGGAATTTCCCATACATCATCAGGATTTCTCGGTTCATCCATATAATATTTATAAATTTTACCGGCTTTTCTTACCTCCCTATATTTTCTGCCATCTTCATCAACGCCAAAATATCCTCCAAAAGTTCCTTCATTTTGTTCCCTTAAATCTCCAATCGCCTTGCCATCATAAAAATAGTTCTGTGTTTTTGTGTATAAAAGAATTGTGTCATGTCTTTTGCTAAAAGAAGTTCTACCAATCCCCCCACTATTTTTATGCCATATAATTTCGTTCAGAAAATTTTTATTGCCAAAAATCGCGTCCAAAGCAATTTTCAAATAATGGCTGGCCGTTGGGTCGCAATGAAGATACAAACTGCCGGTGTCTTTTAAAACACGGTGTAATTCTATCAGACGCACGGTCATCATAGTTAAATAAGCCAACATATCATTATGGCCAATAATTTTTTCCCAAGCTAACATTAAATTTGAGATACTCTCGTTTGTTTTAGTAACGAGATGATCAAAAATAGCTTTTGATTCTCTTGTCCAATGCCATGAGTCCTCAAATACCTGGATTTGCGCCGGGCTATCTTGCAAACCCTCTTTAAAAAGCACATTATAATTGCGATTGGAATTAAACGGCGGATCAAGATAAATTAAATCAAAACTTTTGTCTGGTATTTTTTTGCGCAAAATTTCTAAATTGTCCCCAAAATAAAGCGTTCTATTATTCATGTTTTTAAAATTAAAATGTTGTTTATGTCTTTATTATAACACCAAAAACAAAAAAATGACAACTAAAAAATAATAATCAACCACAAACTCAAAAGGCGGCTTTGCCAGCCGCCCAAAAATTTTTACTAATTGTGACTGAAAATTTTATTGCGGTAATTTAATCTCCCTCAACCCTGACCGCCACCTTTCTTTCTTCTTTTGCTTTGCCCAAAATCACTGTTAAAACTCCATTTTTCAATCTAGCTCGCATATTGTCCTGATCAATCTTAATCGGCAGCCTGACCACTCTTTCAAAGCCGCCCCAATAACACTCCTGATAATAACAATCCTCCTTGTCAATCACCTCTTCTTTTTTTCTTTGGCCGCGAATAATCAAATTATCCCCTTCAACCACCACTTCCAAATCTTCGGGTCTGACGCCGGCCAATGTTGACTTAACAATCAACTCATCGTCTTTGCCATAAACATCTACGGCCAACTCGCCCAATTGTTCTTTGCTGACGGTTTCTTCAAGCCAATCGTCTTTTTCTTCTTTCTTGTTTTGCTCGGTCAAATTATTATTTTTACTCTTATCGTCTTGAACCGATTCCTCTTTTAAAAATACTTCGGTTTCCTCGTCTTTTTTGTCATTATTTTTATTTTTCTTAAAGCCGAATAATTTCATACTTTTATTTTTAGTTGTTAATTATCCAATATTTTTTAAATGTCTTATTTTAGCCTTGCTAGTTGCATAATCCATTTCAACCGCCAAACAATCAAATCTATAATCCCCATCATATTCATATTTCTGCAAATATCTGTCCGCCGCCTTATTCAGCCGCTCCAGCTTATACTCATCAACCGCATCCTCCGGATTACCAAAACTGTTTGAACTTCTTGTTTTCACTTCCACAAACACCAACTCCCTGCTCTTACTATCAAAAACTATCAAATCAATCTCGCCCCAGCGAGTGTAAAAATTCTGCTTAATTGATTCGTAGCCTTTATTTAATAAATAATCAAGGGCAATTTTTTCTCCTTCGTTCCCTATATCCCTTTTATTCATAATAATCCCCTAATTACTAATTACTTCTTTATGGCAAATATTTTTCCTTTTCTTTTTTTTCTGCTATCTCCCTTTTTTTCTCTGGCACGGTTTTAAAAATATATCTCGCGATAAAATATGCCCAAACTATTCCGCCAACCGCGTTAAGTAATATTAAAAAGGGCATGCTTAAAAAATATATCCTTTGCTGACGGCAAAAAATAAGGGCGAGCCCGATTATACCCACTGTTAAACAGGCGTTTTTGACCCTCTGCCAAAATTTAGCCATCAATTTGTTATCCTTGTTCTTGCCAACAAACAACCAGGCGATTAAGCCAACAACTATCAGAAGAACAAAAACAGCATAAACAATTTTTAAATTGCCCTCAATCCATTGGCCCGGATTAGGATTAAACCAATAACTTAATTTTAGTAAATTTTTCATGTTAGTTGCCGGGTAATTGTATAGTAATTATGGCATAAAAGAGTAGAAAGTCAAACAATTGCGCTGATGATGAATAACTTCAACGTGAGCGCTATTGACAAAATTTAGAATATATGCTATTTTAATATAATATCAATTTATTGACAAAAATATAATAATTACTGTAAGATAGAATAATAATAAGAAATTTTAGTTGTTTTTTCCTTCATGAGCGGCGAAAGTGAAAGTATCCCTCCTTACTGAATCAATTAGCCACAAGTTTAGGATAGTTGAGTTTTCTCAAATGTTCTAACGCTCATGAGGGGTAAAATAACTAAAATGCAAAAACTCCCCCGGCATCATATCCGGAGGAGTTTTTGGTTCAGAATTTTATTATCCCCAATCTCGCAGTTTCACGGGATAGGGGATTAGCCATAAATATTTAGTTGCAACTCCCAGTCGCAGCGCTTGCGTTGTCAGCCTGGGTTTGGCCAGTTAAGGTATTCTGGCAGCCTTCAACATTGTTGTATTTACAGAAATTGGTTCTGACAGTTTCCGCGTCAATGCCATTAAACGTATATCTATTATTAACCAGCCATGTCGGGCTGGCGCTGATATTTAAACTGTTGGCCAATTTAATATTCTCACTATGCAGTTTTTTACCAGCACTGCCTTCAAAGCAAGCCTTGATAGACGGATAATTAGCCGCACACTCTGTCCAGTCGCCTTGGATATTTTTGTTGCGGCACCAAATATAATCCAGATAAGTCTCTGGATAATATTTCAGGGCGCACAGCTCCCGTATATTTTCATCAACTTCGCTCTGGCCATGCAAAGATTGAAAACTGCCGTCAGCATTTTCACTGGCAATATAGTTGATATGGAAATCAATATTATTCCCAAAATTATCCAAGACTTCTTTCATAACATTCATGGCTTGCGTGCCATAAGGGCACATACTCATCACAAATAAATCAAGCCTTTGTGGTTTCTCGCTTTGGCACTCTAAAAAGCCTTCGCAATCAGAATCAGCGCAGTCCACCTTGCCATTGCCAGTATCATCAATATTATTATAGCAAATTTCTTTAGTGGGATTATGGCTGGCGCCAATGGCCAAATTATACAAGTCAGCGGCCGGGGTTAAATATTTTTGCACCTGGCTGTAATTATCCGTCATTTCAATGTCTTTGGCAAATAAAACAGCTGGCAAATAAGTCAGTTCATACTTTTCAAAAAATTCCTTGCCCTGGTCAGTGATATAATCCATTTCTTCAAATTTTATTTTTGGAAAAGTATTTTTTAATTGCTCCTCAAGCATGGTAGTGGCGCATATTTCAGTCGTGCATCTTGAATCGCGCATTAAGTAGGCAGTAAATTCTTTATCTTGAGGCAATTCTTGGCATACTTTGGCTTTGTTTTCAGTTGCTTCGCACAGCGCCCGCTGGAGCGCAATTTTTGTTCTGGCGCCAGTATATTGTTCACTATTAATATAAAATGTCGGGCTGCCGCTGACATTTAATTCTTTAGCTTTAGTCAAACTGGCAGTTAGAAGTTCATCTCCAGCCTGACCTTCAGCGCAAGTTTTAAGCTTGCCGAAATCAGCGCCAATTTCATTGGCGCAAGACTCAAAATTAGAATTCAAATCCTGATAATTTTTGTTCTGGCATGCCAGATATTCCCAAAATTTATCCTGATAATTGTTCTTGACGCACAATTGGTATAAATCGCCAGCAACTTCATTCTGGCCGTGTAAAGATTGGAAATTGCCATCAGAAGTTTTGTCCGCAATATATTCCACGTTAAAATTAACATAATCTTTAAAACCAGCCATTGCTTCGGCCACCACTTCTTCAGCCTGTGTGCCATAAGGACATTGGCTCATCACATACAGGTCAAAATTGATTTTTTCCGCGCTCGCCTTATTTTTATCTTGGGTAAAGTAAGCTGCCGCGAGTAAAATTACAAATAGTCCGGCAAAAATCAAAATCTTTTTGCCCGGCCTGCCATCTTTGGGTCGCACATCTTGATTATTGTCTTGCATATTATTTTCATTAGTTGTTAATAATGATTATATTATTTTAACATATTTCTGGAAAATGACAAATTTTAAAACCTTGCATTTTTTTAAATAATTTGATAAACTTTTTTTAAAGCGGTGTTTTGTCGGGTTTGCCCTTTTTGTTTTCCGCCTATAGCTCAGCTGGTAGAGCAACTGCCTTTTAAGCAGGAGGTCCCAGGTCCGAATCCTGGTGGGCGGAAAACAAAAAGGGCAGGAGCAGTGTCGCCAGTATTCTATAAGGCAATCAGCTTTAATTGCTGATTGCTACTTCTCTTTTGCCGGGTAATATCTCAATCCAGATATTGCCCGGTTTAAATTCAATCTCGTTGCCACCTTCATTATAAAAAATAGTTCTAGAATTAAAATCACTCTTTTGCCAACTGCCCTTAATTATTATCCCATTACGAAATATCCAGGCATGGCCTTGGCCAATTAAATTAAGTTTTATTCTGCCTTCATTATCCAATACGATTTTTTGGGGCACAAATTGGATGATCACATTTTGCGCAGCCAGCTGTTCATTATTCAGCGCGTCAATCTGTTTTTCGCCCCCCTGAAACCTCAAATAATTTTGAGTGCTTGTGCTATATTCGTAGGCCGCATCATAAACATCCGCTGCTGAAAATTTTATTTTAATCTTATTAGCCGCTGCAAAATTATTTGTTTTAATTTGCTCGTTAAACTGCCATGCTTGATAATCAGGCACTTTATCTTTAAGCTCCCAATCAATCACGGCATGGGCCAAATTATCACTTGAGGTGAACAAATTATGAGGCGCTGTACGGGAATAAACCCGCCAAAAATAATCTGGCCCCCACCAAGCAATTTCTTCCAAGTTGCTCACACTTAACTCCCCAATTCTTTTTAAGCCTTCAGGCGAGCCGCCTGAATGGGCCAACAGCGCTCCGTATTCTTTGGCCAATTCCACAAAATACGGCCGAGTTGATCTGATTGGCCCGATTTTAGCCAGTTCATTGCCGTCTTTTTTAGGGGTATAAATTGCTAAAAATCTTGTGGCGCTGCCTTCCACATTAGTTTCATATACTATATTTGCCCGGGACAATCCATAATTTGGCCATGAATCAAAATGGTTATCAATCATCACTGCTACCGGCGCTAGATTTTCCCTGCCTTTATTCACGACCAGCCCGTCAATCCTTCTGCTAATTAAATTTTCTTCTGCTATGGCATTATAATCAATTATTACTGGCTGCTGATTATATTGATGAATATTCGCCAGCTGATAAATAAACAATCCTTCAATCAGCACTAAAATACCAACTAAAAGCATTAGTTGGTATTTAATTATTTTACTAATAATCTGATCAAAATTAATCATTTGATTCTTAGATTGCTAGGTATTCTTATTTTCCTTCTTATTTTCCTCTGGCTTTTCTTCACTTTCTTGGGCTTCCTCTTTTTTCTCTTCAGCTTCTCCTGCCACTGGCGCTTCTTCTTTTTTAGGTTCTTCAAATATTTCTTCTTTAATTTCCTGAACGCTCATAAGCGCTGCTTCTGGGTCAGTCGCCAAGATCAAGCCAGCTGGCAGTGTGATGTCTTTGGCGTATAACACATCGCCAATCCGTTTTAATTTTTTACTGACATCAATCTCAATTTCTTTGACCAAATCTTTTGGTAGACATTCAACTTCAAGCACATCCATATTCCTTGTCAGCTCGCCTTGAGCGGCTTTTTCCGCTTCTTCAATCGCGCTAAATTTAAGCTCAACTTCAAGCGTCAATTTTTTATTCATATCAAGTTGGTAGAAATCAATGTGAATATATTCATCGCTCACCGGGTCCCGTTGAACATCATGAATCAAAACTTTAACCGGTTCTTTATCTTCAATTGCCAAATCAACCAAAGTTGATTCGCCTGCTTGATTGTAGACTTTATTAAATTCTTTGCCGTCTATCGTCAAATTAATATTTTTAGAATTCGGCCCATAAACAACAGCCGGAATTTTTTTTTCCGGTTTTTCTTTTCCCCGCCCTCTCTGACGGGCATTAAGTTTAATATCTGACATAGAGCTTAGACTTTCAATTAATTTATTTTTTTATAAACCTCCAAAACATCATCCTCGTCTATCACTCCGCTGCCTTTAATTCTTTTAATTCTCATCGTATCATCATAATTCATATCAGTGATCACCGCCATCATGGTCACTCCTAAAAAATCAGTATATAAGAGCGATAAAACCGCTCCCTGGCATCTGGGGCAATGGCTGTGGACCAAAGCCGTTTCGCCCGCGTTTTCAACCACCTTCATTTTTGACAGCCGATAGTCTTTGTCGCATAAAGGGCAAAATATTATCGCTTCTTTTCTCAATTGTTTCAGAGCGATAGGCATAAATTCAGTCTTTGTTTTTAAGTAATAATATTGTAAACCCAAATTGGTTAAATGTCAAATTATCTTTTGTTTAAGCCTGATATTAACCACTACGCCGACAGCAAACATCGCCACTATTAAAAATGACCCGCCGTAGCTGACAAAAGGCAGTGACAGTCCGGCTACCGGCAGTAGGCCCATATTCATGCCAACATTAATCACCATCTGCACAAAAAATATAAATCCAAATCCATAGACCAGATAGCAGCTAAAATCATCGCGTGCCTTGCGCATAATTAACATTAATCTTAAAAATAGCGCCAGAAATAAGCCTATCACCAGAACCACTCCCAAAAATCCCAGAGTTTCGGCGATAGTAGCAAAGATAAAATCAGTTTGGGTTTCAGGCAAAAAACGTAGCTGGCTTTGCGTGCCTAGTCCCAACCCTCTGCCCAGCAGTTGGCCTGAACCAATAGCGATGACTGATTGCCGTACATTATACCCTTTTCCCAAGGGGTCGCTCAATGGATTTAAAAAGGTTGAAATCCTTGTCTTTTGATAGTCTAAAAGCAGAAAATCCCAAGCCAGCATAGTTAATATTACCAGAGCGATTAATAAGATGATCAGATATTTTGATTTCATGGACAACAGACAAAAAAAACCCAAGCCTATGGCCAGGATGACTGCTGCCGAGCCAAAGTCTGGCTGCAGCATTGCTAAAACAGCCGGGATGACGGTCAAAATCGCCACTCTTAAAATCGTTCCCGGTTCGTTTTCCCTGCCTTTTCTTTTGGTATAAATGTAAGCCAAGCTAATGACCAAAATAAATTTTGCCAGTTCCACTGGCTGCAGCCCAAAGCCAAAAAAGTAGAACCAGCCAGTCGTGCCTCTAATTGTCGCGCCCCAGACGAGCACTGCCGCCAGCAGTATTATTGAGCCGAGATATAAAATCATACTGTAACTTTTCCAAACGCGATAATCAACGGCACTGGCAAAAATCATAGCCGCAAAACCAATCACAAAAAAAATAAGCTGCTTGTTAAAGAGCGTCCAATCAGGATTTTCAACGTTTAAAGCGCCAGTATAGAGGCTGGCAATGCCCAAGACGGTTAGCAGCATCACTGGCGCTAGCAGCAGCCAATCTATTTTTTTTAAATATCGTAGATAATTTTTGATCATTTGTTAAAAAATTTCAGACACATCATTCCAGTCCTGGCGGCGAGCCATGCCCGGCCTCAATTTCCATAATTGAGCCGTTGTCAAGCAGATTAACTTCCGGATAAATTTCAACTTGCTGAACAAACTCATGCAAGCCCTCGTGCCAGCCGATTTCAATTTTTCTTTTTTCTTCTGACAGCAGCTTATTAATTACAATATAATCTATGCCGATTGGTTTTAAACTGCGGTTGTATATCACCACTGGCAAGCCAACTTCCCAAAAACTATAGGGCGTTTCATTAAAAATCAATATTTCCACCTGACCGGCCGTTGAGTCGGATTGCCCCTGCTTAAAAACACTTTTTTCCACTTTTATCCCGTCTTTGTAAGAAAGCAGACTAAAATCTTTGATTTTTTGCCAACGGCTGCCAAGAATTTTTAAGGTTGCCTCACCCCCAATTTCTGAATTAAAATACATCAGCTGTTTTCTGCTGTTGGGCAGAATAAATGTTTGTCTTGGCTCCAAATATTTGCCAGCCACTTCAAAAGTATAGCGCAGTTCCGTCACTGCCCAATCACTATTGTTATTTTCTGCCATTGCCAGGTAATCATATTTAGTATTATTAATTATTCTGTCTACCTGGCCAATGATTAAACTCCGCGGCTTGTTTTTGCTGATTGCCTCCGTATTAACCAGATTGAATCTCATCTGATTTAAAACATCTTGTTCTTTAATTGTTCCAGTTTTATAATTAACGAACACCGAGCCCAAGAGAAAGATAATTATAACATCAGCAAAAAACAGCAGAAATATGGAGAATCTTTTAAGGAACACTTTATGTTCAGCGTAAAAATAGGCTAGTTTAATTTTCCATTCCGGCACAGGTTGCGTTAAAGATGTTGGTATTTGTTTATTCTCCATGCTATTTATTATATCACATCTTTTCTGGCGCGCTAACACCCAGAGTTTTTAAAACATTTTCTAAAACTTGTTTAACCGCCTTAATTAAATCCAATCTATATTTAATCACCCGATTATTGTCAATCACCCGGCAGTTCTCATAAAAATTATGAAATTTATCAGCCAGAGCAATGGCATAAAATGGTAATTTATGCACCTCATAATTTTCAGCCACTTCCTGGATAAGTTCCGGCCACTTGATCAGCTCTTTAATCAATTCTTTTTCTGTCGGCTGCAGCTTTTGTCCCGACGCTTCGGTCGGGATCCCGAGCTTGCCTCGGGATTTTTTGATTATGGAGCAGATTCTAGCATGCCCGTATTGCACATAAAATACTGGATTTTTCTCTGATTTTTCTTTGGCCAAAATTAAGTCAAAATCCATTGCCTTATTAGTGGCATGCATTAGAAAGAAAAATCTGGTCACATCAAGCCCCACTTCATTTATCAGCTCATCCATTGTCACATACATTCCTTTTCTTTTAGACATTCTAACTTCTTTGCCATTTTTAATTAATCTCATCATCTGCATTAATAGTATTTCCAATTTCCCGCCATAGCCAATCAACTCCATGGCCGATTTCATTCTTGGCACATAGCCATGATGATCAGCACCCCAAAGATTAATCGCTTTGTCAAATTTTCTTTCATGAAATTTATTCCAATGATAGGCAATGTCAGCCAAGAAATATGTTTTATCGCCGTTTGATTTAATCAATACCCTGTCTTTGTCATCAGATTCTCGCATCTCCGCGGTTTTCAGCCAGAGTGCGCCGTCTTGTTCATAAACTAGATTTTTCTTTTTTAATTCTTCAAGCATCTTGTCAATTTTGCCTTTTTTATGCAGTTCTTTTTCAAAAAACCAATGATCAAATTTAATCCCCATTTTTTTGACCGCTGGTTTAATATATTTTTTCAGAATTATTTCCGCTCCCTTTAAACCAACCGCGAGAGCATCATCGCCTTTAATTTGTTTTGCCAATTGATTAATATATTCGCCGGAATATTCAGCCTCTTTATCCCCCAGAATTGAATGTCCTAGAATTTTTACCTGATTTCCCCAATTGTTCACCAAATATTCTCTGGCAACTTTATGCCCGGCCAAGCTTAATACATTAGCCAGTACATCTCCAGAAAATCCGCCCCGGCCATTGGCCAAGGTTAATGGTCCGGTAGGATTGGCTGAAATAAACTCAACTTGAATTTTTAGTTTTTTATCTGCCTTAACTTCTCCATATTTATCCTTCTTTTTTAAAATTTCCCCCAACGTTTTTTTTAGGGTTTTTTCAGACAAATAGAAATTTATAAATCCAGGTTTAGCTGCTTCAATTTTTTCAAATAATTTATTTTTCCTCTCCCCCTTACTAAGGGGGAGAGTTAGAGAGGGGGTATCTAATTCACCTGCAATGTCTTGCCCGATTTCCAGCGGGTTTTTTTTGAATTTTTTTGCCAGCACCATAGCCACATTGCAAGCATAATCGCCCAGCTCGCTTTGCAACGGGTAAGCTACCTGAAATTTAATATTCTCAAGCTTATATTTTTTCTTTAAAACTTGATTTATTTCTTGTTTAATTGTATCTTTAATAGTCATAGCAAATTTATTATATCTTAATATCTGATATAATTAAAGAGCAATATGTCTCTTGCCATTAATAAACTTGCTTATTATAATTACCAAATCATGGACACCTTTGAGGCCGGTTTGGTGTTGTCTGGCCCGGAAGTTAAAGCAGTTAAAAATGGCGGCGTCAATCTCAAGGGTTCATACATTAATATTAAGGATGACAGGCAGGCTTGGCTTGTCAAGGCGCATATTGCTCCCTATCAACCAGCTCAACTGGTTCAAAGAAACTATGATCCATATCAGGAGCGCAGATTACTTTTAAACAGAAAAGAATTAAAAACTCTATTTGGCAAATCAAAAGAAGCAGGCATTACTGTTGTTCCCTTAAAAGTTTATCTTAAGCACGGCCTGATTAAACTAGAAATCGGCATTGCCCGCGGTAAAAAGAAATATGACAAAAGGGAGACAATTAAGAAAAGAGATTTTGAGCGCAGAAAGAGGGGAGAAATAAACATTTTTTAAATGACGGGGTATGGGGTAATGGTAGCCCGCGAGCATGGGGGTTGGCGGCTTATTGCCGCCAACTGGCGAGGCGACCTGCCAGTGGCAGGTCACCGCAAGCCCAGGGCTTTTGTTTTTTTGTCGGAAAGTCGGGGTGTCGTATAACGGTAGTACGCGTCCATGGGGTGGATGTAGCCGGAGTTCAATTCTCCGCACCCCGATTTTAAAACCACTAAATATTTAGTGGCTTTAAAATCGGGGCGCATAAGATGAGATACAAAAACTTGACAAACTTTAAGAATTTTGGTATAGTGGTATAGTAGTCAAAAAAATATTTTTCAAACTGCGAGCAAGGGAGCAAAAATTGCACGTAAAAGAAGCAGATAATCACTTAATCACTAACTGGAGAAAAAATGTCTATAGAAAACGAAAATCATAGTGGTGATAAGTTATCACCACAAATGAAAGAGATTTTGAGAGTAATGGAAGAAAGTCAAACCTCTTCCTTCCACTGCCCGAAGTGTGGAACAACTACCGTCCACAAACAAGAAGGTG
>MFMW01000014.1 GCA_001783595.1 Candidatus Kuenenbacteria bacterium RIFCSPHIGHO2_02_FULL_39_13 | reverse complement strand
AAGAAGTTGATCATTTAAAATCAATTGAGTTGAACGAGCGGGTGGTTTCCTTGGCTGAAAAATTTTTAGCTCCACACGGAAATTTAGTCTTGAAAATTTTTCAGGGCGGCGATTTTGACGGCTTTGTTAAAAACCTAAAAAGCCGATTTAGCCGCGTTGCCGTTTTCAAGCCCAAAGCCAGCCGCGACAGGAGTTTTGAGATATATGTGATTTGCCGATAATAGACAGAAGCATATAAAAATAATATAATAAACCTATGAATATTTTAGATGACCCAAAAGCCATAAAAAATTTAGACCAGTCTAATATGTTGGCTAGCATTGATTTGCTGCCAAAACAAATTGAGCAAGCTTGGGCTGAAGTAAAGCAAGTAGACATTCCGGCTGATTACAAAAAAGTAAAAAAAGTCGTGGTCAATGGCATGGGCGGTTCTGGTCTTGGCGCGCATATCATCCAATCAATTTATTTTAAAAAATTAAAGATGCCCCTTGGTAATATTCATAGTTATGATTTGCCCGGCATAGTGGACAAAGATACATTATATGTATTATCCAGCTATTCCGGCAATACGGAGGAAGTGTTAAACACCTATGAACAAGCTAAGAGAAAAGGCGCTAAAATTTTAGCCATTGCCAGTGGAGGTGAATTGGGCGCGCTAATAAAAGCAGGTAAGATCCCGGGTTATTTATTTAAACCAAAATATAATATTTGCAATCAGCCAAGGATGGGCATCGGCTATGCCATTACCGGGCTTCTGGGACTTTTTGAAAAATGCGCCGTTATCAAAGTAAGCGATCGGGAAATAAAAGCTGTCATTCAATTTTTAGATAAGTTGAAATTACAATTTGAAGCTAAAAACTTAACTCTTGATAATTTAGCCAAACAAACAGCAGACCATGTGCAAAATTATGCGCCGCTTATTGTTGCCGCAGAATTTTTAAGCGGCAATGCCCATGTTCTAGCCAACCAACTCAATGAAAACTCAAAGAATTTTTCCCATTACTTTATTATTTCAGAATTAAACCATCATTTGCTTGAAGGGCTTAGTTGTCCCGAAAATAATCCCAAAAATTTATTTTTTTGTTTTTTTGAATCCCAGCTTTATCATCCGCGCAATGCAGAGCGTCTGAAAATCACTAAAGACATTCTCCGCAAGAATAAAATTAATTATTTAAGTTATAAACTCCAGGGCAGAACTGAATTTATGCAGTCTTTTGAAATGTTGCTTTTTGGTTCCTATGTCAGTTTTTATCTGGCTATGCTCAACAATGTTGATCCAGCGCCAATCCCTTGGGTTGATTATTTTAAGACGCAATTGGCATAAACCATAATGCTAGATTTTATTGCAGAGCTTCCCAGAAAAATTTTATCAAGGAGGCCATTGGCCTACTTGATTTTATTTTTAGTGGTTGGCGCTTATTTTCTCTGGCTCAACTCAACGCCAAGTTTTACTGACCCGGATTCTTTTTATCATGCCAAAATTGCTGAATTAATTAAAGACTTTGGCCCGGTTAAAGATTTTCACTGGCTGCCGTTTACCACGCTTGATGATGTCTATATTGACCACCATTTTTTATATCATTTGATTTTAATTCCATTTCTTCTCGTCTTTAACCCTTTGCTTGCCGTAAAAATCAGCGCTGTTATTTTTGCCGCTCTGGCGATTCTGGTTTTTCAATGGCTGTTGGATAAATTTAAAATTAAGCATTCATTGGCTTATACGATTCTGTTGCTCTTTGTCCACCAATTCATTTTCCGGATAAATCTAGCCAAAATACCGTCACTCTCCCTTATCTTTTTATTATGTTTCATCTACTTGCTTTTTACCAATAAAAACAGATGGTCATGGCCAATGTTTGCCTTATCATTCAGCTATGTTTGGCTTTACGGCGGCTGGCCAATTATGCTCGGCATCGCTCTTGTTTATTTCTTAATCAGTTTAAAAGCCAAGCTGTTTTCATCAACCATGGCGGGCATCATCTGCGGACTGGTTATTAATCCCTATTTCCCCCAAAATATTTTATTTTATTGGCAGCAAACTATTCAAATCGGGCTAATTAATTTCAAAAGCATTATTAATGTTGGGGGAGAGTGGTATGGCATGAGTTTTTTTAGTTTGGTGCAGTATGATTTGTTTATTATAATTTTGCTTATTCTGGCTTTATTGATATTTTTTATTTATTTAAAAAAACAAGATTCAAAAAATTGGACTTTACTCATAATCTCAATAATATTTTTTATCCTGACCTTAAAATCACAAAGAAATATTGAATATTTTATCCCTCTTGTTCTATTGTTTAGCAGTTTCACAATCAGCGACTTTTTAGAATTTAAAAAAATCAATCTCATCAGCCAAATAGTAAAATTATATTTTAAGTATCAAACAATAACCTTGCTTTTTATTATCTTATCGGTGCTTTATTTGCCGATTATTATTGGCGCTAATTTTAATGGCTTAAAGGAAAATTTGAGAAAAAATTATAATTTCAATCAATTCACGGGCATTGTTGCCTGGTTAAAAGAAAATTCCCAAGAAGGCGACATAGTATTCCACGACAACTGGGATGACTGGCCAGTGCTTTTTTATCACAATAGTTATAACAGATATATTATCGGCCTTGACCCGACTTTTATGTATCTGAAAAATGAACGTCAGTATTGGAGCTGGAAAAATATTACCACCGGCCTGACTAGCAAAAACATTTGCGCTATTATTAAAGATGAGTTTGCTGCTCATTATGTCTTTGTTAAAATTGGCAATGAAAAATTGAAAAACAATCTTGATCAAGATAATTTATGCCAGTTAGTTTATTATGATAAAGACGGCTTTATATATAAAATTAATTAATATGGTTACCATTGTTTTACCAGTCTATAATGAAGAAGCAATCCTAAAGGAAAACACTTTAAAAGTGTTTGATTTTTGCAAAAAAAACATAAAAGAGAATTGGCATATTGTAATTTCAGACAATGGTTCCACTGACGACACGCCAAATATTGCCCGGCAATTGACTGGCATCTTTCAACAAATTAAATATTATCGTACTCAAAACCACGGTAAGGGCTATGCCGTAATTGAAGCTTGGCAAAATTACACCAGTGATATTTATGTTTTTATGGATGCTGATTTGTCAACCAATTTAAAATCATTGCCTGAATTAATTGAGCGCATAAAAAATGGCTGTGATGTTGCTATTGGTTCGCGTTTCGCGCATAATTCCCAAGTCAGCCGCTCGCTCAAACGAAAAATTTTTTCTTTGAGCTTGCGCATAATCCTTAAAATATTATTTAAGCTCAAAGCAAAAGACGCTCCTTGCGGCTTTAAAGCGATCAACCAAGCAGTGGTTGATCGCATATTGCCGCGCATCCAAAACAAGACTTGGTTTTTTGACACGGAAATGCTAATTTTAAGCCAGCGCGCTGGTTTTAAAATTAATGAAATACCGGTTATTTGGCAGGAAATGTACAGGCCAAGCAGAATTAATTCGTTTGATGTCATTAAAGACTATTTAAAAAATATTTATCGGATCTATAAAAATTAAAAAAATATGGAAGAAGCAGTCACCAAACAATATTTAGATCAAATCCATAAAAATGTTCCGGCAGATTATTATGAGACGGGCATTAAGCATAATTTGTTGCAAAGATGTTGGCATCTGCACAAATTTAGAATATTAAAAAAAATATTTGCCGATTTACCGCAAGGCGGCAAATCATTAGATTTGGGTTGCCACAGTGGGATGCTGACTGATCATCTGCGGAAAATTTTTAATACTAAAATGTATGGTATAGATATTTCCGGAACAGCCATCCAATATGCTCAAAATAAATATCCAGCAAATTTATTCTTGACAGCCGACCTAACGGAAGGCATCCCTTTCCGCGATAATTTTTTTGATATTGTTACAGCTTTTGATGTGCTTGAACACATATCCAATCCACAAAAAATAGGATCAGAGATTAAAAGAGTTCTCAAAAATCAGTCAATTCTAATTATTGGCATCCCAAATGAAAATTTGTTATTCAAAATGGTATGGTATTTTTGGGTAAAATGTCGCGGCAAAGTTTGGCAAGATGTTCATGTTAATTGCTTTGACGAGAACCTGCTTTATGCGAGTTTTTCAGTTGCTGGTTTTGAAAAAATTAAAGAAATTAAAACACATTTAAGTATGTGGAAAATAATTATTTATAAAATAAATAAAAATAAAGAATTATGTTAGAAAAAAATAGTTTTATTAAAAAAAGTCTATCAATAGATGCTCTTTTTCTGTTTATTTTTACAGTAACTACTCTTTATTATTTATTTGAAACATTGCCGCTAACTAAAATGTCTTTTTTCTGGTTCTTTAGCCTTACGCTTTTATTTGTTTATTTTTTGATTGACATCAAAGAAAAAGTGAATAATAAAAATTTATATAAAGTCATTATTATTATAGCGTTCGCGATTTTATTGAATTTTTTGCCTCTTATTAATAATATTTTTTTGCGTTCAAAAATTGGTCCCTTTGCCTTTACTCACGATGCCGCCTTACAAATGGAAGAAGGAGTAAAATTTTTATTACAGGGTAAAAATCCTTATAAAGAAGATTATTCGTCCTCACTTGGTGTGCTCTGGGGCGGAGAGCTAGTAACGAGCTTGGGTATTTCTATACCCAATCCGGCAATAAATCATTTTGTTCAACTTCCTTGGCACATAATTTTTTCTGTCCCATTTTATTTTTTTTGCAATCTTTTTTTCTATTGGTACGACCAAAGAATTATTTATATTCTTTGCTACATCGCCTCTTTATTTATTATTTATTCAATCCCCTCAAAAAAACAAAATAAATTACTTTTTTTAATTTTTTTTAGTATCAATCCTTTATTTATTCCTTGCTTTGTCGGGGGTACCAATGATATTTTTGTCTTCTTCTGGGTCCTTTTAAGTTTATTTTTATTAAAACAAAGGAAGACAAGGATATCCTCACTTATTTTGGCTTTAGCGGTTTTAAGCAAACATTCTGCCTGGCCGTTGGTACCTTTTTATTTTTTTTATATCTGGTTTCAGCGGGGGAAAGAGTCTTTTATTCCTAAAATAAAAAATATTTTTATTAAAACATACCCCTTCTGGGTTACCAACATTTTGCTTTTTGGCATTTTTTTAATTTGGGATTGCCGCTCTTTTGTTGAAGATATTTTTTTGTATCTCAGTGGCAGCCTGCCGACCAGTTTTCCCATTGGTGGCTTTGGCCTGTCAATTTTGTTGCTAGCCGGTCAAGTAATCCAAAATCATCGAGATTATTTTCCTTTTTGGATCCCGGAGTTATTAATTGGCTTTCCTCTGCTCATATTTTTAATTAAGATTCAACAAAAGAGAAACACCCTAAGCCAAGTGATAGTAAATTATGGGCTATTACTTTTTGCTTTTTGGTTTTGTTCTCGTTTTTTCCATAGTAATTATATCGCCTATTTATCCCTAGTTTTTATTACCGCCTATTTTTTTGACGACCAGGAAAAAATAGATGAAAACATATGTTAAATAACAAATCAAAAAATATTATTTTTTATGTAACTTTTGCAGTCGTATTTTTTATTTTAACTCTTTGGTTTAGCGCTATACCAATTAAAAACATTGCTCATGTTTTGCCCAGTGGAGGCGATCCATTGCTGGTCACTTACATCTGGTCATGGGAAATGCATCAAATTCCCATTAACCCTTTAGAGCTTTTTAACGCTAACATTTTCGCGCCCTTTAAAAATACCTTGGCTTTTAGCGAGCATATGCTTGGCTCGCTTCTCTTAGCTTGGCCATTATTTTTAATTTTTAAAAATATAGTTTTAGTTTTTAATCTTGTCAGTCTGGGCAGTTTTGCTATTTCCGGTCTGGGTATGTATTTGCTGGCAAATTATCTGACTAAAAATAAGCTAGCCAGTTTAGTGGCTGCTTTTATTTATGCTTTCGCGCCTTTTAAAATAGAGCATCTGGAACACATCAATTTAAGCGGTATGTGGCTGCCATATTTCTTTTTATGTCTGGAAAGATTTTTTGAAAGCCAAACTTGGAGAAATGTCTTGCTCCTCACCTTATTCATCTCCCTGGTTTTCCTAAATGCCATGCAATATTTCCTTTTTTTGCCCATTATTATAGTTATTTTTCTTATTAAACACATTCTCTGCAAAACATTTAAAATTGCCAAAGATAATGTTTATAAAATATTAACCAGCGCAATAATTTTAGCTGTCATAATTATTCCTCTTTCTATCCCTTATCTAAACTTTAAAAAGGATTTTGATTTTCAAAGAGATTTAAGAACCATCGAAGGGCTATCGCCAGATTTGTTTGATTATTTCATTAATCCTGCAATCTACAAATTTTATTATTACCCTTCCGCTTTTTTACAAGAGAGAATTGTCGGGCCAGGCATATTTGTAATTATTTTACTAATAATATCAATTTATCTTATTTATAAAAAATCTATAAATATTAATAAATTATTAGTATATTTTCTAACGGGTTTTTTGGCCGTTCTGTTTTCCTTTGGCTATTATATCCAGCTAACCACGGCAGATTTTGGCGGTATGATCGGCCCTTGGGCATTTTTTTATAATTACATTCCCGGTTTTAGCGGAATTAGAGCGCCGGGCAGACTATCAATTTTCTTTTTAATATCTTCTTGTTTATTTATTGCGACTGCCGTTGCTTATCTTCTAAATAACAAAATCAAAAAAAAATATTATAGGTATCTATTTATTTTTGCCGCCGTCTTATTTTTGTTTATAGAATTCAGCGTTATAAGTTTTAAAAAATATATGCCTATTCCCAGTAAGCATGCTTTGGTCTATGATTGGGTAAAAGAGCAAAAAGATGCTAATATTTATTTAGAAATGCCGTTAGGCATCAATTATCTTGAGCAAGATTATGATAAATTATATGAATTTGCTTCAATAAATCATTTTAAAAAAACAGTCAACGGTTATAGCGGCTATGCGCCAAAAGAATATGAACAATTAAATAATGAATTAACGCATTTTGATATGAGTGACATACAACCAATTAAAGATTACGGCGCCACGGATATTATTTTTCACTTTGATTTCTATTCAGAGAATTTTAAGAAGACAACTCTTGAAAAATTATCAAAAGAAAATTCAGTTGAGCTAATCTATAATATAGACAACGATTATGTTTTCCAAATAAAATAATATGATCCGAGATTTAATCAAATCAATTACTAAAAAAGAATGGCGATTTTTAATTATTATTACTCTTTTTGTTATTTTTTTAACTACCTTGCCTTATCTCTATGGCTGGTATCAAACACCAGAGAATTATACATATACTGGTCTCCATTCACTCACTCCGGGTGATATTCATGTTTATTTTTCCTGGATAGAAAGCATTAAGCAAGGCAATTTATTTATTGAAAATTTATATACCAGTGAACCCCAAGCGCGGGTGATGCTCAATATTTTTTGGTCTTCCGTTGGTTTATTCGCCAAATTTACAGGATTGTCAAACATTATAGCTTTTCATGTCTCAAGGATTATACTTATACCATTTTTTTTATTTCTACTTTACCTAGTTGCCAGTTATTTTTGGCAGAATAAAATCTGGCGCAAAATTTGTTTTATTTTTCTCACTTTTGCTTCAGGGTTGGGGTTTGCCATTTCAGGGCTGATTAATGATAGTGTTTACAGAAAAGTCTGGTATAATTGGCCGTTAGATCTTTGGGCGCCGGAAAATAATAATTTATTAACTATGTTTCAATCGCCGCACCTAATTTTATCAGTGATTTTTCTGATTTTAGTTTTTTTCCTAATGTTTTTTTCTTTTGACAAGAATAAAATTAAGTATAGTCTGGCAGCGGGCATTATCGCTCTTTTGCTATTTGAATTCCATCCCTTTCATGCGCCCACCATTTTTGCGGTCTTAGGCGCTTATGCGCTTGTCCAGTTTATCATCCATAAAAAAATTATCTTTTCTTATCTGAAGCATTTATTAATTTTCAGCGCGATCAGTTTGCCGTCTATTTTATATTGGCTTTGGCTGATGCGTTCTGATTATATGACCCAAATTCGCGCCTATCAAAATATTTGTCTTACTCCTTCGCTCTGGGTAACAGCTTTTAGTTACGGCTTTATTTTGATTCTTGCCATTTTAGCCATTTTCGCGTTAATCAAGAAAAATAAGCTTAATAATTTAAATATTTTTCTTATTACTTGGCTGATAGTCCAGTTCGCTCTGTTATATTCGCCATTTAACTTCCAGCGCCGAATGATGCAAGGTTTGCAAATCCCCATGATACTGCTGGCGGTTATTGGCCTCAATTATATTTATTGCTATCTCAAAGCCAGATTGCCAGCTGAAAAATTTGATTTTTGGGTTAGTAATAAATATTTAGCCGTTATTTTATTTGTTCTCTTGTTTGGTTCAAGTCATATCTTTAATTGGGTCAGAGAATTTTCCGTAGTTGTCAATAAAACTCAGCCGGTTTTGTATATCTCAAATGATACTACAGCTGCCTTTGACTGGCTCAAACAAAATACCCAGCCATCTCAAGTTATTTTAACCGATTTCTATAATGGTAATTTAATCCCAGGCAGGATAGGGCATAAAATATTTTTAGGACATGGGGTAGAAACTTTATTTTTTAATAGCAAATTTGAGCAAGTCAATTGGTTTTTTTCTAACAACAATTTAGATGATAAAAAGAAATTATTTTTGGAAAATAATAATATTAGCTATATTTTGTACACCGGCCAGACAAGAAATTTAGGAGATTTTCAGCCCAGCAAAAAAAATTATTTACAGCAAGTTTTCCAAAAAGGAGAATTGGAAATATATAAAGTAAAATAATATGAAAAAATTTATTATTCTGCCAACATACAATGAAGCGGAAAATCTACCCAAACTGGTTAAAACTATTTTTAATCTTCAAATCCCAGATTTGAATATCATTGTTGTTGATGATAATTCTCCTGACGGCACTGGCCAAATTGCAGACAGGCTTGCTAAAGAATTTTCCCTGATAGTCATTCATCGCCAGGGTAAACAAGGCCTTGGCTCCGCTTGTATCACTGGTTTTAAAAAGGCATTAGAGCTTGGCGCTGAAATTGTCTGCCAAATGGATGCGGATTTTTCCCATAATCCCCAGGATTTGCCCAGCCTTTTAGAGCAGATTGATAAAGGTTATGATTTTGTCATTGGCTCAAGAAGAGTGGCTGGCGGTAATATTAAAGGCTGGAGCCGCTATAGAAACATACAAAGCATATTAGCCATGAGTTTTAGCCGCGCTATGCTTGGCTTAAAAACAAGAGACATCACTGCCGGCTACAGATGTCTTAAAGCCGCAATACTTAAAGACATTGATTTCCAAACGATTAAATCAAACGGTTATGCTTTCCAGGAAGAACTCATCTATCGTTCCGAAAAAAAAGGATACGGCATAGCAGAAGTTCCAGTTACTTTTATAGACAGAAAATTTGGCAAATCAAAATTAGGCGTTAAGGATGTCATTGAATTTTTTATTACTGTTTTTAGATTAAGATTTATAAAATCATGAAAAAATCTATTCTGCTGTTATTGCTCATAATTCTGCTTGCTCTGGCTTTCAGAATCCCGGCTGTTTTTAATTCCCAAAGTTTTTGGTTTGACGAAGCAGTCAGTTTATCAATTGCCCAACATAATATTATCGCTAGCTGGCAATATTTAAAATGGGAAAATAACCCGCCGTTGCATTACTGGCTGCTTCACTGCTGGACAAGTATATTTGGCCAGACAGAAATTTCTGTCAGATTATCATCAGTTTTATTTAGTATTCTAGGCATTATTGCTCTCTATTTTCTAGGCAAAAAATTAAAAAATTCCCGAGTAGGATTATTCGCCGCTTTTCTATTTGCTGTTTCTTCTTACCAGCTTCATCTTTCAATGGATGGCAGGATGTATCCCCTGATGCTTTTTTTTGGTATTTTATCAAGTTACTTTTTTTGGCAGGTTTTGGCTGGCCAAAAAAAGATAAACTGGTTTTTCTATGTCTTATTTACCCTCTTAACTTACTATACTCATCTTACCGGGCTATTTTTGCTCATCAGCCAAAATCTCTATTTTTTCTATCATCATTTTTATCTGAAAATTAAAAAGCCAAAATTTTTATCATGGCTTTATTCTCAAATTATTATTTTGATTCTTTTTAGTCCTTGGTTGATTTCATTTATTCTCACTCACTTCAGCAGATTTGATTCAACTGCTTGGTATTGGCATACATCCGGAGAAGGATTCTTATTATTCCAATTACCCCGTTCCTTTTTCTTTTTAGCCGTTGAAGCCCCCTATACTGAATTGATTGCCCTCATACTATTTTCCATATTATTTTTGGCAAGTTTTACAAAAATCAAATCATTTTCTTTGGCTGCTAGAGAGTTACAGTTAAATTTTAATTTTTCGCCGGCAACAGTATTTTTACTTTTGCTTTTCCTCACCCCGATTTTTCTTGGTTTTCTTTTGCAAGTCTGGGTGGCTAAATATTATTCAATTGCCTCAATCGGCTGTTATTTAATTCTTGCTTGTGGCTTTAGTAATTTCAGGTTTAAAGTAAAACACCTGGTTTCTCTGGTTACTCTTATTATCATTTTTTTTCTGCCCTATAATTTGTTTTTTATCCAGCAATATCATCATGAGTGGCATAAAGTCGCGCAGTACATTGAATCAATAGAACAGCCGGATGATAAAATTTTAGTGGCTGCTTTTGTTTATCAATTGCCTTTTGATTATTATTATCATGGCAAGCTTGATGTCGTTGGCTATAAACCAGCAGACATTGAAGATAATTTGCTTTTGAGTACGGTGAAATATAATTGGTATCCGGTGCTGACTAAAGAAAATATGCCTGATATTAATCAAATTTTAGGCAATAAAAAAAGAGCGATTGTTATCAGTAATTATGTGGCTGGCACCATCCATAATGCCAATTTAGTTTTAGATTGGTTTAGTGCGCATAATTGGCCTTTAACGGATCAGGAACAATTTGGCGGCTTTGAAAGGCCGAGCGTCTACATTTTTACCAATCCAAATTAAGTTCATCCAGTTTAATCTCGCTCTTATATCCTCTTTTAAATAAAACCACATCAGCTTGAAAATCAACCACTCCATAATCTTTTAATAATTCTCTTAACCCTTGCTGGCCGTTTTCATAATATTTTCCAGCCCATTTTGAGTTCTTAAGATTTTTTTCAAAATCGAGCAGATCATTTTTATCCAGAATTACATATTCTGGCTTTTTATTTAATGTATACGGTCCCTGGGCAAATTGTTGCACGCCCAAAAAATAGTAATGAAGCGCATAAATATTTTCTCTGCTTGATAAATTAGCCAGAAAGCGATAACTGGCCAGAATACTGGCAGTTTTATCCTGGATTACAACGGATTTAAATGTCTCATTAACATTAGCCTGCCGTGTGTTTGACAATTCGCTTCGTTCAGGATAAATTTCTTTTTTAAAAATTCCAAAATCAACCCACAAAAAAATATTTGTTACCATTAAGCAGACCAGCAACAGATATTTTGATTTTAATTTATCTTTAATAAATTGATTTGCCCGATGAAATCCAAAAATAAATGCGATGACTAGCGCCGGTAAAAACAATGCCCCGTAATGCATCATAAAAACTTGGGCACCGCCGCCGCTAGCTGAAAGTATAATCTGTGCCAAGGGGATTAAAGCTAACAGCAGCCATTTGGGTTTAATCAGCGGGATAAATAAAAAAGGCAGCAAAAAGCCGACTATCATTTCCAAATTTTTGTAACTTAAAATATGAGCCGCAATAGCGCTGCTGCCAGCCGAGCCGAGCCAGCTGTAATAATAAGCAAATGGTGTAAACCCAGAAGGAGAGTGAGCAGAGATTATTTTATGGGAGACAAAAAGCCAAGCAATACTCAATAACAAACAACTAACAACTAATAATACACGATGTCGTAAGTTGTTTGTTGTAAGTCGTTTGTCGTAAGTCGTTTGTCGTAAGTTAAATAAAATAATTAAACTAAATATTAAAATTATAAAAGCAATATCTTCGCGAATGGCTAAGCATATCAGCAATGTAACAATGAAGCAATGCAACAATTTTTTATTTCTAGATTCTTTTTCTAATCGCAAATACAGATAAAATAATGTAAAAAAGGCAAGAGGCAAAAGACTTATAAAACTAAATTCATGCAGATTAATATTATGAGTTAGTGGATTAATCAGCCATAAGACGGCAATAGCTAGGGCTAAGGTTTTACTGTCATCGCGAGGACCCCGCGACTGCGGGGGGCGTCGCGATCCCGTTAAAGTTGCTTCTCGTAGCGAGATTGCTACGTCGTCGCTTTGCTCCTCCTCGCAATGACAAAGTATTTTTGAGGCTATTTTATAGATTGGCCAAGCGGCCAGACCGAGAAAAACACTTTGCAGGATTAAAAGCAGTAGTGGCGATTGCCACAAGAAATAAACTGGTAATAATAAAATTAGGATTGGCGAGCAATGGTCGCCCAAGTATGAATGTCCCTGAATACTTGACCAAAACCAATGGCCGTGAACCGTATTCCAAAAAACATTATTAATAATTGCCAGATCAATGCCGTTATACAGAAAATGCGTGTATTTGTAAATTGAAACTAATGAGAAAACCACCACATACAAGACTATAGCTAACCACAATATTTTTTTATAGTATTTTTCCATATATCCATTATAGCCCTAAAATATAGTAAAACAAAATAAAAACGCCAAACCTCAATCTCTGTTTGGCGTTTTGCTAATTTCATAACTCTCTCTCCTTTCAAGATTTATGCTGCTAGTTTTTTAATTTGTTTTTTGCCAATTTTTACCATTGCCAGTGCCTTTTTTTTAGCATCCCCAGTATATTTTTCAGGATGGTGTAATAATTCTATAACCTCTTTTGGAATGCGTTTAAGTGTTTTCCTTAATTCTAGATCTTCCTCAGCCATCATTTCAAAGGCATCAATTAGATTACATTCTCTTTTTTGGCATTCTGGCACGAGCGTATGGTTGACAAAATGGTGTGCATCTCCGCTGTAACCAGCCATTTGCATAGCAATATACAAAGGTTCGGACAAAATCAGATGAGAGCTCATTTTAAAATTTTTCCAACATGAACCCGCATTAACAGTAATTCTCTTGATAAATGGTTCACCGGAATCATTCTTTCTTAAGAGGGTATTCAACTGTGTTTGTAGGTTAATGAGAATTATTGGAAAATCACGAGCTACGCAACTCCCGACTAAATCTCTTTGGTGCTCGCTTATAAGGGTATCTTGAACTTTGCCAAATTCATTTTTGTTCTTCAACCACATACCTTCCAGCTGCTCAAAGTTAATTGGGTTTCTTTTATGTGCCATTGTAGAAGATCCGACTTGTCCAGATTCGAATGCCTCGGCTATTTCCGATATTTCAGTTCTCATAAGATTCCTACAGTCCCGTCCCAATTGTCCAAAAGAAGCAGATAACATTTGGCAGGCATAAAGAAAATAGGCTATATATTCAGGTGGTAAAATTTGAGTACTGATACGAGCTGGTTTTAAACCCAATTTTTCCAAAACCCTTTCCTCAAAAGATTTACCACCACATAAGTTTTCAAAACCGAGACCTAACTGTGCATTATGCGCTCCAACTGCTCCTGAGATTTTACCAACCAATTGTGAGGCATATGAATCCATTTTTTCCCAATTATAAAGGATTCTACTAAGAACAGTAGCCAGCCAAAAGCCAATAGTGATAGGTAGCGCATGCTGGCCATGTGTTCTGCCAATTTGTATCTGGTCTGCAAATTTAATAATAACTTCTGAAAGCCATTCCACAACTTGAATTATTGATGGCTTTAATACTTGGCTATAGGCTCTTTGAAATTGCAAAATTCTGCCTGTATCAAGCCCATCATAGCTCGTTAATGGTATATGGGTCCATCTTGCAAGCGAATAGTGGATAATCTCCTGGATTTTTCTCACCAGTGCTCTGATATCATGTTTCGTTATTTCTCTTTCAATCCTATCAATTTCAGTCGTGGTGATTTTTAAAACCTTTTTAATAACCTCATCTGTTAATTGTTTTAGATCCTCTGCTGGTATGACGCCAATATCACCGAGAACACGCAAGGTAGCTATTTCTACTTCGCAGGTAGTGACATATAATATGTCATAGCCAAAATAAGGTTGTAATCCCCTAGGCTGGTATCTCAAATGCCCAGGCATTGTCAAATTTAAAATTTTATCCATCGCTGTACTTTCCATGTCAAGTTCCTCCATTTTAATATTTAGATTTCAAATTTTTTTAAAAAACCAAAAAGCAAGTCCTCCAACTTGCTCCTGTTATTTTGTTTTTATTCTATTGTTATATTACAGAAATAATGAAAAAAATGCAAATTTATTCTAATTCACATTTAAAAGACGACAATTTTATCGGTCTATTCTATCTAACTCTGCTGGCAGGCTGTGCCAGCTGAAAACATTGCCGCTGGATCCCACTTGCTTTTGATCGCCAGCGTAGATAACATAAGAATTTTTAGGATTATTGCCTGATAATTTATTAAAATAATTTAATCCTTTAAAATATTCCTGGCTGATCGTTTTGCCGGCTTTTATTTCCAATGGTATTAATTTATCTGCTTTTTCTATAATCAAATCTACTTCATTACCTGTTTTATTGCGCCAAAAATAATAATTAGGCCTTTCAGCTAAATTTAGTTTGTGTTTATAAAATTCAGAAATAACAAACGACTCAAACAAGCCGCCTTTCAAATAATGATCCCTCAACTGTTTTTTGTTTAAAATATTTAAAAGCGAGCAAGCAAGTCCTGTATCGTAAAAATATAATTTTGGCATCTTAGTTACTCTTTTATTGAAATTCTTATAATGCGGCCTCAGCAAAAATATAATAAAACTGGCTTCTAGAATTGATACCCATTCTTTAGCTGTTTTTTGATCAATGCCACAATCTTGTGCCAGAGAAAAATAATTCAATATCTGTCCGCACCTGCCGGCGCATAAATCCAAAAAACGTTTAAAAGTATTGAGATTAGCAATATTTTTTAGCGTTCGCACATCTCTTTCAATATAGGTTTGAATATAGTTTGAATAATAATTTTTAATCTCTATCTTTTGATCAAATAACTTTGGGTAAAAACCTTTTAGCAAAATTTCTTCCAATTCCCCGCTTAAATTAATATTCGCTTTTTCCAATTCAAGCAGGGAAAAGGGCAGCAAATTTAAAATAGCCGCCCTGCCAGCTAAAGATTGGCTGACTTTTTCCATTAAAAGAAAATTTTGTGATCCCGTTAGGATAAACTGACCTGGTACTTTCTTTTCGTCCACTATTATCTGTATCTGCGACATTAATTCAGGTACTCGCTGTGATTCATCAATAATAAGGCCGTTTGGGTGGTTACCCAAAAAACTCTTCGGGTCGCGCATGGCAAAATCTCTAGTTTCAATATCTTCAAGATTAAGATAATCCATTTTAGGAAAAATATTTTTAACCAAGGTTGTTTTTCCTGATTGTCTTGGGCCCGTCAGTGATATTACAGGGTATTGTTTAAGATATTTAAGAATTTGTTTGGAAATTTGTCGTTTTATCATATATTATCAGTATAGCATTACTGGACAAATATGTCAATGCACTACCATATTTGTCCATTAAATATTTACAAGAAAGGCGAATTGTCTGGGAAACGATTAAAAAGAGTTTGGTACGGATGAGAGGAGTTGTGTCCCTGCGGTCATACCCTCGGTAGATGTCCCGAAGGGACAGACATCCCCAGCAGGGGGAAACCTCTATAAACAAATGCGGATGGGGGGAGTTGAACCCCCAAGCCCGAAGGCACAGCCACCTCAAGGCTGCGAGTTTACCAATTTCTCCACATCCGCGTAAATAATAATAAAAGTGATCAATTAAGATCACTTCTATTATACAATAATTTAAAAAAAATTCAATTATTTCCTAACTTTTTCTCTTTAATTTCAATCTCTTCTTGTAGCTAGGCAAGAAATATAGTTTAGCTCGTCTGGTTTTAATTTCCTTCAGCACCTCAACCTTATCTACCAATGGGGAATGAATTGGGAAAATCTTTTCTACCCCAATGTTATTATCAGAAATTTTTCTAACTAAAATTGTGCCTGATGGGCTTTTCAGCTTTTTGACCGCCAAAATTATTCCTTCAAAAACCTGAATCCTTGTTCTTTCTTTTCCCTTAGCATCAATATCTTTTATTTTTTCATGCACCCGAACAGTCATGCCAGAACGTAGTTCAGACAGCTTGCCCGCCGGAGAGGAGGGTTTAATTTTTTCTGGCTTATACTTTTGTTTGGCTTCGTTTTTTTCAGTCATTAAATACAGTCTAGCCTAGATTTAAAATGCTGTCAATAGTTGATTTTTTGCCTTAAAAATGATAGGCTTAATATAAGAATTAATTTAAAAATAGATGTCCGGACATTCTAAATGGGCCACAATTAAAAGAGCTAAAGAATCCAAAGATGCCCAGCGCGGTAATATTTTCACTAAACTTGGCAATACCATTACTATGGCTGCCAAAGAGGGCGGGGCAGACCCCGAGGCTAATTTTAAGCTGCGCTTAGCCATTGAGCGCGCCAAGTCCGTTAATATGCCCAAAGACAATATTGAGCGCGCCATCAAACGTGGCACTGGCGAATTAAAAGGAGCGGCGATTGAAGACCTTACTTATGGAGCACTGCTGCCAGGCCAAGTTGTTGTCATTATCAAATGCCTGTCAGATAATAAAAATAGGGCTCTGGCTGATGTCAAAACTGCCATTACTAAAAATGGCGGCCAGTTTGTTGATCTACATAGCATTTCTTGGCAATTTGAGAATAAAGGAGTGATTAAAATTAACAGACAGCAAGATGAGTTGGAAATGAAAATTATAGAATCAGGGGCAGATGATTATTCAGAAGATGAAGAGGGAATGACTGTTTATACCAAACCAGAAGATTTGAAATCAGTTAAAGAAAAATTAGAAAATTCAGGAGTTAAAATAGATTCGGCTGGCCTTGAGATGGTTGCTAAAGATCCAAAAGATATTGATAATGAAACACTGGCCAAAGTGTCCAAAATTTTAGGCAGCCTTGATGAGCTTGATGAGGTGAGCGATTATTATACTAATTTGAAATAAGAATTTATCCTTATTCTATGAAAATTCTTGGCATTGATCCTGGCGTAGCAATCGTCGGTTATGGAATTTTAGAAGATAAAAATAAAACCTTGCAATTAATTGCTTCAGGCTGTATATTAACTAGTCCGAAAAATAAGCATCCGGAAAGGTTGGCTACGATTGCCCGAGGACTGAAAAAAATTATAAAAAAATATAAGCCGGATATCCTGGCAGTTGAGGAGTTATTTTTTTGCAAAAATGTCAAAACCGCCCTGAAGGTCGGCGAAGCCCGCGGAGTAATTCTCACCACTGCCATGCAAAGTAAACTACTCATCTATGAATACACCCCGCTGCAGATAAAACAAGCGCTAACTGGTTATGGCCGGGCGGATAAGAACCAGATTCAGCAGATGGTTAAAGTGATTTTAAACTTAAGTGAAACCATCAAATCCGACGACGCGGCTGATGCTTTGGCCGTCGCCATTACTTGCGCGAATAGTAAATAATCTATGGCTAAAAATTTAAATATCGTCTCCATTTCTTCAGAAATCGCTCCGTTTTCCAAAACCGGCGGGCTGGCTGATGTCGCTGGTTCTTTGCCGCGCGCCTTAAACCGCTTAAGCCACAAAGTAATGTGTATTACCCCGCTTTATGGTAAAATAATTGATAAGAAAAAATATCATTTGAAATTGTATCAAGAAAAAATAAAGGTTAAAATTGATGAAAAAAATAGCCTTGATGTCAATTACTGGCTGGGCGAGCTGACTAAAGGCGTGCCTGTCTGTTTTATTGAAAATGAAAAATATTTTTCGCGGCGCAAAGAAATATACGGTTCCAGCCATGAAAACGCCAGATTTTTACTGTTTGATTTAGCCGCCCTGAAACTGCTGACCATACTAAAATTCCCCGTTGATATTATTCAATGCCATGATTGGCATACTGGGCTCATCCCATATTTTATTAAGCGTGATTTTAAGGAATCATCAATCCTTTCAAAAGCCGCCAGTGTCTTTACTATTCACAATCTGATCTTCCAGCTCGGCCATGCCTGGTGGGAAGTGCCGCCGGAAAAAAGAGACGATGGCAAGTCAAAACTGCCGTTTTTTAATGATCCGGAACTGGAGAATATAAATTTTGCCAAACGCGCGGTTTTAAATGCTGATGTCATTAATACTGTTTCGGAAACTTATTCCCAAGAGATTTTAGAACAAGAAAAAGGCCAGGGACTGCACATTTTACTGCGTAACCGCCAAGACCGCTTGTATGGCATTGTTAATGGCATTGACCATGATGACTATAACCCTCAAACTGACCCGGGCCTTAAGAAAAATTATTTATTTGGACAGATTAGCAGGCGTGAAACAGACAAATTATTTATCCAAAAAAGATATGGCCTGACCCAAGATAAAAAAATTCCTCTGATTGTTATGTCATCACGGATTACCCATCAGAAAGGGTTTGAATTAATTTTAAAAGCGCTTGACATTCTGCTTCATCTGAATATCCAAATGATTATTATGGGTGACGGCGATAAAAATTATATTAGTGAGATTAAAAAAATTATAAAAAATTACCCCGCCAAGCTTGCTTGGGTTTCCTGGGCTAGTGACGGGCCAAAATATGAAACCAGCCTCTATGCCGGCGGTGATATGTTTTTATTGCCTTCAACATCAGAACCTTGCGGCATTAATCAAATGAAAGCTTTGCGCTATGGCTGTATCCCAATCGTTCGCTCCATTGGCGGCCTGAAAGATACCATTACCAATTTTGATTTTAAAAATCTGAACGGTAATGGCTTTGCTTTTTTGACCTACAGTCCCTTGTCGCTCTATGGTGCCATTGTCAGGGCGTTGGAATATTATAAAAATAGAAAAATCTGGCAGCGCCTAATTACTCGCGGCATGCAAATATCTTTTTCTTGGAACTTGCCGGCAGCGCTTTATGTTAAATTATTCAGAAAAGCGATCACAGCCTATAAAGATAAAAAGAATGGCAACAAGCAATAAACAAAGCTCAATAAGCAATAAACAATAAACAAAGTATCTTTTATAAATATCTTCTTTGCTTATTATTTATTGCCCTTTGCTTATTGTTTATTGAGCTTTGTCTCTTAATTCTATGCTTTGGTTAAATTTCTTGCACATCTACCAACCTCCTACCTTGGAAAAAGACCTTTTAATCCGAATTAGCAAAGAGGCCTATTTCAATATTGTCAGAGTTTTATTACGGAATCCTCAATATAAAATTACTTTGAACATCACTGCCTGTTTAACAGAATATCTTAATCAGATTGGTTATACAAAATTAATTGATGATCTTAATTTTTTGGTCGCTCGCGGACAAATTGAGCTTACTGGCAGCGCGGCTTTTCATCCGCTTTTGCCGCTGATGCCCATCAAAGAAGTTGAGCGCCAAATTCAAATTAATTATGATATCAACAGACGTTACTTCGGCAAGCTCTATCAACCGCAAGGTTTTTTTCTGCCAGAAATGGCTTATGCGGACGCAACCGCCCGGGCGATTAAACGCGCTGGCTTTCACTGGATTATTTTAGATGAAATATCATTTGATGGTAGAATTAACAGTGGCTATTTGGATTATACTAAAAAATATAAGCTGAAAAATATTGGCCTCAATGTCGTTTTCCGCAATAGAAAGATATCCAAGACATTTGTGCCAGGAGAAATAGAGAAAATATTAAATCAAGAAAAACGCCCAGAGATAGTAATTACTGCCACTGACGGCGAACTTTATGGCCATAAATATAAAGATCAGGAAAATATTTTGGATAATATTTTAAAAAACGAAAACCTGACGACGCTCACTATCACGGAATTTTTGGCCCAGAAGAGAAAAGAGGAAAAAATTAATGTCATTCCTTCATCATGGGAGTCAACATCAACCGAATTAATCCGCCGTATTCCTTATAGCCTCTGGCAGCATCCCAAAAACAAAATTCATAAACAACTTTGGCAATTGGCCAATTTTGCTTTACAATTAAATTATCAGAGCAGGCGCGATCCCAATCACTTCGCCTCGCGGCTTCATCTGGAAAAAGGCCTAGCCAGTTGTACTTTTTGGTGGGCTTCTGACAAGGATTTTAAATTGTTTGATTATTCAGCTTGGAATCCCGGAGAAGTTGAAAAAGGTGCTCTGGAATTATTGCGTTCCGTCCGTTCGCTTGATAAAATTAATCCTCAAAAAAAAATTACGGCGGAAAAAATGTTTCTGGCAATTCATAAAGAAATCTGGACCAAGCATTGGGGTAAATTTAAAAAAACAAAATGACCGAACAAGAACGACAAATTCCCAGTTTAATTAGCAATCAGGCATACCTTATTGACCTTTTTAACGCACGCCTTAAAGAGATTGATCAGCAGGGCGTTAAAGTTTTGCGTCTTAATTGTCATTTTATCAAAAGCCATTGTGATGATAATTTTTTTCATTTTGTCATTCAAAATGACTTGACTTATAAAATAAAAAAAGGAGTACGTCGGCGCTGCAAAATCTTTTGCGTCAGTTTTTCCGGCCACGCCCGCAGGAAAATGTACCAAGCCCTGAAGTTAGTGTATGAGCACGGTTTCCATCAAGGTGAGGTTATTGTTCCCAAACCGCTTTGGTATGCTGACGAGTTGATGGCTGCTTTTTACGTCGGTGTGCCTGGGGAAAATTTGCTGGAACATATCAAAAACGGCTATTTTGATCTGTCAACCATTAAAAAAGTTGCCCTTGGCTTGTTAAAACTTCATGACATCAAGCCAACCAAAGGCGTTAAACTCAAAAAGCACGGATTTTCGTCTGTCTTTTTAGATCCGACAAATGTGATTAACCGTGCTTATAATAAAGATACCAGCTTGGCGCATGAAATTTTAGCGCAGTTTAACAGGCTTAAAAAGCTTTATCAGACAATTATCAAAGATCAAGCTGTTTTTTCTCACGGTGATTTTCACCCTGAAAATGTTATTATTAACACCTTTGATAACCGTCAATTAGGCATCATTGATTTTTCTGAAGTAACCCTGGCTCCAGTTTATTATGACATCGCTTCCTTTTTGCAGCAGCTTGAATTTATGACGCGAAACTATTTAACTCCCGGAGAATATTTAAATATTGAATATATTTTTCTCTCTACATATTTCAATTGCAAAAAAATTCCACAAGAAACTCAAAATAAAATCAATCTTTACAAATCATGGACAGCCCTGAAGAGTGCCGTTTATTTTATGATTTTTGACGATCAGGTGAATCGTAATTTTGCCGCAGGGCTGTTGACGCAGTCGGAGGATTTGTACAGGCAGATCCCCCTTTAATGGAAGATATGAAAAAAACCATCACCATTTTTAGCGGCCTTGCTAAATTGAATAAAAATATAGTCGGCACAGCGGTTGTTTATTACCAACTGGCGTATTTTTTAAATAAAGAAAAAATGCGCGTGAATCTGGTTGTTCCAGAGAAATCAGACAATGAAATTGCCGGTGTCAATTATTTTATTTATGATCAGGTTAACAACAAAAAAATCATTAACCAGAGCCAAATCGTAGTTTTTGGCTCTTATCCACCGCTTGAACCGCTGGCATACGCCGCCAAAAAGAAAAAAAATATTATTACCTATATGTGGAGCATTGCGCCTTTAGGCAGTCTTGAGTTTAGGGATTTTAGCGATTTTGAAAAAAGAGTGAAACTGCATAATTATATTATTAATTCATACAATCTTTCGCTGGAGCTTTCAAATAAGATTTTTTGCCGCGATGCGCACGCCAGGGATCTAATTTTAGGATCACTGATTTCTCTTCATCGGGCAGGAATTTTGAATTATCAAGACAGAAGCTTTAAGCACTTACTGGGAATTGCCCCCTTTGGATTGGATGCAATAAAACCAAAGCACTTGAAAAATATTTATCGCGACGTTATCCCCGGCATTACTAAAAAGGATTTTATTCTTCTCTGGAATGGAGGTGTCTGGAATCGGACAGACGCACTAGGTATGGTAGAGATAATGAAATATATTTGGCAGAAAGACAAAAGAGTCAAATTAATTTTTCAGGGTTTCCATAATCCGCACAAGATTTATTCACCAGAGGCCAAACAGACCAAACAATCAGTCTTAAAACACAAGCTGCTTAATAAAAATGTTTTTATTCCCGATAAATGGATTCCTTATGATGAGCGGGGTGATTATTTGGCGGAATCAGATGCGGGTATTGCGCTTTCGCCCGATATTCCGGATGCCAATTTTCTGATAAAGACTAGATATTATGACTATCTCTGGGCGGAATTGCCTATTATTCTGAATAACTATGATACTTTCGCCGCGGAAGTGGAGAAAAACAAATTGGGCATTGTTTTACGTGATAATAATTATAAACACCAGGCCGCTGAAATTATTGATTTTTCCAGGAATAAAAAGGCGCGCAGACAAATTAAAGAAAACATTAGAGAATATAAGCGGGGATTGAGCTGGCAGCAATCTTTGAAGCCGGTGATTGATTATTGCAGACAAAGCTAATCAATTATTTCTAACTAGCCAGTAAAAACCCCCCCCTAATAAATAATTTTGTATTTATGCCAATTTTTAGAATAAAAAATCGCCATAGAAATAAACAGCTAAAAATTCTTTTTGCCTCTTATGAATGCGCGCCGTTTTTTAAGTTGGGCGGTTTGGGCGATGTCGCCGGCAGTTTGCCCAAAGCGCTGAAAAATCTCGGAGCGGACATTCGCGTTGTCATGCCGTATTATTCCAGTATAAAAAAGAATTATCCGCAGATTCATGCCCGCCGACTCGGCCTTCGTAGCCACTTCGGCGAAGGAGGCAGCTTTAGCGTAGGCGGGAAAAAATATAAAATAAATATTTATCAGTCAAATTTACCAAAATCCGACGTACCAATCTATTTTATTGACCATAAAATTTTTCGAGCCAAAAATATTTTTGATCAGTCCGAGCGCGAAAGATTTATCACTTTTTCCCTGCTGATCAAAAAGCTTTTGGATGACAATTCCCTAGACTGGCAGCCCGACATTATTCATTGTAATGACTGGCAAACGGCAGTTGTCCCTTTGATAAGTAAAACTAAAACACTTTTTACCATTCACAATATTGGCTATACGGGACAGACTAGCTTATTTATCTTGAAAAAATTTGGTTTTGCAGAATCTGATTTTAATCAGATCAAAAACGGCAGTATCAACCTTATGCGCCAGGCAATTTTAGACGCGGATTTAGTGAGTACTGTCAGTCCGACTTATGCCCAAGAAATTTTAACCAAAGAATACGGTTATGATATGGCTTCAATCTTACGCCAAAGAAAAAAAGATTTATATGGCATTATCAATGGATTGGATTATGAAATTTTCAACCCGGCCACCGACAGAAACATTAAATTTAAATACGACTTGAAAAAAATAAATAATAAAATAAAAAATAAATTATACCTCCAAAAAAATAGCGGTCTGCCTCAGCACAAAAATATTCCGCTCATTGCCATGGTTTCCCGTCTTACCGGGCAAAAAGGCTTTGATATTTTAAAACAAGCCTTTGCGGAAATTATGCGGCTTAATCTGCAGTTTGTGATTCTTGGCACTGGCGATAAAGAATACGAGGATTTTTTTAAGAAAATGAACGAGCGCTACAAGCATAAATTTAGCGCCCATTTAAAATTTGATCCGAAACTGGCCCATCAGATCTATGCCGGCGCAGATATGTTTTTAATGCCTTCAAAATACGAGCCGTGCGGGCTTGGCCAGCTAATTGCCATGGAATACGGCACTATTCCCATTGTCCGCTCCACCGGCGGTTTAGCTGATACAGTTAAAAGAGACAGCGGCTTTAGTTTTAAAAAATATAATTCTTCTGAAATGTTTAAAACTATTAAGCTGGCTCTAGCTGTATATTGCAATCAACAGGAATGGCTAAGGTTGGTTGGAAATTCTATGAAAAAAGATTTTTCTTGGGCCACCAGCGCCAAAAAATATTTAAAAATATATAAAAAATTAATTCAGTAAAATTTTACTTGAATCATTTGGCCGGAATTGTTATAATATAAGTGTTAAATTAGTGGCAATATATTTGTGAGAACTAAAAATTTATGGCATTAAACAAAGATTTTCTAAAGAAAATTAAAGAGAAACTAGAGAGCGAGAAAAAACGTCTTGAGCAAGAGTTGGCTGATTTAACTTTTAAGAAAGGTAAAATCAATGAAACTATTTTTCCAGAGTATGGCGATCACTCAAGCGAAAATGCGTCAGAGGTCGCCAGTTTTGACAATGCCGTATCAGTAAAAAATACTCTGGAAAAAGAATTACGCGACATTAATGATACCCTTAAAAGAATAGAAGACGGCACTTACGGAGTTTGTAAATATTGTCAAAAAGATATTAGCAAAAATCGTCTTGAAATTCGTCCCACTTCTTCCGCCTGCATTGAATGCAAAAACAAATTTTCTAGTAAAAGCTGATTAATTTGTCACAGTCTTATGCCACACAAAAATCAACCGTGGGTAATTATTGTTTTGGGGTTGTTTTTTTTTATTATAGATAGAATATTAAAATATCTATTTTCCCACCAAGCCATAGAAGATTCTTTTTTTCTTACTTACACAAAAAATACCGGCATAGCTTTTGGCATTAATTTTCCAAAAGATTTTTTAATTATTTTTTATTTTATTATCGCCCTAATAATCCTCGCTCTGATTATTTGGCTGATTAAATTATTGACTGGCGGCAAATACTTGGCAGCCAGTTTAATCTGGCTTGTCATTCTCGGCGCAGGCAGTAATATTATTGACCGCATCAAATTTGGTTTTGTAATTGACTATATCAATCTTCACATTTGGCCAGTTTTTAATTTAGCTGATATGATGATAGCAGGAGGAATATTAATAATAATTTATATAAATGTCTTCAAAAATTCTTTCAGCCGCGGTTATTGGCCTTGACTGTCAGCCGGTTGAAGTAGAGGCTGACATTATGTCGGGCTTGGCCAGATTCAACATTGTTGGTCTGCCTGATAATACTGTGCAAGAATCCAAATATCGCGTTAAGAGTGCTATTAAAAATTCTGCTTTGGCTCTGCCGCGAGGGACAATTAATGTTAATTTAGCCCCAGCAGACCTAAAAAAACAAGGTCCGTCGTATGACCTGCCCATTGCTCTTTCTATACTTTCTGCCTACAAACAATTCAAGTTTTCCGATTCATATCAAACAGGTGTTTTTATCGGTGAGCTTGCGCTTGATGGCCATTTGCGGGCAGTGAACGGCACGCTTTCTGTTGCTCTTATGGTCAGTGAACAAGGCATTAAAAGGTTGTTTTTACCAGTAGAGAATGCGGCTGAAGCAGGTTTAATAGAAGCGATTGAAATTTATCCGGCAGAAAATTTAAGCCAAGTGGTCAAACATCTTACCGGAGAGTTATTAATTGAGCCATACCAGCCAAAAGAAAAAGTAAGCCTTGAGAGTGAAAACATTTACCAGTTTGATATGGCCCATATTAGAGGCCAAGAGCAGGTCAAACGGGCGCTTGAAATTGCCGCTGCCGGCGGCCATAATATTCTTATGTCAGGTCCCCCTGGCAGCGGCAAAACCTTACTGGCTCGCACCATGCCTTCAATCTTGCCTGAAATGTTTTTAGATGAGTCGTTGGAAGTGACTAAAATTTATTCAGTCGCCGGACTGTTGCCCGGCGGCCAACCCTTGATTACCATCCGCCCTTTTCGCTCGCCTCACCATACTGCTTCAGCTGTCTCTCTCGTTGGCGGGGGCAGCTGGCCGCGTCCCGGTGAAATTTCATTAGCCCATCACGGCGTATTATTTCTTGATGAATTCCCGGAATTTCCACGCGCGGTTTTGAATAATCTTCGCCAGCCATTGGAAGACGGCGTGATTCATATCTCCCGCGCTTCAGGCACTCTTGAATTCCCAGCAAAATTTATTCTATTGGCGGCGATGAATCCCTGTCCCTGCGGTTATTATTCCGATCCTTATAAAAATTGCATTTGCAGCCAAAGCCAAGTTTTAAATTATCAAAATAAGATTTCAGGGCCGATGCTAGATAGGATTGATATTCATATTGAAGTCCCCAGAGTTGAAGTGGACAAGCTGGCTAGTCTAAAAGCAGGCGAGCCGTCAGTTGATGTTCGCGTTCGTGTAAATGCTGCCCGCGCCAGGCAAATTGAGAGATTTAAAACTAAAAAAATTTTTACTAACAGCCAAATGTCCAGTGAAATGGTGAGGAAAATTTGCGAGCTGACTTCTAGCAGCCAAGAACTCCTTAAAAATGCCGTGAGCCAGCTTCATTTGTCAGCCAGGGGATATTATCGTATAATAAAATTAGCCCGCACTATTGCCGACCTGGCTGGTGAGGCGCAGATAAAAATTGAGCATGTGGCGGAAGCTCTGCAATACAGGGCAAAAGTGGAATAAAATTATTATTAACTAACGTTTGAATATATGAGAAGAGGACAAGAACACAGCCTAGAATGTTTTCCAATGAATAATACATTACCCGTTGATTTAAATTCTAAAAAGATTAAACAAATTCAAAAAGAATCTCAACAAGTTGCTGAGCAAAATGTATCTAAGAGAGAGCAAAATAAAAAAGAAGCAGAAATTTGGCGCGGAGAAGGCGAGCAGTTAAGAAATTATTTTTTAGCTGGTAAACAGGAAAAACCTTTTCCAAGAGAAAATTCTGGGAGAAAAGTTGGTGGTCCCAATACCAGAGCTTAATAATTTAAGTTAGAAGCTCATCTTTTTTGGTGTATAAATTTTTATTAAAACTTAATTTTTAAATTCCCAATCTCTAAATCTTTATCAACTAATTTCTCTACGATTTCCAAATCCACCTTAGCTAATTTATCTATTATTTCTTTTTGTGACCCAACTAGTTTATCAGGTGCTGCTATTTGAATTTTTAGAATCTCTTTAGGTTCTTTTTTATTTTCTTTCCTCCAAGATCGAATGGCAGTAATTAATTCTTTTATCAGTTCAAAGTCTTGCTCTGCTTGGCCAGTGATTTTTTTCTCATCTGTTTGAGGCCATTTCTCAATTATTAATAAATCGCCGTTGCCGAAATACTCCCAGATTTTTTCAGTCACAAAAGGAGCAAAAGGATGCACTAGTTTAAGCAGTGTTTTATAAATAAAAATCAAGATTTTGTAAGAATTTTGTCCCACTTCGGCGGATCCCCCGTAGGGGGGTATTTTAGCTATCTCAACATACCAATCAGCTAATTCATGCCAAGTAAAATCATATAATTTTTCTCCGGCCAAACCAAACCTAAAATTTTCAAGATCATCAGTCACTTCTTTAATAAGATTATTTATTCTACTAGTAATCCATTTATCAGCAAGAGTTTTACAACTCACAACTGACGACTCACAACTATCAGTGGTTAATTTATCGTTTGTTGTTAGTTGTTTGTTGTTTGTTGATAGTTGAATAAATCTGCCAATATTCCACAGTTTGTTAGCAAAATTTCTAAAGCCGGCAATTTTTTGTTCAGATAGCCGCGTGCTATTACCAGCCGCATTACTCAAGACCATAGAAAGTCGCAAGGCATCAGTGCCATATTTCTGGGACATTTCAATGGGCTCAATGCATGTTTCTGGACGCGATTTACTCATTTTTTTACCGTGTTCATCACATACCATGCCATGTAGATAAACCGTTTTAAAAGGTACTTCATTTAAAGAATATAGGGTCATTATAATCATTCTTGCTACCCAGAAAAACAAAATATCGTGCATTGTTTCCATAACTGAAGTCGGATGGAAATTTTTTATGTCCGGGCTATTTTTGACCCACTCTTTGAGATCATTAAATTTTTCAAAATTTTTTCTCTCAAGTAACGTTGACCATGTCCACAGTGCAGACGAGAACCAAGTGTCTAATGTATCTTCATCTTGCACCCAGCCACTGTTTTTTGGTTTATCTGAACCAACATAAATTTCATTGTTTTTATACCACGCAGGTATTCTATGCCCGAACCAAAGCTGCCTTGATATACACCAGTCGCGCAAATTTTCCATCCAATGAAAATATGTTTTTGCAAAATATTCAGGGATTATTTTTATCTCGCCCGACTTGACAGCCCAAAGCGAGATTTCTTTTAAGGTTGTTTCTTTTTTGCCGTATTTTTTAATTAAAGCAGGATTTTTTAGGGCAAATTCTTTATTCATTGCCACAAACCATTGCAAAGAGGGGAGCGGTTCAATTTCCGTGTGGCAGCGATAACAGATTGATAAATTATTTTTAATGTCCGCCTGGTTTTCTAAAAGCCCGTCACTTTTTAATTTTTCAATAATTTTTTCCCGCGCCTCTTTTGTTTTCAAATTAGAATATTTACCAAACCCGGCTAGAATTTTTCCATCCTGCCCGATTACTTTTTTAACTTCTAAATTATTTTTTTCAGCCATGAGCGAGTCCGCGAAAGAATGAGCCGGAGTTACTCCAACCGCGCCTGTGCCGAATTCAGGATTGATCTCGTTTTCAGCAATTACTTTTAGTTTTAAAGGCACGCCCACAAAATCAACCTGGTATGTTTTGCCAATGTATTTTTGGTATCTTTTATCATTAGGATTAACTGCTACCGCGGTATCGCCCAGTTTGGTTTCAGGTCTGGTGGTGGCGATGGCCAAGGGAAAAACATTTGAATATTTAAAAGTATACAGTTTAGCTGATTGTTCTTTATATTCCACCTCATCATCAGCCAGGGTTGAGCAGCATCTGGGACACCAATTAACAATTCTTGTCCCTTGATAAATCAAGCCATCATCATACATTTGTTTAAATTGCATTGACACCACGCGCGAAAGTTTGTCGCTTAAAGTATAAGCTTCCCTTGACCAATCGCAACTGGCGCCCATTTTTCTCGTTTGGTTATTTATGGTTGACTTATTTTTTTCTACATAATTTTTTGTCAGCTCTAGAAATTTTTCTCTGCCCAACTTATGTCTTGAAGTTCCTTCTTTTTTTAGCATTTTTTCCACCACATTTTGCGTGGCAATTGCCGCGTGGTCAGTGCCGGGCAAGAGCAGTGTTTTATCCCCCCGCATCCGACGGTATCTGGCCATAATGTCTTGGATGGTGATCCCTAAGGTATGACCAACATGCAATACGCCGGTCGCATTGGGCGGCGGCATGGAAATAGTAAAAGACCGCGCTTGGCCGCGCGTCTCTAAATTATCCGGGTTGCAATATCCGGAATCTTCCCATTTTTTATAAATTTTATCTTCGTATTCTTTTGGAATGTATGCCTTGGGTAAATCCATATCTTCTATTATGCCAAGATTAAAAGAAAAAATCAAATTTAAAACCCTCCGATGTACATCGGAGGGAAATTAAATTATTATGCTTATCGAAAGGCCACCAAATTCATCGGTAAAGTTTTTAACTCTCTTTGTAAGGGGTCTAAAATAAAACCCATGGATTCTAATGTAACTGTGCCCAGTAAATTACTATCATTTTTCTCGCCAAAAACAACAGGCGAAGCTGCCATTTGTCCACGGTAGGCGAATAAAGCATCTCCAACCTGACGTTCAGCCGTTTCTCCGTTGGCTAAAGTAAAGACTCTTTTAGAATGAGGCTTAATACCCAGTCGTTTTAAGATACTATTTGGCGCCACAGTATAAATCGCTCCTGAATCAACCAAAAATCTTTGGCTAACAGATTTTCTAGCCAATTTAGGATTAGCTACTTTTAGTTGTATGTAAGTCATTCCCATATTAAATATTATATGTCAATTTTTTAAAGTTGTCAATTTTTTAAAGTTGTCAATTTTTTATCAAATGAAACCCCCGGCTCAAGAATCTGGGCCGGGGCTTGAAAAATAAATCCTAAACCTTATAGGTTGCCAGTTTGAATTTTATTAAGATCCATATTTGTAATACCTAATGATAATTTTCTAAATAAGTCAAGTAAGTTATTCCAAGTGACTTCCCATTTCTTGCCGTCAAAATCCACATACCAAATCCGTCCCTTGTCTTCAACTTGCAATAATAATTTTCCTTTCAGCCGGTTGCCGATTGATGATGCCTTATTTTCATTATTAAGCGGAATATTATTTAAATCCTTATTCGTAATACCTAGGGCGAATTTTTGAAATAAAGGCAAGGCATTGGCAAAGGTCACCTCATGCTTTTGAGCGTCATCTGGATTAACATACCAAATCCTGCCGCGATCTTCAACCTGAAGAAGGAGTTTACCCCTTAATCTATTAGCCAATTCATTGTCAACAACAATCTCTTCTTCTTTCCCATATAAATAAGTTAAAATATATCTTTCAGAAATATTACCAGCATTGTCTTTAAATCTTATACTGATATAATACTGGTCTTTAGTATTAGGCAAGGTAATTATGGGTGTTAGTTCTGCCAGCCATTCATCTATAGGAAAATTTTTATAATTTGGATGAGGTAAATATTTAATAATATATTCAGACTCTGCCTTGCTACTTAACTCAGATAATTTATTTGAAAAAGAATAGTAAACACTGTAAAGACCGCTCTCTTGATCCATACTATCCATTGACCATTGAAAACGATCTTTGCCCATAGTAATTTGTATTTTTCTATAATCGTTACTTGCATAAAGATCATACAAAGGATTATTTTCACCTGCAAATTCGCCATCTATTAAACCACCTTCCTCATTAAAGGCTTTATACCAAAACGCATCCCTTGGGGCATTTTCAATTTTTGGTGGAGTAATATCGTCTTGAATATTAACCGTCGAATTTTCTATGATAGGTTTTTGCTCTATAATCTCCCGCTGATAACTATTCCCCAAAATTCCAGATAACCAGCTTTTAATACTATTGACAGAAAGAACATAACTTAAAGAATTCAATGATCCTGATACAACCATAGTCGGGATACCAATAAACTGGCCACTAGAATTATATGAAGCACCACCGGAGTTGCCGTGTTCTAATGGGGCAGTTGTTTTAATGTAATTCAGTGTCCCGTCTGAACTGCTCCCGAATCCGCTAAAATCACCCGAAGTATAAGTGATAGTGGAACCGCCAATACTGGGAAAGCCGATCACTTCAACCTTATCGCCAAATTTCAAAGTGTCTGAATTTGAGCCCCAAATATCAACATAAGAGTAAGAAACATTATTGGGATTATCCAAATAGAGAATAGCGGCATCCATATCAGAAGTTGTCGTTTTATATTTTACTTCAGCTAAATTATAATTTCCTTGTGTGCCAAAATCCGGCTCTTGACTAATTGATCTGACAAAACCGATAAAACAAATATCTTGATAAGCATCTTCCGCCACGTGCCTGTTGGTCAAAATAATTCCCTTCGGATCAATTATCGTTCCCGATCCACTGAACCAATTACCAACTCCGTCCGTGCAAACAATTTGCACTTCAGCATCAATCTGGCTTTGGCTTATAGCTTGCGTGCTATTGATTGGGATTAACCCGAAAACAAAAACAATAATTAGAAAAATTGTAAGTTGTTTTTTCATATAATAATTTTTTTAATTACCCTCACCAAATAAGGAGATATGGCTATCAATATTGTTACTACGATTGTTAAAATCATTATAACGATATGGATTTTTTGATACCTTTTTTCGGTGATACTATTTTGAATCTTTATGTATTGAGATTCTGATATTTCTTTTTTGCAGTATTCACATATTTTTGTGCCTTCAATCATTCCTATATCCGATTGAATTCTTAATGGTGTATGACTGACAAATCTATGTTTTCCCATTGGCGATTCCCTGCATTCTTTTTGTTGCATAAAATTTGGTATCATCGGACTTAATTAAAATTTTTACTTTAACAAAAGAAATCTCTCCCCGCAATCATTACATTTGAATATTGGTATATTTGCTTTAGGAAACTGACCATTTTTTTCTAAATTTTGTGGAGCACCCATTTTATCATAAGTATCTATCACATTTAAACTATTACATTCGGGATTCGGGCATTGGGCTTTTGATGTTTCTCTCATAGCGTTTTGTGTTTGAGATTATAGTTAAGTATATATAATAGATATCCATGCACCATTACTTCTTTATTTATAATTTATCTTAAACATTCTCGCCCATTTCTCTTTTACTTTCATTATGCTCTTTTCCCTTAAAAAATCAAGCTTTTCAACCAAAAACGGCCTTCCGTCAGCTGGCAACCCCTGGCGGCGCTGTCAATTTTTGGCTTATTAAATCCTTTGTGGATAACTCAATTTGACAAAATGTCATCGGACATGCTACAATAAAATTACTTTTGGGATTATCCCATCGATCCTCGTCCTTAAAAAGGCGAGGTGAATATTTTTATTAAGAACAATAAAAAGCCGAGAAACCGGCTTTAATGCGGCGAAAATCCTCATCATCAATTTCTCCAAAGCGGTTAGCCAGCCGCTTTTTATCGTATATGCGGATTTGGTTTAAAAGAGCGGTAATTTCTCTACTTCTGTGTCTAATAGTTACATACCAACTACCCGGTTTAGTTTTGCTGGTCAAAGGTATTCCCAAAAATGTCCGCTGAGAAAGTTTTTTAAAAATCAAAACCGGACGAGAAAAAGTAGCACCCTTGCCATAACTTTCTGAACCTAAATTTTGTCCAATGGAACACCACCAAATTTGTCTTTCTTTAAAAAATTCCACCTCTTTTTCTTTTTGGTGTAATTTCTTCTTGACCTCATTCCAATGATCAAATGTTATTAAATCAATCATAATGGTTTTATTATTACCCTTACTTTCATTATGCTCTTTTCCCTTAAAAAATCAACTATTCCCATCAAAAAAGGCCTTCTGCCAGCTGGCAGCCCCTTGCGGTGCTGCCGCTTTTTGGCTTATTAAAACCCTTGTGCATAACTAACTATTGACGCATTTGTTGCATGCGTGCTATCATAAACATATGAAAAGTCGGTATATGTGCGGTTAGCCATGATCGGCTTTTTTATTTACGCTAAAATTTCAAAAATTCCTGGATTATTTTTATCCTTCATTTTTCTATCTACAAGTCTAATCATCATTGATTGCACTTTTGTGGGTTTTTTAATACTATTTATTTTTATGGCATAAACCAAATCTGCCATAACCGCTAAACTATCCGCTATTTGAATTTCAACATCAAAATTTAATTTATTTACTAAACTTAATGAGGTAACTTTATTTCTATAATCAGAACCAGCGATTCCTTCAGATGGAACACCTAAAGATTGTAATCTATTGTGCGCTCCTATTAAATATTTATCTTGATACTGGTCAGACTCTACTAAAATCTTTCCTTTGTTATTAATTAAATGTTTTTTAGTAAATTCCTCTAACATTTTATTGTAAGTCCGTTTTAATATTGCAATATCATCCCACCCCAATTTTTTAGCTTTATTTTTATCTGCTATTACAAAAGCTATGGACAATTTTTCATTATTTATAATTCCAATTATTTCCGCCCAAAAATTTACTTCTTTAGCAACACTCTCATTCAAACTTGCAAACGGACCTTTTTTGCGTATCATATCCCTGCAATGAAGCACGCTATCCTCATCATCAAAATATTTTTTCTTTAATTTACGAATTTGATTATCAAGCTTTGTATGAAATTTTTCCGGCAAAATCAATCCTGACAAAACAAAATTTTTAGATGGGTGGTTGAAACTAGCTTTACCGGTTTCGTCTAATGCTAAAACTTTATAATCTTTCATATATTTATTCCTTTAATTTATTTGCGCTTATAACATACCGCGACTTCGCTTTCATTTCAATCAAAAAAAGGCCTTCTGCCAGCTGGCAGCCCCTTGCTGCGCTGTTATTGTTTGACGTAAAGATTACAAAAATAACAAATTTACTTTACAAATTCCACCTTCAATTGACGGTTAAAAATACCCGCTACTTTTTGCAAAGTGTCAGTGGTAAAATTTTGCTGTCCCGCTTCCATGCGCGCCACATTGCTTTGTTTGGTTTTCAAACGGCGCGCCAATTCCATTTGCGACATTTTCTGTTGTTGGCGCAATTGCAATATTTGATAAGCAATTTCCAATTGCTTGCCGTATTCATCATAATATTTTTTTACTGATTCATCTTTCAACTGCATAGCCAAATATGTCTGAAAGTCAATGGCTTTTTTCTCTTTTTTGATTATCTTTTTTTTATTCATATAATTTTTGATTATTGATGGCATCAAAATAATTATTCTCGGCTTTTTTAATTTCCGCTGATGGTGTTTTGTCGGTTTTTTTCAAAAAAGCGTGAAGTAAAACAATTGTCTTTTTGATAAACGCAAAATAGAAAATTCTGTGCCTTTGATGGCCAAAATCCACCCGCAATT
>MFMW01000013.1 GCA_001783595.1 Candidatus Kuenenbacteria bacterium RIFCSPHIGHO2_02_FULL_39_13 | reverse complement strand
TTCAAATCTGGTTTTTATGACCGGATTTTAATTCTGATTAATTATATGCCTACATTTCAAGATTTTAGCGAATTGAGAGCAGTCAGCGAATTATTTAAGCAGCCCAAAAAAGAAGTTAATGCGGATGATTATTTAAAAAGTCTTAGCAAAGACACTCTCACTTTAAAAATACTTTAAAGAGCTACACTTCACTTCTGTTCTTAATCGCGCTAGAAAGCGTGATCTCATCTGCGTATTCCAAATCCCCGCCCATGGGCAGACCCCGCGATAAGCGGGTTATTTTTATTTTTGGGAATTTGTCCCGCAAGATTTTTTTCAGATAAATTATGGTTGATTCGCCCTCCACCGTCGGATTAAATCCCAAGATTATTTCCCGCGGCTGGTTGTTTTCAGCTCGTTCAAGCAAATTCCTGATATTTAATTTATCGGGAGTTATGCCCTCTGCCGCTTCAAGCAGCCCGCCTAATACGTGATAAACCGCGTTAAAGCTATGAGTTTTATCTAAATAATAAATATCCTGCACTTCTGCCACGACGCACATTAAAGATTTATCTCTTTTATGGTCATGACAAATATTACACTCATTGTTTGATTCATAATTGCCGCACGTCGGGCAAATTTTTATTTGTTTTTTTATTTTATTCAAATTATCGCTAAAATTATTTAAAAAATTTTCATCAAGATTTTTTAACAAATAGAAAACCAACCGCTCCGCGGTTTTTCCGCCAATACCAGGCAGGTTGGTAAAGTTATTTATTAAATTTTGAATTGTTTCGGGATAGTGCATTGCTGCTAAAGTTGAGATGAGAATTAATATTCTAACTCCTCAATTTTTTGCTCTAAATTTCTAAAACTGACGGTATTTTCATCAAAAAACAACGAGATTGTCCCAGTCGGGCCGTTTCTGTGTTTTTGAATCATAATGTCAGCAATATGCGGTCTGGTTGTATCTTTTTTATACATCTCCTCGCGATAAATAAACATTACCACATCAGCGTCCTGTTCCAAAGATCCAGACTCGCGCAAATCTGCCAATTTAGGTATTGATCTTGGCCGTTGTTCCACTTGGCGCGACATCTGCGATAATGCCAGCACGGGAATATTCAACTCTCTGGCAATTGATTTAAGTCCGCGCGAAATCTCCGATACCACCTGCACCCGATTATCAGGATTGCTATAGCCTACCCGGCCTTCCATTAACTGTAAATAATCAATCACCACCAAGCCCAAATTATGCTCCGCTTGCAGTCTTCTGCATTTAGTTCTTATCTCCATCACATTAGACATTGGCGAATCATCAATATAGAGCGCTGCTTCAGATAAATCTCCCATCGCGTGGCCGATCCGTGAAAAATCAGATTCCTGGCCGGGAATCTCCCTGTCTGACAGGTTGCCTGTGCGCAACTTCCACAAACTCACTCCAGCTTGAGCGCAGAGCATCCTGTCAACTAATTGCTCTTTGCTCATTTCCAATGAAAATATGCCCACGCCAGCTTTTTCTCTGATCGCCACTTGCCTGGCAATGTCCAGAGCAAAACTCGTTTTACCCATACTCGGCCTGGATGCTAAAATTATCAAGTCAGATTTTTGCAAACCAGCCAGCTTTCTATCCAAATCGCGATAATGAGTGCGCAGACCGCGCAATTTGCCCTTTTCTTTGTGCAGCTCGTCAATTCTGTCAAACGCTTCAGAAAGCAAACTCTTGATTGAGCTGAATTCCGGTTTTAAAAACCATTCAGAAATTCTAAACAATCTGCTTTCCGCTTCGTCTAGCAGCTTATCAACTTCATCATCTTCATGATAACCCATTTCATGTATTTCCGCTGCCGTGGTAATCAATTTCCGCAGTATCGCTTTTTTTCTGATAATCTTGGCATAATGCGCCACATTAGCCGCCGTTGGCACCGCATTTGTTAAATTAGCCAAATACGAGCGGCCGCCAATATTTTCCAGCTGTTTTTTTCCTTCAAGCTTGGAGGCTAAAGAAAGCAAATCAATCGGCTCCTTGGCTCCATACAGTTCCAGCATGCATTCATAAATTATTTTATGGCCGTCCTTGTAAAATTCTTGCGGCGTCAAAACATCCGCAATTTTAGTGATCGCGTCTTTATCTATTAGCAGGCTGCCCAGCACAGACTGTTCAGCTTCTAAATTTTGCGGCGGCATGCGCAGATTTTCGGTCATATTTTTTATATTGAAAATTCATTTTAATCTTACCATTTTTACATCATTAAAAGCAACTCCCATTTTTACACATTTTATCCCTCACCTTTTAATCGATTTTTTCATTTAAATTTGGCGCTCCGCGCCTTTGATTAAAAGGTGAGGGACTTTCCCCCAAATACTATCTCTGCTAATATTAAACTATGGACTTATCTATTATTATTATTAACTGGAATGTCAGGGATTTATTAAAAAAATGCCTTATCTCAATATATCAATATATTCAAAACATTGATTTTGAGCTTTTTGTCGTTGATAATGCCTCAAAAGACGGCTCGTTGGCAATGATTCAAAAAGAATTTCCCCAAGTTCGGCTGATTGCTAATCAAAAAAATACTGGTTTTGCTTATGCCAACAACCAAGCTCTAAAACAAGCTGCTGGACAAAATATTTTATTGCTCAATCCCGACACGGAGCTAGCGGATAATTCCATGGAAAAAATTGTCAGACTTTTTAATCAGCATAATGATTGGGCGGTTGTTGGCTGTAAAATTTTAAATTTTGGCGGAGCGCTTCAAAAGTCAGTCCGCCGCTTCCCCTCATTAAAAGATCAACTGTTAATTCAGCTAAAACTCCAGCACCTGCCATTTTTTAAAAAAAATCTCAATTCGTATCTGGCTCAAGATTTTAATTACGGAAAAGAAAGCGAAGTTGACCAAGTTATGGGCGCGTTTTTTCTAACAAAAAAATCTGTCATAGAAAAAATCGGCGGTTTTGACGCAAAATATTATCTTTGGTTTGAAGAAGTAGATTTTTGCAAACGTGCCAAAGACATTGGCTTAAAAGTCATTTACACGCCGGCAATTAAAATCTATCACCACCGGGCTGAAAGCTTCAAACAACTTAATTGGCGCAAACAACTGATCTGGGATCATTCAGTCCAGCACTATTTCTGGACCCATCAACCCAAATGGCAGTGGTTGGTTTTGTGGTTTTTTCAGCCGATCAGTTTATTATTGGCTGTAATTATAGATTACTGGGAAAAAATAAATGCCAAGAAATTATTTTAGAACCACTCTGATTTTCCTCATCTTCAGCGAACTTCTGTCAATTTTCGCCTGGCTTTTACCGGAATTTAATTTGGCTGTTTTTTTATTTATTCTAGCTATTACTTTAATCCTTTCTCTTAAAAAACTTGAATATGGCATACTGATCGCTTGGAGCGAATTAATTATCGGCTCATACGGCTATTTATTTTCTTTGGAATACGGCAGCACTTTAATTTCTGTGCGCCTCGGCATATTTATGGTTGTCATGTTTGCTTGGCTGTGCCATATTGTTAAAAATGGTGGATTGAAAAGTTATTGGCTAGAGCTAAAAACATTCAAATTTTTTAAATATTACGTCGCCCTGGCAATTATTTTAGTTTGGGGATTTGTGTGGGGCATTGTCCGCGCTAATGATTTTGGCAATGTATTTTTAGATTTTAATAACTGGTTATTTTTCCTCTATCTTTTACCATTAATTACCGTTTCAAAAAAAGAGATTTTTTGGCCGAATTTAAAGCAAGTTGCTCTAGCCGCCTTGACTTGGTTGATTATAAAAACAATTTTATTATTATACATCTTTTCTCACCAATTCATCTGGGCTCTGCCCGAAGTATATCAATGGATTCGCGACATCAGAATCGGTGAAATTACTATGATGGGTAATAATTTCTACCGCATTTTTCTGCAATCCCAAATTTTTGCTCTGTTGGCCTTTTTTATTTTATTGCCATTAAATAAAAATAAATCTCTAATCATTTTATCTCTAACCACTGTCATTATCAGTTTTTCCCGCAGTTTTTGGCTAGGCCTTACGGTTGGATTTTGTATTTACGGCCTTTATTTATTGCTCTATCAAAGAAAGCAAATTCTAAAGCAAATTTCAAAAATAGTTGTCATTGCCGTTCTATCTCTTGCTATAATCTTTGTCATAATTATCTTACCTCCAAAAATTTCCGGCGACAGTTTGGGCTCATTAATTTCAAAGCGCGCCACAGAAATTGAAGCCGCTGGCTCTTCAAGGATAAATATGTTAAAACCATTAGCAGAAAGCATTATTAAACATCCTGTTATCGGCTCTGGCTTTGGCGCTACTGTTACTTACAAAAGCGTTGACCAGCGCCTGCTGGCTACCACAGCTGGAGCCAGCGGAGAATATACTACCTATGCCTTTGAATGGGCATATCTGGATCTGTTGCTCAAAATAGGCTTGGTCGGCGTATTTGTTTATTTATTGCTAATATTTAAAATATTACAAATTTTATGGCAGAATATTTTAAATAAAAATGATTATCCCCCTACGGGGGATCCTCCTTCACCAGTCAGGAAAATTCCAAACAGAAAATTGGGGGACGAGTTACGGATTATCCCCCTACGGGGGATCCCCCTTCACCAGTCAGGAAAATTCCAAACAGAAAATTGGGGGACTGATTACGGATTACGATTAGGTATTTTTTTGGCGCTCATTTCGCTTCTGGCCGTCAATATTTTTACTCCCTATCTCAATCATCCTCTAGGTATTGGATTTATTTTAATCAGTTCAATCTATGCACAAAGTTTCAATCGTCATCGTCACCTATAACTCAATGAAATATCTGCCGGATTTTCTGGACAGTGTTTTTGAGCAATCATATTTTAAGGAAAAAGGATTAACCCCCGATGTTTTTATTGTTGACAATGCTTCAACTGACAAAACTGTTAAATTCATCAAAGATAATTTTTTTACAGTCCATCTTTTAAGAAATATCAACAACATTGGGCTGTGCCGCGCTTGGAACCAGGCGATTAAAATGACCAGCGGGGAATATATTCTCATTATGAACCCGGATGTTATTTTACACCAAGACTATATCAAAGAAACCGTTAAAATTTTAAACTTTGACCAAACCATCGCTAGCGTTGGCGGCAAACTTTATCGGCTCAAAGTTTCCAGTTGGGACGGAGATAATTTATTAAACTTGGAAAAAACTAATATTATTGACAGCACTGGCGTCCAAGCCTTTAAAAATCGGCGTTTTATTGAGCGCGGAGCAGGGGAAACTGACCATGGGCAATATAATAAAGAAGAACAAGTCTTTGGCATTAGCGGCGCTTGCGTGATGCATAGGAGAAGCGCTTTAGAGCAAATTAAATTTGAATCAGAGTATTTTGACAATGATTTTTTTATGTATCAGGAAGACATTGACCTGGCTTGCCGTTTGCGCCTTAACGGCTGGCTGGCAATTTATACTCCCAAAGCCATTGGCTATCATCACCGCCGCGCCCGTTCTCAAGGCAAAGTCAGTGACTGGAATATTATCAGACATCGCCGCCAAAAAGAAAGTTTTGTCAATTTTTTTTCCTACAGAAACCACTTATTATTACTTCAAAAAAATAGCTTAAAAATTAATGTTTTCAAGCATTTCCCCTTTATCTTTTTCTACGAGTTGAAAAAATTACTTTATGTGCTAATATTAGAAAATTCAACTTTCAGGCGGACTATCGTAGATCTTATAAGGTTAAGAAAAAAAATAAAGCAAAAAAGGCAATTTAATATGCGCCTTAAAAAAGTCAAAGCGCAAGAAATTCAGCAGTGGTTTCAATAATATGAAATTAAGTATTATCGTTCTAAATTACAAAAGCAAAAATTTAGTCAAGTACTTTTTAAAAAATGTGCTTAATTTCAATTTTGATTTTAATTGGGAGATTGTGGTGGTTGACAATGTTTCAAACGACGGCATTAATAAATTATTAAAAGAGCAATTCCCGGTTGTTAAATTTATTGGCAGCCCTAAAAATATTGGCATGGGCGCTGGCAACAATCTAGGCATTAAGAATTCGCAGGGGGATTACCTGCTCATTGTCAATCCTGACATTACCTTAAATCAAGCATCAGTTCAAAAATTAGTTGACTTCCTAAACCAAAATCCGCAAGTTGCTATTGCCGGGCCAAAAATGATCAATCCAGACGGCAGCAGACAAAACACCTGCTATCACTGGCCAAAATTTTTGACCTTTATTTATCGCCGCACATGGCTCGGGACAACGTCAGTAGGCAAAAAACATTTGCGGCAATTTTTGTATTCGTCTGACGAGCTAAAAAAACCAAAGCAGGTTGATTGGCTGCTTGGCGGTTGCTTCCTGGTCAGAAGAAAAGCTTTTGATGAAGTCGGCCTATTTGATGAAAAGTTTTTTCTCTTTTTAGAAGACACCGATCTTTGCCGCCGCATGTGGCAGAAAAACTGGCAAGTCTGGTATATTCCCCAAGCCGCAATTATTCATCTGCCTCACCGCCTTTCCGCTGGCGAACGCACGATTAAAGATGCCTTTTCCCGCCTGACATGGATTCATCTCATCTCCTGGCTTAAATATTTTTGGAAATGGCGCAGCGGCTGATGAGTCTTGAAATATTCTCAATTAATGCTAGAATAATTATTAATATCTGGACCGTTGGTGTAGCCAGGCCTAACACGTCTCCCTGTCACGGAGAAGATCACGGGTTCGAATCCCGTACGGTCCGAATGAGTAAAGCGAATGAGGAACGGAAAGAGCACAACTGCTTTGTATTATTCAATAAAAACAAATAGGGGATAACCTTTTTTAGATGCTTAAAATATGCTATAATTAATTCAGACTAATTAAAGTACTTCCTATGCAAGTTTTTTATTGCGATAAATGCAAAAAGAAAATGGAAAAAGATGCTGATAATATGTCTAGCACGACTATTTTGGGCGATCGAGAAATTTTCGACAAAACATCATTCTCAATTCATCTATGTCAAAAATGTAGCTTAAAATTTGCTAAAACAGTCAAGAGATTTTTTGCAGCTAAATAAATTAATCACAAACATGAATAATCAAAATCAACAGCCATTAACCAAAGACGAATTAACCTATGCTCTTAAAGAAGAAAGGGGCGAGCTTGTCAAACTCATTAAACAAGAGATTTCTTTGCCTATCGGTGAAAAAATAGATAAAATGGCCGGGCAGATAGAATCAATCCAAACGCACCAACTCAAACAAGATACCAGGATGGATAAAATGGAGGAAAGATTTATCAAAAAATCTACGGAAGACAAAAATGAAATTCTCAACAGCAATGACAAACTTATGGCCGAGCTTAAAAAGAAAAATGAAGAGGAAGCCGCTCACAGCCTGTCGCATATTCAAATCAAAAACAATCTTTTAAACCACGAACACCGTCTTCAAGCCCTTGAACCCCAACCAGTATAAAAAATTTTGACCAGAAGAGTTTTATTTGCTAACATTAAATATATGTCAACTGCAACCATAAACATTTCGCCAAAAATATATCGCACTATTGATAACTGGGCCGTTAAAGAGGGGCGCGGGATTGATGATGTTGCCAAGGAATTATTGGAAATTGGTTGGAGAATTAGATTAAGCCATTTGGATTTTGAATGGCTAAAAATGATCAGACAGGCAGAAGAAGATATTAGATATGGCCGCACCACAGGACCCTATCGCAGTAAAGAGGAACTGCAAAACGCGCTTGATGAGCTGAAATAATCTTTATTATTATGAGAGCCGGCTTGCACGATATCACCAAAAGACTATAATTTTTAAACAATCTAAAAACCCACATGAAACTAATGAAAAAAATCCTCATCCTCATCCCGCTGATTATTATCCTTTTTTCCTTAATCATTGCGCCCATGGCCTTGGCGGAATGTAATTGTTACTGCAGTGGAGTATTAATACCAGAGCCTGTCAAAGATAGTGCAGCGTGTACAAATCATTGTAATAATAATTTTTCCCCAGCAAAATCTCCAGATCCAGCTAAACCCTGCACGGCGATAGAAGATAAAAAACAAGATGATAAATCAGCGAACGCTGTAGAGATCAAAGATCCCTTAAATATAGGCGACCCGTCAGAATTGTATGCCCGGATTGTCAGCGCTTTGCTTGGTTTTGTGGGCATTGCTTCTCTGGTTACTTTTGTTTATGCCGGTTTTCTTTTTCTGATTTCAAGCGGCAATCCTGAAAGAGTTAAAAAAGCCAAAGACGCGATGCTCTATGCTGTTATTGGCATAGTCGTGTCCATTGCCTCTTATGCCATTTTAAGCTTTATTTTCAAGACTTTAGAAGGAGCTACTGGACAGTAAAATTTTTCCCTGAAATTTTTAAAATTAATAAAT
>MFMW01000012.1:8365-8590 GCA_001783595.1 Candidatus Kuenenbacteria bacterium RIFCSPHIGHO2_02_FULL_39_13 | reverse complement strand
TTAGTCCGACCGTTTTTTATTTGCCCGCATAATTTCCAGCACTGACTTTTGGCCAGTTTATTGCCCGGCGGCTAAATGCCGGTTAAAAATTAGCGCTGGATATACATTTTGCCGGAAAATTGGTAGAATTTAAGTACTATGATTTCAGTCATTATTCCGGTTTATAACACGGCTAAAGAATTAAAAAAATGCCTGGAAAGTTTGGCTGGCCAGACTTTTAGAGAC
>MFMW01000012.1:0-8148 GCA_001783595.1 Candidatus Kuenenbacteria bacterium RIFCSPHIGHO2_02_FULL_39_13 | reverse complement strand
TGGAGCTGCGAAAAGATTGTTTGCAAAAGATGTTCACGGCGTTAAAAAATAATCCGGCCAAGGCTTATGCTTATTCAGATTTTAAATATGGCTGGAAAATTTTTTACTTGTGGAATTTTGACGCGGAGAAATTGAAAAAGAATAATTATATCAGTGTTTGTTCGCTTTTGAGGCGCGAAGATTTTCTTGGTTTTGATCAGAGCTTAAAAAGATTTCAGGATTGGGATTTATGGTTGAGCTTGCTTGAAAAAGAGAAGGCGGGAGTATATATTCCGGAAGTTTTATTTAAGGCAAGCACCGCTAGCGGGAACATTAGCCACTGGCTGCCAAAGATTTTTTATAAATTTTCTTTTTTAAAAAGGGTTAAAGAATACGAAAAGGCGCGCGCGATTATTTTAAAAAAACATAGCATTAATTTGCCATTTAATTAATTAGATATTATACTGAATTACAGTTAACTAAAAAATATGAATAAGTTAACTCAAAAAAATATAGACCAGTATTTAGATGGCAAACAGTTGGACCAGGAGCAAAAAGAGCGGGTGGTTATGGCCATAACATACCTGCTTTATCAGCGCAATCAGAATGTGATTAAAGCTGAAAATGAGAGCGACGAAGATAAGCTTAAACAATTCTTGCGCTCAATTGCTGAATATGACCAATTGATTGAGGACAAGATTGCGCTAATTATTAACGGTAAAAATGTAGAAACTTATGATTTCTAGGCCAGTGGTGCTGGTGATTATGGATGGCTGGGGCGTGGTCGCCCCGTCTGTTGGCAATGCCATTACTAGCGCTAATTTAAAATATTGGGATTATTTGCTTCAAAATTATCCCTCAAGTTTATTGCAGGCGAGCGGCGCGGCTGTTGGTTTGCCATGGGGCATGATGGGTAATTCTGAAGTGGGGCATTTGACAATTGGTTCAGGCCAAATTTATTTGCAAAGTCTGGAGTTTATCAATCATCAGATTTCCCAAGGCGAATTTTTTGAGAATCAGGCGTTTTTGAAAGCGATTAACCATGTCAAGAATAATAATTCAAATTTACATTTGCTGGGACTTTTGGGCGATGGCGGAGTGCATGCCCACCAAGGGCATTTATTGGCCTTGCTGGAGCTGATGGCAGAGAATAATTTGAATAATCATACCTACCTGCATCTTTTTTTGGATGGCCGAGATACGGCCAAGGACAGCGGTCTTGGTTTTCTTGAAGAGCTTCAGGGAGAAATTGAAAAATTGGCTTGCGGCCAAATAGCCAGTCTCTCCGGCAGATACTGGGGCATGGATAGGAATAAAAATTGGGAGAGAATTGAAAAATCGTACGAAGCGCTTGTTGGTCGTTCAAAAAATAAGGCGGAGGATGCCGTCAGGGCGATCAGAGATTCATACGCGCGGCAAGTTTTTGATGAGGAGTTTGAGCCGTTGATGATGATTAAAAATGGCCAGCCAGTGGTCCAAATAAAAGATGGGGATGCCATTATTTTTTATAATTTTCGGGCCGACCGGGCAAGGCAGATGACTGAAACCTTTGCATCAGATGAGTTTAGCGAATTTAAGCGAGGAGAAAAAATAAAAAATTTAATGTTCGTTGGTTTTACGGATTACGAGAAAGGACTGCCGCTGGAAGTGGCTTTTCCTAAACCAAAGATTGAATATCCTCTGGCCAGATTAATTAGCCAGCGCAATTTAAAGCAGCTGCATATTGCCGAGACTGAAAAATATGCCCATATAACTTTGTTTATCAATGGCTTGAAAGAAGATGAATTTGAAGGTGAAAAAAGAATTTTAGTGCCGTCGCCCAATGTAGCCAGCTATGACCAAAAGCCGGAGATGTCGGCTTTTGAGATTAAGGATAAAGTTTGTCTGGCAATTGAAAATAATGAATTTGATTTTATCGTGATAAATTTTGCCAATCCCGATATGGTTGGGCATACCGGCAATTTAGAGGCGACTAAAAAGGCGGTTGAGGCGGTCAGTGAATGTTTAGAGAGCGTGTGCGAGACAACTTTGAAAAAAGGCGGCAAACTTTTAATTACCGCTGATCACGGCAACGCGGAAGAGATGATTAATCTGGAAACCAGGGCGGTGGACAAAGAGCACAGCAATTTTCCAGTGCCCATTGTCATTGTGGACAATAAATATAAAGGCAAGGCAAAGCCAAGAAGCAATGACGAACTGTACACGGCCAAGATTAAAGGGGCGTTGATTGATGTGGCGCCGACAGTGCTGGCCATGATGGGCCTAGATAAGCCGCAATGGATGATTGGGATTGATTTGAATAAAGTGATCAATTAATTCATTGCTTCATTGTTTCATTGTTCAATTATAAAAGCCCGTCAATTGTTTCAGAGAATTGAAAGACGGGCTTTTTGTGCGTTGTCAGAAGAAAATTCATAGTATCATCCCATTTTTAGAATAACCACATTTTTACGATAAATTCTTTACCTTGTATGATTTTTTTTACCAATACTGGCCGTCCCTTTTTCTTTTTTTGTCTTTTTTTGAACATTGCTTCCGTGTACTCTTTCTCGGTTAGTATTGGCATCTTTTCTTCTGGCGGCGGAGATTTTTTGAGCGTTAACAAAGTAGCTCACCTCCTTCCATTATTTATTTTGTTTTTATCCACAGCCAGTATAGCACATTCCCCCGTTGTTTTCATAGAATATATATTTGGGTTTATATTTTAATTTTTTAATTTGCTCAAATAGCTTTCTATAATAATCAAGCCCATCCTTGCCAGCCAGCATGGCGTTTTTTGGTTCAAATTTCAGATTGTGATAATTCTTTTTGTAAATTTTTTTTGATAAATAAGGCAGATTAGCCACGACAGCATCTAGTTTTATATTTTTTATTGGCTCTAATAAATTGCCTTTTTTAAAAATAATATTTTTCAATTTATATTTTTTTGCATTTTTACGGGCGATAATCAGAGCCTTGGCAGAAATATCCGCGGCATAGATTTTTAGTTCAGGATTATTTTTTGCCAGAGCTATGGCAATACAGCCAGAACCAGTGCCAATGTCAGCGAGCCTCTTTATCTTTTTATTTTTTAAAACCTCCTCAACCAACAATTCCGTTTCCGGCCGGGGGATAAGGACATTTTTATTAACTAAGAAATCTAAACCGTAAAATTCTTTATGGCTAGTAAGATAGGCAACGGGTTCGTTTTTGGACCGGCGAGAAATATATTTTTCAAATTTAGCCAGCTGGGCTTGAGTTAATTTTTTTTCCGGGTAAGTAAAAAGATATGATTTAGGCTTATTTAAAGTCCAGGATAATAAAATTTCCGCGTCTAACGAAGCGGAAATTATTTTAGCGCTTTTCAATTTTTCCGTACCGGAAACGAGGGCTTGTTGAATGTTCATGAATTTAGGCCTTTTTATTTAGTTCATTACTCGTTACTCATCCCTTTTTTTCAACTCATCAATTATCTCTTTTATCCCTCCGTCCATAATTGCCGCAATATTGTGCCAGCTTTTTTTAAGGCGGTGGTCAGTCAGGCGATCCTGGGGAAAATTATAAGTGCGGATTTTTTCAGAGCGGTCGCCAGAGCCGATTTGGGATTTGCGCTCGGCAGACAATTTTTCGCGGCGGTCTTCTTCAACCGCGGCTAAAATGCGCGATTTTAAAACGCGCATGGCTTTTTCACGGTTTTGCAGTTGAGATCGTTCGTCTTGGCAGGTGGCAACGGTATTGGTGGGCAGGTGGGTGATTCTGACCGCTGAATAGGTGGTGTTGACTGACTGGCCGCCATGGCCGCCAGCGCAATAAGTATCTATTTTTAAATCGCCAGGTTTGATTTGCATATCAATGTCTTCTGCTTCTGGCAAAACTGCTACGGTGGCGGTTGAAGTGTGGATGCGGCCGGATTTCTCTGTTTCCGGGATGCGCTGGACGCGGTGAGTGCCGCTTTCGTATTTTAATGTGCCATAGGCATCACGGCCGCTGACTTCAAAAATAATTTCTTTAAAGCCGCCCAGGCCGATTCTGTTTGATGAGACCAGATGAATTTTCCAATTCTGCTTTTCAGCAAAGTGCGAGTACATCCGGAATAAATCAGCGGCAAAAAGAGCTGACTCGTCGCCGCCAGCGCCAGCGCGGATTTCCATAATGGCGTTTTTTTTGTCAAGCGGATTTTTGGGATTGAGGTATTGCTCAATTTCTGCTTGCAGAGTACCTTGGTCATTGCGCAGGTTCTGATTTTCCTCTTCTGCCAGACTGGCCAATTCACCGCTTTCCTCACTTTCTATGATAAGTTTGTTTTCAGCCAGATTTTTTTCAATTTCAATCAAACGTTCAATTTTATCAATAATATCTTTGACTTCACTGAATTTTTTATGAGCCATTCCCATTTTTTGGGGATTACTCAAAACATCCGGATCGGCCAGATCTGATCCAATCTGTTGATATTCATTTTTGAGCTGCGTCAGTTTGTCTTGGTAGTTCATAGAATAATTTGAGCAAACAAAAACTTTGTTAATTTAATAATAACAAAGTTTTGGTGAATAATAAAGTTAATTATTGTCGGATTTCTTAATTTGTTTTTTTACCGTTTTCTTAGCCGTTTTATTTTCTGTAATAACTTCAGTTTTACTGGATTTTTTCTTGCGTTGAGCAGTTTTGACTTTTTTACCCTTGCGGCTAGCGGCAATGGCAGCTTTTTTGGCGGCGCGTTCGGTAAATTTTTCAACCCGCCTGGCAGTGTCAACCAGTTTTTGCTTGCCAGTATAAAATGGATGGCAGGCGCTGCAAATTTCCACATAAATTTCATCTTTTGTGGAGCCGGTAAAGAATTCATTGCCGCAAGCGCAGCGAGCTTTGACTTTGGTATTGTAATGGGGGTGGATATCTTTTTTCATTAAACCCAGTTTAGCACAGCTGGATAAATTTGACAAGGTGCTTTCATCCATGTTATATTTATTTTAATAAACTAAACATACTCTTTAAATTTTCCTGTCCCGCGTCTGCGGGGCTAAAAGAGTAGGTGGTTAAGGAAACAATATGAGCGTAAAATTACCAGAAATCAAAGAGATGATGAAGGCCGGGTTGCATTTCGGACACCGAACTTCTAAATGGAATCCCAAGATGGAAAAATACATCTTTGGGGTGAAAAATAATGTCCATATTTTTGATTTAGAAAAAACCCAGAAGACTCTGGACACTGCTTTGAAAGCGATTGAAGAAACCGTTCAAAAAGGCGGTGTTGTTTTATTTCTCGGCACGAAAAAACAGGCTAGGGCAGTGATTGAAAAATATGCCCAAGAAGTGGAAATGCCATACGTGGTGAATCATTGGATTGGCGGCACAATTACCAATTTTTCTGAAATCTATAAATTAGTAAAAAAATTGGATGAGCTGGAAAAGAAGAAAGAGGATCTTGATTATGAGCTGAAATACACTAAAAGAGAAAGAGCTTTATTTGATGAAGAAATTGAGGGATTGAAAGCGGCTGTTGGCGGCATTAGAAAATTAAAGAAGGTGCCTGATTTAATCTATATTTTTGCCGTGCGCGATGAAAAGACAGCGGTCAGAGAAGCTGAAAGAAAAGGAGTGAAAACTGTGGGCGTGTGCGATACTAATGTTGACCCGGAGAGCGTGACTTATCCCATTGCCGCTAATGATGACGCGATTAAATCTATTGAGATGATTACCTCTTTAGCTGCTGAAGCTGTTAAGGCGGGTAAGAACAAGATGCAAGATACAGATAACATGGAACAGGTGAAAGATAAAAAATAAATGATGTTACGCAAATCCACCAATTTTGTCATCGCGAGCGACCCCGATGTCCATCGGGGGAGCGTCGCGATCCCGTGGCAAGCAGCATTAACAACGGGATTGCTACGCTCATCCCGCAGTCGCGGGATTCGCTCGCAATGACAGTGGAAGAGGATTGCGTGAGGTCAAAAAATAATATCAAATAATATTTAATCTTAAAATAGTATGACAAATAATGTGAGATTAATTCAAAAATTAAGAAATCAGACCGGAGCCGGGATAATGGCTGTCAAAAGCGCTTTAGACCAGGCAGCCGGGGATGAAAATAAGGCAGCGGCTATTTTACGCAAGAAAGGGGAGAAGATTGCGGCTAAAAAACAGGCCGAACGCGAAGCCAAAGACGGGGTCGTGGATGCATATATTCATACCAGCGCTAAGGTTGGTTCAATGATAGTCTTGGCGTGTGAAACTGATTTTGTGGCGAAAAACGAGCAGTTTAAAAATTTAGCGCATGAAATTGCCATGCAGCTGGCGGCTATGCGGCCGGAATATGTTTCGTCAGATGATGTGCCGGAAGATGTCAAGGAAAAAGAAATGGATATTTACAAAGAGCAGTTAAAGCAAGCAGGCTCCGCCTCATCGGCGGACAAGAAGCCCACAAGTGTGACGGAGAAGATTTTAGAAGGTAAAATGAACAAATTTTATGCCAGCGTCTGTCTTTTAAACCAGCCATATATCAAGGATGACAAAAGGACTATCCGGGATTTAATTAACGAAGCCACGGCAAAATTGGGGGAAAAGATTGAAGTGAAGCAGATGATCGTCTTTACACTTTAATTTGAAATTAAGTATAATTATAATAGATGATTAAAGATAAATATTTTCAACAAATAAAGGAAAAGATAAACCAATTTAGCCGAGATAAGGATTGGAAGTTTTTTGTTTATGGTTCAAGTTTGGGTAAAGACCATTTTGGCGACGTTGATTTAGGAGTTATGGGAGATGTGGCGGACAGTAAAATCGGTGAATTGAAAGAAGAATTTGAAGATTCAAGTCTGCCATATTTTATAGATGTAGTTAATTTTAATAAAATATCTGAAAGTTTTAAGGCTAATGTATTTAATAATAAAATTTTATGGATAAAACATTAGATTATAAGTTAGAAGATTTTAAAAAAGCTTTAGATACTTTAAATAACGTATTTTTAAAAACAGGGTGAACCGCCCTGTTTTTGGGTTTATCATTAAAATTTGACAAAAGTGGGCAGATGTGGTTAGATAAGGGCAAACAAAGATAACAATAATTCACTGTTCCAAAAAATTTTTAGTTTTAGGAGGATGTATGGCCTTTAAAAAATCATTAATGACGTCGATTGTGGTGGTTGTCGTGACTGTTATTGCGGTATCGGTAGTTTTTGTGATTTTACATCCGCGGCAGGATGAGTTGACGCGCATGGTTGCTGGCGAGGCAAGTTTCTCGGCTGGGGTTGATGTCTTAGTGTGTCGTGCCGAAAATATCACTACAGTGGATGAGGCTGGACTGGCGCGGGGTGAATTAGCGGCGTTTATTCATAGCCGCCAAAAACGATTGGCTGCTGATAAGGAGTCGCGAGCGGCTTTAATTTATGCCGCAATACTATGCGCTGCGGCCCAGGATAAATGGGCAGAAGTCAGACAGTTTGCTGAATATGCCAAAAGCGCTGGGCTTGATAGCACGCTTTATTGGCCGGCGATCTGCCTCTATGAGGCGGAATATTGGCGGACCAGGGACCCTAGGATTGCGATTTACGGCTATCGCGACCTGCTGTCGGAGCCCGTGCCTTCCTTGTTAGTGGTCTCTCCAGACTGCCATAAAAAAGAGGCAATAGGTGATATCGCTAAACGGCGAATCCGCCAGTTGACCTTTGGGGAAAAGGTCATTTGGGTGGTTGATAGCCACGGAAAAAAGCGCGATCTTGAAGTCGCGCGGAAAATGCAAGTCGCATTGGGGGTAAAATGTGAGGCCAGAGGTGGATGGGCGATTCGGTTTTTATATCCCAACATCTATTTTCGGGACACTCGTGACCAGGAGCTCAGTGTGGGGGAGGTAAACAGGGCATACGGTGTCGCAACCGGTAATAAAGGTGGGCCGTGGTTGCAACCTTACTCCACCTCACGGAGTAAAACTGTGAGAAGGCTGTTTGGTGACAACCCCGAGTTGGCGTGCTTGGTCATTTTGTAAATTTTATTAACTTGGAGGATTTTATCGTGGGGCAATGAGAAAATTTGTTCTAAAACTCATTGCTCCTTTTTATTTTCCTAAAATTATTAAGCCTTATTAAAGAGTATTATTATTCTACTAAAGGTCAGTTAAATTACTTGACCTTCTTTTTTTTAAAATAGAAAATTTGACAAAATTACAACCATGTGTTTTTATTAAGCTACTATGAGCAAT
>MFMW01000011.1:581-9480 GCA_001783595.1 Candidatus Kuenenbacteria bacterium RIFCSPHIGHO2_02_FULL_39_13 | reverse complement strand
CCAATGACGATAAAAAACAGCCCACTTCCAGCACGCGCATAACTTTTGATTTGAACAATGACGCGATTGTTTATATTTTGCATGATGAGCGCGCGCCGCTTACTTGGCTTTCAAGCCAAGGCTTTGGGGCGACCAATCTAGTAACGAGCGTATCCGACCCGTACTATCTGCCGAAAATTTTTTCCAAGAGTTTTACAGCCGGCAAGGTGGAATTGCCCGGCAATGGCTGCTTGAGCGAAACCTGCAGCAACTATGCGGTGATTATCAAACCGAACCAATAAAAGAATAACCAAGAAACAATTTTAAAACCCCCTCTTTTTTGAAACAACCTTATGGAAAAGATTGGCTCAAAAAAAATGAGAATGAGGGGGTTTTATTTAGGGGTTTGTTTTTTATTTAAAGAGCGATATATACTTATGCACAACTGCCCGTTGAAACAGGAACTAATTAGTCGCCATTAGGGCAGTTGTGCGTTTTTGTTAATTAAAAAATTTGTCAAGGAGGGCCGTAGCACGCCGTTGTCAATTGCATTGTAATGCATCATCTCCGTAGCACATCTATAAGCCCTCCCTGACAGTGGGCAGCTAGGGGGATTCGAACCCCCAACCTCTTAACTGGCAGTTAACCAGCTTCGTACAGCTTCGTCTGGTATAACCCATCAGTCAAGCGCTCTACTTGGTTCTCCAATTGAGCTATAGCCACCATTTTTAGTTAATCACAATTTAAAAAAGCTGTCAATCTGATATTTAACAGATAAGAAAACTAACATTTTTTAATTTTTTTATCTGTTAAATATCTGAAAAAGTTTATTAAAATTGCTTTTCTTTAGACTTTGTTTTATTTTATCGCGAGCCAAATTGGTCTGCACTTTATTAAGCCATTCCTCGGACGGTTTAGCTCTTTTTTTATCCACCAAAATTTCTACCATATCACCATTCTTGAGCGCTGTTAAGACAGTGGCCATTCTGCCGTTGATTTTAGCTCCCACGCAATGGTCGCCGATAAAAGTATGAATATGATAAGCAAAATCAATCGGGATTGAGCCTTCTGGCAAATCTATCACATCAGCCTTGGGCGTAAAAACAAAAATGCGGTTCTTAAAGAAATCCATTTTTATTTTATCCAAATATTCCTCCGGCTTGTATTGCTCGCTGTCTCGCTCAAGCAGTGTTTTTATCCATTTTAATTTTTCAGGATCAACCGGCATCCTCTGTTTTTTTTTGCCGGTTTCTTTAAATGCCCAGTGGGCGGCGATTCCCCATTCTGCCTCATCATCCATCTGGCTGGTTCTAATTTGAAATTCCACGATTTTATTATCCGAATACACGGTGGTATGGAGCGATTGATAGCCATTGGGTTTGGGTTGCGCAATATAGTCTTTAACCCGGCCGCTCATTGGCTTATACAGGGAATGTAAAACACCGAGCACGCGGTAGCATTCATCAATATTTTTAACAATTATCCTAATCGCAATCAAATCATAAATCCTGTCAATGTCCATATCTTTGCGCAAAAGTTTTCTATACAGCGAATAATAACGTTTTGCCCGGCCATACATATCCATTGGCACAAAACTAACATTTTCAAGTTTTTTTCTAAGTCTTTTTATTTCACGTTGCACATCCCGTCTGTATTCCTCATATTTTTTCTTTGAGACCTCTGTCACCCATTTATATTCTTCAGGATAAACATAGGGAAATGCCAAGTCTTCAAGCTCGCCTTGCAGTTCGCTCATGCCCAAGCGGTTAGCAATGGGCGCGTAAATTTCCAAAGTTTCTTTGGCAATTCTTTGTTGCTTAACGGGCCTTAAGGCGTAAAGGGTTTTTAGATTGTGAATTCTATCGGCAAACTTAATAAATATCACTCGGACATCCTCGGCCATAGCGACAAACATTTTGCGCAGATTTTCCGCGTAACGTTCAAGCCCCCGGTATTTAATTTTGCCCAGTTTAGTGATGCCCGCCACTAAGTCAGCGACTTCACTGCCGAATTCTTTTTTTATTTCATCTAATTCTATGGCGGTGTTTTCCGGCACATCATGCAAAATTCCGGCAATGACTGTGGGCAGATCAATATCCATCTCGGCCAGCTTGTAAGCGGTTTCCAAAGGGTGTTCTATGTATTCTTCGCCGGAAAGTCTTGTCTGCCCTTGATGCGCCTGCTGCGCAAAATCATAAGCCAGTTCCAGCATGGTGGTATCAGCGTCAGGATGTTTATTTTTTATCACTTCCAAAATTCTCTCTAAATTCATAATTTTAATATTTAGTATTAAAAAATTATTATTTGCATTCTTTATTGGAACATTTTGCCTCGCCCTTGCCGGCATTGACCATCAAGCTGCCGCATTTTTCACATTTTTCACCAGTTGGCCTTGACCAAAGCGCGAATTTGCAATTAGGGTATTGATCGCAGGCATAAAAAGTCTTGCGCGACTTTGTTTTTTTAGCCACGATTTTTCCGTGGCCGCATTGCGGACAGACTACGCCGGTGTCTTGGTCAAGCGCCTTGGTGTTGCGGCATTTAGGAAAGGCCGAGCAAGCGTAGAATTTGCCAAATTTGCCTTGGCGGATAAGCATCTTTGCCCCGCATTTTTCACATTTAAGATCAGTCATTTCAGGTTCTCTCCCTTCGGGAGATCCACCGTAGGGGGACTCTTTTTTTACTCCATCTTCATTAATTTGTTTTGTATTTCTGCAATTTGGAAAACCAGTGCAAGCCAAAAATTTACCATAACGGCTGGTCTTGATCACCATTGACTGGCCGCATTTTTCACACCGCTCGTCAGTTTTTTCATTAATCAAATCTTTTTTATTTATCTCCATATATTTTTTTTCTAAATTATTATTAAATGGATCGTAAAATTCTTTTAATAGCGGCACCCATTCTTTTTTGCCCTGGGCGATTTGGTCCAGCTCATCTTCCATATCAGCCGTGAACTGGTAATCAACGATTTTTGGGAAATGCTCTGTTAAAAGATCAGTTACTACAAAAGAAATATCCTGCGGCACGAACTTTCCCTGTTCTCTTTTAATATAGTTTCTTTGCTGAATGGTGGAAATGATCGGCGCGTAGGTTGACGGTCGGCCGATGCCCAGCTCTTCCAATTTTTTAACCAGACTGGCGTCATTGTATCTTGGCAGCGGTTCAGTAAAGCTTTGTTTGGGTTCAAGTTTTATTAAATCAACCGGCTCGTCTTTCTTAAGTTCGGGCAAAATATTATCCTTGATATTTTTGCCATAAACCCGCAGGGGGCCGTCAAATTTTATCACTGAACCGGTGGCTCTAAAAATATAATTTTTAGCTTGGATATCTAGGCTGGTATTATCAATTATCGCCGGCTTTATCTGGCAGGCAAGAGCCCTGCTCCAAATAAGATCATAGAGTTTAAATTGCTTATCATCCAAGTAATCCCTTAATTTATGGGGTGAACGATTCACTTCCGTTGGCCTAATTGCCTCATGCGCCTCTTGGGCTGATTTTGTTTTTGTTTTATACTTCAGCCCGCTAAGCGGCAGATATTTATCGCCTAATTCATTTTTAATCCAGTGGCGCGCCGCTTCAATAAAACTCTCGGCCAAATTAAGCGAATCAGTTCTCATATAAGTTATCAGCCCGGTTTGCTCTTGACCGATTTTTACGCCCTCATACAAGGCTTGGGCAATGTACATTGTTTGCTTGGCGGAAAAACCCAGCTTATTGTGCGCTTCTTGCTGCAAGGACGATGTGGTGAACGGCGCGTAAGGATTTTTTAAAGTTTGTTTTTTTGTTATTGCCGCCACTCTGTATTCCGCCCCATTTAATTGATTGATTATCTGCTCAATTTCTTTTTTGGTTTTAATGGCCAGTTTATCTAATTTTTTATCATCAATTTTATAGAGGGTGCTTTTAAATTCTTGGCCTTGGGAGTTAAATATTGCTTTTAAAGCCCAATACTCTTCAGACTTAAATTTTTTTATTTCTCTTTCGCGCTCCACGATCAGCCTGACGGCCACCGATTGCACTCGGCCGGCCGAGAGCCCTTTAGCCACTTTTTTCCAGAGAAAAGGCGACAGTTTATAGCCCACCAGGCGGTCCAAAATTCTTCTTGCCTGTTGGGCATTAACCAAATTTTGATTTAAATCCCTTGGATTTTTTAAGGCTGCCAGAATGGCGTTCTTGGTGATTTCATGGAAGACAATTCTTTTATATTGCAGTTTTGTTTTGTTATCTGTTAAAAGAGTTAAGAGATGCCAGGAAATTGCCTCGCCTTCCCTGTCCTCGTCAGTGGCAAAGTAGACCATGGCTGATTTGGCGGCCGCTTTTTTCAAATCATTTACCAGTTGTTTTTTATCAGCTGCCACCACGTATTTCGGTTCAAAATTTTTTTTAATATTCACTCCCAAATCGCGTTCGGGCAAATCCCGCAGATGCCCATACGAAGACATGATCTTGTAATTTTTATCCAAGAACTTGGTGATAGTTTTTGCTTTAGTCGGTGATTCCACAATCACCAGATTTTTTGACATGGTGCTGCTAAGAATTAATTTTTAAAATTTTTTCTTCACTCACCCATTTTTTTCTCAACTCTCCAGCCAGATAGAATGAGCCGCTGACTAAAATCAAATCATCCCGGCCTGCTTTTTTAAGCGCTTTATTCAATGCTTCCCAGGGGTCAATGAAAATTTGTTTCTCGCTTAAAAATAAATTATACATCATTTTCAAATCAGCGCAAGCTCTTTCCGCTGCCAAATGGCGAGTCAGATATATCTCGCACTCTGGCGGCAAATTATTATTTACCATCTTTAAAATTTTTCTCACGTCCTTATTCTTATTCAAAGTAAAGATTAAAAACAGCTTATTAAATTTTAATTTTTTCAAACTGGCGAAAGTTGCTTTAAGTTTATCATAATTATGCGCGCCGTCCAAGACAACCATTGGTTTTCTCTGCATCAGCTCAAAGCGGCAAGAGAGTTTGGTTTTAGCAATGCCACGTTCTATAATATTTTTTTCAATGCCCAAGATGCCAGCTATTTCTCTGGCCAGTTGTCTGTTGTTTTCCCAAACTTCATCAGTAATATTTGCCACCGGCCGATACGCGCAGCCTCTATTTTTACATATTTTATGAAATATCTCAAGTATTTTAGGTCTTTTTTCCGTAGTGACAAAAACAGAACCTTTTTTAATTATGCCAGCTTTGGCCCTGGCAATTTTTGCCAGGCTGCTGCCTAAAATATGTGTATGGTCATAGCCAATATTCGTAATAGCAGCCAGCTTGGGCGCCGGAATTATATTGGTCGCGTCAAACTCGCCGCCGCAGCCAACTTCCAGCACCAGATACTCGCATTTTTTCTTTTGAAAATATAGTAAAGCTAAAGCGAAAAATATTTCAAAATAACTTGCCGGGCCGAATTTAGACTGCCCAGAAAGCTTATTGATCAGCGGCTTTATTTTTTCCATTAAATCAGAGAAAATATCCGGCGCAATATATTTGTCAGCCACTTTTATTCTTTCAATTGAAGTTGTAGGATGCGGGGAATAAAATGAACCGACTTTTTTCCCAGCCTCATTTAAAATTGAATGCACCAGAGCGGTGACCGAACCTTTGCCAGCAGTGCCAGTAATATGAATCAATTTAAATTGGTTTAAATTTATTTTCAATTCTTTGATTAATTCTTCAGTGCGACGCAAGTAAAAATCGCGCCCTTTTTCTTGCATATATTCAGGCTTAGTGATATTAGTCAGTGATTCTAAATATTTAACTGTCTGGTAGTATCGCTGAAACATTTATTTCCTTTTTTATCTGGCTAAAATATACATCTGATTGCCTAAATTTTTTACTTTGCCTCTCATCTCCATTAAAACTAAAGTACTATTGACCATAGCCGTATCAAGTGAAGAACTTTTAATTAACTCATTAATATGAATTGGTTCGTTTGATAAAAATTCAAGCAAAATTTCCTCTTCTTTAGAATCAGCCACTATTTTTCTATTACTTACAAAATCCTTTATCTGACTTAAATCCAGAACCTCCAGCACATCAGCCGCCGAAGTTATTAGCTTGGCTCCCAGCTTGATTAGGTTGTTTGTCCCACTAGCATTAATGCTGTTAATATTACCTGGCACTGCTAAAACATCACGGTTAAACTCAAGCGCATGTTTGGCAGTAATCAGTGCGCCGGAGCGTTCCGGCGCTTCAAGCACTAGGGTGGCTACAGACAGCCCAGCAATTATTCTGTTTCTTTGCGGGAAGTGCCCTTTTAAAGGCAGTGTTTCCGGCGGATACTCGCTCACCAACAGCCCGTTGTTGCCGCAGATCCTGTCAGCCAGATACCTGTTTTTAGAAGGATATATATTTTCCCTAAATAGTCCAGAACCAAGCACAGCGATTGTTCTGCCACCGTGGGTGAGAGTTGTTTCATGAACTAAGGCATCAATGCCTAAAGCTAAACCAGAGACGATAGTTATCTCTTGGCTGGCCAGTTCGCCAATAATTTTTTCAGTTATTTGCTTGCCATAGCTTGAATATTTTCTGGTGCCTACCGCGCTAATGGCAAATTCATCACCGGTGCTTTCCAAATTTCCTTTATAATAAAGAATGGCCGGCGGATCATAAATTTCAGACAGGAGCTGCGGATACTCTTTATCTAAGACAGTTACCAGCTCAATTTTTTCTCTGATTAGTTTTTCAATTTCCTGATCAAGGTTAATATCCTTCCTTTCCTCAATAATATTTCGCGCCACACTCTCTTCCAGTCCGGCCAGCTTAAATTCATTAAAATCAGCAGTCCAGGCAGACTCCATTGAGTCAAAATAGCTATAAAGTTTTTTAAACCTTTGCGGGCCTAAGCCGTGGATTTTAGACAGTCCCAGCCAGTATTTTTTGTCGTTGTTTTCCATCATGGTAGTATAATAAGTATTTTTATCATAGCACTAACCAAATTTTTAGACAATTTATAATATAAATGATAAGATAAAAGTATGCTTGGCTATCCTAAAAATTTATACATTCTGCCTTTTGATCACCGTTCCAGTTTTATCAAGACGTTTATTGGCGCTGTCAAGAAATTAGACAATCAGCAGAAAAAACTAATCAGTGACTACAAGAAAATTATTTTTGAAGGTTTTTTAATGTCCTTGGGCTATGTCAAAAATCCAGTTGAGTCAGCTATTATAGTTGATGAAGATTTTGGCCTTGAAATAATTAAATTGGCCAAAAAGAAAAATATTATTGTTTGTTTGCCAGTGGAAAAAAGCGGTCAGAACAACTTTGCTTTCCAATACGGTCGTGATTTTAGCCAACACATCCAAGCTCTTAAGCCAGACATTGTCAAGGCGCTGGTGCGCTATAATCCGGCAGACAAAAAAATAAATCATGGCCAGTTAGAAAAAATAAAAGAGCTTGACAGTTGGTGTAAAGATAATGGTTACAAATTTATGGTTGAATCTTTAGTGTTGCCAACTCCTGGCCAATTAAAGCGCGCTCGCGGCAAACAGGAGGTCTATGATGAAAAAATTAGGCCGGCTTTAACTCTAAGAATGATTAATGAGTTTTACCAAGCAGGCATTGAACCTGACATCTGGAAAATTGAAGCTTTTGAGCATGAAGATGCTTGGTATGAAATCATTGATGCCATCCGCGCTGGAGAAAGAAGCGAAGTGGCTGTTATTATGCTTGGCCGCGGCGAATCTTTTGCCAAAGTAAAGCAATGGATGAGTCTGGCGCCGCGTCATCAACTAAACGGCTTTGCCGTTGGTAGGACCATATTTCTTCGGCCGTTAATTGATTTCCACCAGAAAAGAATTAGCAAAAAAGAATGCGTTACAGAAATTGCTAAAAATTATTTAGAATTAGTTAAATACTGGGAAAGGTAGAATTTTTAAATTTGACATAAAGTAGTTTTAAAAGTATAATAAAAAAAGAATTCAAACATAATTTATGCCACAAGCACAAACTTTAACTATTATTAATAATCAAAACTTACGCGGCGTGATTGCGCCATCTGCCATGATTTCCAAAGAAAGGCTAGAGGACATTATTGATTTGATAGAACTATCTGATTCCCAAGTTAGCAGAGAAACTGATGATATGATTAAGCGAGCTGACAGGGATAATTCTTGGCTGGGTTTGGATGAGGTTAAGGGTTTATCTGATCAGATAAATTAATTTTATGCTATTGGTAAAATTTCATCCCAAAGCCGCTAAAGAACTGTTAAAATTGCCTGCCCATTATCGCAGGCATATTTTATCAAATTTCAGTTTTGGAAAATTTATCCCACCCGCTCCGGCATCACAGAGTCATTAAGCTAAAAGGCCAAGAAAATAGTTTTCGTTTAAGAGCCGGCGATTATCGGGTTAAATTCACTTTACGCGATAGCGAGATTCTAATCACCCCATGTTCAACACAGACAAGTGGGGTATTAAATATTGATAAAAGTTTTTTAATTCTTTATCGCCGCTGTCGAATTTTTTGACAAAATAATTATATTTTGTTATAATGTCATTATAAATACGCTAATTTATATTGATTGTTTTTTGATTAAAAACTGACATCATTATTATGAACAGCAAAAAATACAATATTTTTGTTATTTGTCTTACTCTGACATTGGTTTTAAGCCAGTTTTTATTTGTGCCAAATTCAGTCAGAGCGGAAGAATCCTTGGTCCTTTCCGTTAATGACAATTTTATTACATCGGAAAATAAAGCTTCAATTTATTGGAATACGAACCTTGAGGCCAGTTGTGGAATTGATTATAGTACCAGTCAGGATGTAAGCCAGGGTATAGGGACAAACGGCAGTATCATACAAGTTGGTTTGTCGACAAATGATGGCAAATTTCATTATGTTGTGAATTTAAATAATCTGCAGCCCAATACAAATTACTATTATCAAGTAAATTGTAATGTGAGTGGCGACAG
>MFMW01000011.1:302-451 GCA_001783595.1 Candidatus Kuenenbacteria bacterium RIFCSPHIGHO2_02_FULL_39_13 | reverse complement strand
GGATCAAAACAGAGTAGAAGAGAGCGGTTTTGTTAACGGTCATAGTATTACTTTGAATAATCTATTTCCTGATCGGAAATATTTATATCAAATTATCTCGTTAGATCAGGAGGGTGCTGGCGTGACAACCAGTTGGTCAAATATGTTAT
>MFMW01000011.1:0-147 GCA_001783595.1 Candidatus Kuenenbacteria bacterium RIFCSPHIGHO2_02_FULL_39_13 | reverse complement strand
AATGAGACTAATTATCAGGGCACTACAGAAGCAGTTACCGCTGGGCTAAATAAAAAGCTCTTGCATGTTTATCATATTGGTTCAGCTAAATTTGAGGTACAAATTGACCAATTGGGGAAGGTTGGTGGTAAGTGGCACACCAAAGTG
>MFMW01000010.1 GCA_001783595.1 Candidatus Kuenenbacteria bacterium RIFCSPHIGHO2_02_FULL_39_13 | reverse complement strand
AAATATTACCGGAAATCGGTATGCCGTTAGGCAGGGGAGATCCTTTCGGCATACCTTAGTGATTCCCGGGTTAACTATTATTCTCTGACTTCTGATCGCTGACGGCTGATTACTTTTCCTTCAACTCCGCCCGGACTTCCTTCTTAATTTTATTCAAATTCACTTTATACTTTTTCACCATTTTATTTATCAACTTTTCACCAGAATACCTCAAAACAAATTCACCAATAAGTCTTAACTTTTCAACGTTGCTCTTTTTATCAATTAACTCTGGAAGTCCATAGCCTTCCAATCCTCTGTCCTCAAACATATTGTCAAATACTTCATCACCCCATCCGCTGTCTGAACAATACTCAATTAGCTTGTCTAGTATATCTACATCAAGTGGCCACTTTAATTTTTTGCCAACAGCCATAGCAGCACGCCTGTAAGAAATATCAATAATACTTTCTTCAAATTGTGCTTTCTTCCGTTTCTCAACTTCTTTCGGATCATCGTGCTTAACTGCCGGACTTGCAGCTTCCCGATCGGATTTCTTCCAGTGAGTTTTACATTTAGCGTTATCACAAATTTTAATTATTTGTCCAATCTTAATACCGGTCTTCCAGTTCGGGACATCTACATAAATAGCGTCCTTAGTATCGGCACATTTTTTCTTTGCGTCCATCACTCCGGGCGAGCCTTTTGTATTAAGACAAATATTAACCCTACTTGAATACTTTATCTCGACCAGGTCTTTACCGGTTTTATCAAAATATTTTTTCTTAAGCATCTGTACATTTGCGTTAACCTTTGCGTGGTAACACCCGGGATCCGTGCAAATGTCAGTACTCTCAATGTCATCAAATAAATTTTTATTAAAGCCAGTGCGTTTAATACACGCAAGGCAGCTGCCGGCGCTTTTGTACATATGCTTATCCGGTAGTAGGTCCATTAACTTTTCATCTATTGTAGCAAACGGAGCGTCCTTCAAATTCAAATGATATGATGACTCGATGTGATCTTTCAGATTGCCCGCTGTCTGGTAAGTGTGATGTTGATTTTTGTACCACTTAAATGTTTGATCCTGCTGGCTGGGTGTTAGCCTGGCAAACTCAATTCCGTGTGCAAGTGCAAATTTATTTTCAAAAAATGCTTTCTTCAAATCCGGATTTAACTTAACCAGCTGCAGGCGTTTATAAATGTATGTAAGCGGTTTACCTACACGCTCTGCAATTGATTCCTTTGTAAGAGTGCCGCGCTCCAGCAACATATTAAAGCCTTCCGCCTCATCCAGCGGATGCACATCTTTACGCTGCAGGTTTTCAATTATTTGTACTTCAATAACAGCGCTGTCATCAAGTTCACGGATCAGCACCGGCACATCACTTAAGCCTGCAATCGATGCGGCGCGGAATCTTCTTTCACCTGAAATTATTTCATATTTATCCGCCGTGGCGGATTTGCCGCTGCCGTTTTTCGATCTGACTAAAATCGGCTGCAGAATGCCGTGCGACTTTATCGAATCCGCCAGGTCCTGAATATCCTGGCCGTTAGTGTTATGTTTACGCGGATTGGTTTCTGAAGGCAGAAGCTTCTTAAGTGAAACCAGTAAATATTGTTCTTCCATTTCCTACCTCTGAATTGTGTTTGCTGACACGCCGCACAAATTGCGGCTTTAGTTATATTCATTAAAAATTACTTCGCCGGATATCACTCTCAATTGTTCCAAAAGGAAAGCGATTCCCTTACCAATCAATTAAGCGGGCAAACTTATCCAACACAAGCAAGCCGGCAAAGTAAGAACCGTGAAGTGTTTTATTAGAGAGCGCTAACAAACTAATTGTTTTCGTCACGGTTTTAAAATTCCCTTTCTTCAGGTTCATAATTATCGGGCAATTCGCTTAACAGTTCATCATAAGCCTGTCTTACTGTTTTTCCATCTGTGAAATATTCTCTGATAATTTCCTCACTATAATTATTAATATCAACACCGTGTTGCCAGCAAAAACTAAAAAGCCTTGCTTTCCAGGCTCGATATATTTTTGCGTCATTATTCAATCTGCGAAATGGGTCAATATTTCATCAGGCATTCTTTTAATTTTTATATCCGACGGTGGGACAAATAATATTTTATAATTCGGGATTCCGTCTTTCGGCAGAGCCGGTTCAAATAATAATGAGTATGCCTCAAACTCGTAAGTGTCCATTCTTTCCTTTACCTGTGCTGGCAGAATGCAGGCCATTATTTTTCTTAAGTAAAGCTTCGCGCCCTGGTCATCGGTTTCGTACAAAGCCTTTGTAAGGTAGAACCTGCCTATTCTATTTTCTTTTACCGGGTTGTTCATTTAATTTTCACTTTTGATTTTTGATTTTTCACTTCGCGAAACCCTTGCTCATCTTCCCAGCCCCACGGAGATGTAAGCATAAGAAATACCATAAAGACCAGGGAAACAAAGGCAATAACAGCATAAATCAAAATTAAGCTTGTCATTTCATTTCCTTTTTTAATGTGTTAATATTGCCGGGAACAAAACTGTCACTCTTAATTCTTTTCTTCTGTTCTTCCTGCAGCATCCACAATTTGAAAGCACGGCGCATTGCCAGATAGTTGATTACAGCAAGCGCAAACAATATAACTGCGAGCTCGCCGGCCGGTATGTTGCCTATTAAATTTTCCATTTAGCTAATGAGTCCCTTTTGTTTTAACTCGGCTAGTTCGAATGATCTTTTGTGATGCCACGGATTATCTTTGGTTTACAATATTTAACCTGTCTTATATCCGTGATTGTGCAACGACCGTGTATTAGTATTATTCTTCGTTTAATTTTGAACTCGGCCGCCTTCATTGATTTCGCCCGCGTATATTGCCTCTCCTTATTAACCATAGCTTCATATAAATTTAATTCACTATTCATAATTCAAAATTCAAAATTTTTACTTTTCACTTTTCACTTTCCTTAGAAACTGCCCTTTATCATTCACAGTTATATCACTTTTAAAACTATTCTCGCAATCACTCCAGCCCTCTTTGTACTTGGTTTCACTTGCTTTAATTAGTAGTTCGTTATGCTGGCGCTCGTTCACAAATTGTTTACGCAGTTCTTTGAGCATCCAGGCAAGCCGTATTACTCTTTCAGCCGATGCCTGCAGACGTTTCCATAATTCAGAGTTTTGATTTAACATCCCCTTTATTTTACCGTACCAGTAACAAATAAACCCGACAAATACAGTAAGCAGAAGCGCCGCAATGAGTGAATAGATATAATATGTTTCCATTATGCAGCCTCATTTTCTTTTAAGGTTAATAAAAGTTTTTCTCCAATCGAGTAATAATTGTCATATACAACCGAATCGCAGGAATAAATTGCTTCATAATTCAAATGTTTATAAATATATTTTATTCTTCTAAAATTTTTCTTTGCAATAGCAGCATCCAATTCAGAACACACTTCATTTATAATTTCATTAGCCCGCTGGGTTGTCATATTCAACTCCCTGTTAATGAATAAACTTTTGCACCCTCTTCAAAAATCTTCTCTATGTCTTTTTTCATCACGCTGCCGTTTCCCGTTTTAAATTATTGTTTTCCATCTGCTGTTCTTTAATTTTTGGAATGAGTATCAGAGCGTCGATACCGTTTACCTGTGTGCGGAAAATCATAAACAGATCGCCGGAATTAATTTTATTGTCAGACACATAAATACTTGGCAGTACGAACGTGTGTGTGTATGAGCCGTATTTCATTACTTTCCGTTCATCTATCTTTTGCATATTGTCCATTGCTTCGTCTGTCCTTTACGTTTTATAAAAACTTGTATGAAACATAAAGTATTTAGGATTTAATGTCAAGATAATTCGTACAAATTATAAAAATATTTTTGATGACTTGATATACAAATTTAACATACTTTAAATACAATGAACGGTTCAAGCTGTACTAAATCCATTGCCGATAATTTCATATCAACGCAATCTTCCGGGGTAAGTTCCACAGGTTTATAATTGCGGATGTCAACTTCCATATCCTGCAGCTTCTCCATCTCTTCCTGATATTTTTTAAACTCCGGAGTGCCCGGAGTAATTTTATAATTACCCTGCCCGGCGGTCAGTTCTTTACCCAGTTTTTTTATTTGTGCATTTGACAAAATTTCATACTGCCGGATTTCCGAGTCTACTTTTGCACCAAGCTTTGATAAATGATAAGCCTTTGTGATCTCGATATCTGCATTAAGCAGCTTACGTAATGAAGGCGCTGCGTTTAGAATTTTTCGTAATTGAATTTTCACTTTTTCTCCTTAATTATTTGTTGATAAAACTGTTACTCTTCCTGTATTTTTACTTGTTGCTATTAAACTGCCGTCATACCGTTCTGATAATTCCCAGCGGCCCACTGTAAACTTTGATGTAACTATATCCAATAAACCTGTTTCAATAAATTCCACCTTCTCATACGGACTGCGATAAATTCTTAACCCGTCACCATTCAAACTTGTGAATGTACCTTTGTAGTAATTCAATGCTATGGTTTTTAAATAACAGCTTTCCCAGGTGCGCGCTGAGTTTGTGCTTTCCGTAACCTGTCCGTTCCATTTGAATTTTATCAGCATTGATGTTGTACCTGCAGGTACTTTTATTAGAATTGTAACGGTTGTATATCCTGTTGATCTGCCAATATAATAACCCGTTAAGCTTGTACCTGTGTTAAACGTAACATCAATCAGCAATTGTTTTGTGTAATTACTGTTAGTTCCATCATTGCCCATTTTGTAAGTAAACGTAAATTCTACATTAGAATCTGCAATGTTTGAAGGTGTATTTACATATTGTTCTAACCACACGTCACCATTTGTTGTTTGATAATTTCCCCCTATTGATTGCCAGTCTGTAGTATAAGTTGAAATAGTTAATACATTACTTGGTACAGTAAAAGTCGGATCATTTCCTAAACCGGCGACTGTGTATTTCCAGTTTGTTGTATTATCACTGGCGCTAACTGACGAAGTAAAGTTAGAATTATCAAGAAGTGTAGTTGTACTATATAGAATATTTGAAGGTGTCGAATATGTATAATCCCCAATCTTAATAATATTCTGATCACCAAGCCCGGAGATATTTTTTGTTACATATAATTTTTCATAATCAAAACTGACCTTGCCAATTTTATTTGTTGAGCCAAGCTGGAAAACTGTGTTAAGTGCACCATCGGAGCTGTACCCTTTAATACCATAATTGCTGTCATCAGTGTAAAACATATAAACGGATCTTTGCCAGCTTGAGCCATACACACCAATTGATTTACCCGTGCTATTTAATACGATACCCTGGGCCGGTGAAGATGCAGGTGTGCCGCTTCCTAATTTCCATAAATATTGGTTATCAAACTTCCAACTTGCGATTTGACAATCCAGTACACCATCTGATAATTTTTGTGAGAGCCTGAATATAGGCGTGGTAAGATTTATGTTAGAAAACATTTCAAGACCATATTTTCCAGAATCATAACCACCAGGAGATTCTACGTGATCATACAAATGTCCCATCGTAAGCCTGCCATAACCTATTCCGTCCTTATACCAAATAACATTGTAACCCGCTGGATTGACATAATCAGAAGTTATAAAACTACCACTTCCATAACCTTGTTCTGTTTGAATTGCAAGCTTAAATGTATTTGTTGTTCCGTTTGAAGAGCTACCATTTCGCAAGTATGTATCTGTAAAATTCCACCCTGCAATTTTAGCTGTACTAGAAGCTGTGTCAAAATCAAAAATGCAGTTACTCGATTGGTACATTCTTAATCTTGCGCTGCTGCTGTTTGCAACCATTGTAATCGCATTTGTCTGCTGCCCGCCCGAAGATAAATTTAATTGTTGTGTGTATAAACCATAACCTGAAAGCGCACCCAGTATCGGATCAGTAAGCCCGTCCTGTTTTCCTAACCTTGCTTTTGTTTTTGAACTATTTCCCCAGGCAGTCCAACTATCCACTCCATCTATAACGTCAATGAATGGTGAGTTGGTGTCGTCGGCAGCAAGATAAATTGAACCTCGCCTGCTTGAGTCAGAAGTGTTACCATTGCGGACAAAAGGAACGCCGGTTACATCACTATAAGATGCCGGGGCTGTGTTCCAGGTTCCAGTAACGGTCATACTTGTAACCGAAGTAACAGAAAATTCTACATAAAGAAGTTTAGCGCCCAAATCACCATTCGATTTTAATCTTTGAGCAATTAGCATATCTCCTGCAGCAAACGGAAGCACGTTATGCCCGGTTGGATCTTCGAATGTTATTGTAGTAGAATTAGCAGAAACACATTTGGCATTTGACGAAACGAAAAGATTACCATTAACTGCATTGATCTGTCTGATTAGTAATTCATAAATTGACATCGTTTTTCTTACAGTAAGATTGTCGATTTCTAAATTACTTCTGCTTGCTGTTGTAACTCCATAGTCCAATCTGAATCCGCTGCCGGCCCAACCGGAAGTAAAATTATTATAAATAGATTTGTTACCACTCTGAATTATATCACCTGAAAATAATGCTGCTTTATCTCCCCTTAAACGCATTACTTCAGCTTGAACTCCTGTTGCTGATTGAACAAAAAATTGTATAGAATTACTTGTAGCTACACCACCATCTATATGTGTAGTTATATAATGGTAATCACTTGTCGAATAACTAAATCTAATCCCTTCGAATGGAAATCCAGAAGGAACTGTTAATCTTCCTGTGCCTGTAATAGCTCCAAATTGCACGTTGCTTGTTATTGCAATATCCTGAATAGTATTTAACAGGTTAGTTGTAAGTTTTAAGTTTGTAGAATTATACCCAAATGAAACTACGTTACTTGAAAATGATAAAGGATAATTCCAGGTGTCAACTCTTTTACTATAAGCATCGTTCCAATTACTTTCTTCTGTTGTGGTCGGAATTACATAACCTGTAGTTAGAGAGATTACACCGGTAGAGTTATTATAATCCAGACCTGTAACTGTTTCAGAGATTGCAGCTCTTGCCCTGGCATCGGTATAATATAAATTCGTTCCCTCCGGAAGATCTGTTGTTGTTGCACCACCTGCAAGTACTCCGGTAGATGCTTTTATTACTCCGCTAAAACTTGTTAATGTTAATCCGGCAAAAGTTGGAGATGAAGCTGCAGCAATATTCTGAATAGTGTTAAGCTGGTTTGTCGTCAGCTTCAGGTTCGTAGTATTATAATCCAAACTGAACTGGCTTGCAGTTAGCACAAGAGGAACGGCAGCAGTATAAGTTCCACCCACCCCTGTTAAATGACTTCCGTCTCCATAATAAGCATTCGCAGATATATCTCCGGTTGCTTTTATGGAGTAGGAAGGATCGGGCGCGGTACCAATCCCTATTTTTACGAATTGTACTTCAGAAGTTGTTTTGATTGGCTGTATTGTATCTAATTGATTCCCGGTTAATTGTAAGTTATCTGTGATACCCAGCTGTACTAAATTACCTGTGAGTGTAAACGGATAATCGAAAACATAACTTATTCCACTACCACTTCCCCCGCTATATGATGAAGAAGAACTTAACCCGACAGAATTACTTTCACTCAGCCCAATTACAACCTGCCTGATATCAAAATCGTGCCCGTTGCATTCGACAAATGGTATTTCCACAGTCCTGGCCCCAAGATCAAATTTTATTCCGGGGAAAAAATATGCGACAGAATTGATAGTGATATTATCTATTAGTTCCCAATTGATTGTATTATCGTCAAGCGCAAGGGTGTAATCAATTTCACTTCTCCTGACTCCATAGAAGCTCAGAGTTTGACTTGCAAGCGTCGCAGCTTTTGTGTTAAGTAAATTCTGTGTGTTATCCGCAGGGTCATCCGTCAGAAGATCTTTATTAAGCGAATTCTTTGGTTTTATAAATGTAGTGGTGCCCGGTATTTGTTTTGTTACGGTCGCAGTCCCTTCAATATAATTACCATTTACATCTGTAATCCAGCTCTTGAGGTTTACTGTTACTCCGTCAGCCAATTTATCCCAGAAATATTTACGCGGTTTCTTAACAACTTTTGTGGTGCCAAGAGTCCTTGTGGTCCCATTTGTCGTGAGATAGTTTTTACTTTGAATTACAAGTTGACTGGATTTATCAACGTATATATAGCACCGCATAGTATCTGCTAGTGTCTTTAATGCAGCAAGCGGATCACTTCCGAGAGGGTTCTCACCTATAAGCCTTGGAAAATATCCAAGGGTTATCGGATATGTGCCTGCACCGGTTTTATTAACTACAGTTGCACTCCCCCAAACCTGCTCGTAAAGAACCTGGATTATTTTTAAGGCATCGAAGGCAGTAATATTACCACCGGAATAGATGTAAGGATCAGCGCCATAAACTTCCAGGGAATAAACATTATCAGCATTTTGGAAATAACAATTACTCGGATCACTTGAAATTGTTCCGGTTACAAGGGCACTAATATATCCTACATAATAATTTGTTCCATATCCATCGGTCTTTAATTGCCGGGTATAGTCTTTAATTAAAATATGCTGAGTATCACCGTTTACATCGGTGTAAGAAAGAACCTCGCCCTTTGTAAATGCAGAAACCGGCATATCATCTGCACCACCACCCATTGATGCACGGATAAAATAGTAACCCGGGTTTGCCACGTCAGCAAATATATCTAATGTTTCAGAGGTGGTAAATCCAAGGCGAGAATAAACAGTTCCCTCTATACTTCTCAACGCATCTGCAGGTAAAATTCCAAGTGCTGATAAATTATCAACCAGGTTAACCGAAATTACATATTCATAGGTGTCCCATTCAATAGTGGTAAAGTCAACAAGCCCCTGGAAGAGCGGAACAAAACTTCCATTTTTTGTCCGTGTTGATATCTTAAAGACATATCTTTCAACACTTGTTAAGTCTTCGCTGAATTTATTATGGACAGGGTTGCCTGATTTATATCTTAAAGAAATAGATGTATTGTCAAAAGCGATGACACCCGCCTCTCCTTCATTTTCTGATTCCACTTTTTTAGAAATTACCGGCGGGTCGACAAGATATTTACTCCAATCTTCCCAGGTTAGGGCTGATCCGGTAACGTAGTTTGCAAATTCTAATTTTATAAGATCCGACACGCTTTTACTTCCTTTATAAACCCGATTTTTTTCTCATACTATTTCCCTTATTATATACCTTCTTTGCTTCCTCATTATCAAGGTAAGACTTGGCAATTATTCCTTCATCGAACCTTTTGTTTAATTCATCCAATCTTCTTTCTATGCCTGATGGATCAAATCCTCCTCCGTGATATTGAACCGCCACCTGCCTGTTTTGATAAGCGCGTTCAAATGCTTCCACGCTTACTTCGTTAGGGTAAACGTTTGATCCACGCGGTAAATTTACAAGCTCCGGTCCCTTCTCGCCTACAATGGCAAGCCCGCCTGAAAAGTTTTCTACACCGGTTGCAAATTGAGGAATGATGGCATCAAATAAAGCTGAAGCCGCCAGTCCTGCTATAGGTGCTAATATTAAGTTCAATGGCCAGGGA
>MFMW01000009.1:5216-15321 GCA_001783595.1 Candidatus Kuenenbacteria bacterium RIFCSPHIGHO2_02_FULL_39_13 | reverse complement strand
GGGCGCGTTCGGCGGCATGGATCGCGGCGCAATATAAATCAATGACTGATGATTTTAACACTTTTGAAGATTCGCAAGGTCCTGCTATTTCTAATGTTCAAGCAAGGCCGGATTCATATTCAGACAGTGGTGAGTGGGATAATGATACGACCATTTATTTTACCTGGTCAGCCTCTGATCCGTCAGGTATCAGCGATTGCTGGGCCGAATTAAATGATTCCACGCCAGACGAATCAGCCGGCAATGACGGTCAGGACACGGACACTGGTGCCCAAGGTTTAAATACCTATTATGTTTACTGCCAGGATAACGTGGGCAATTCCTCAAGTGTTTATTCAGATACAATTAATATTGATACAACTAATCCGACTATTGCTTCTGTTACTGCCAGCTCGCCGGCTTGCGAGACCATCAGATTTACCGTGAATGGCGCGGCGGATAGCGGTTCAGGTTTAAATTCAGCTGCTTACTCTTTTAATGCCGGTTCAAGCTGGCAAGCAAGTAATTACAAAGATTATTCTGGCACTAGCTATACGATTGCGGTTAATCAAATAAAAGTGCGCGATGTCTTGGCTAATATTTATACTTATGCCAGTCCAGTCAGCGGCACAGCAGATGCTTGCGCTTTGACCGTTACTCTCACTGTCACTGATAGTCAGGGACGGGTAGGGGTTAAAACTAAAACCATTAATTTAGCCAGTGGTCCCAGTTGCAGTGACACCTCGTTTAATTTTAACAGTGTTTTGCCCTTGGGTTCCAGCCAATTGGCTCTTAATTGGGATACTTCTGCCGCTGCCACCAGTTATACTATTTACCGCAATGGCAGTCCGCTGGCAAATCCCAGCTACACTTGCGCCGCCAGCACTTGCAGTTATACTGACACCGGTCTTAGCCCGGCTACGCAATATTCTTATTATCTCATCGCCCTGCCCGCTAACACCAGAAATTCCACTAGCCCCGGTTGCGACGGCGCTGTGAGCACCTGCCCTTTGAGCGCCTTTACTCGCAGTGTTGTTACCGGCCTTAATGTTAGCAGTAACACCTGCGGACTTATCCGAGTTGTCTGGAGCGATCTGGGCGCTGGCTACACTTACCACATTTACAAAGACATAATCAATCTTAATAATATCAGCAGCAGTGATGAAATTATGGCAGCTAACTATAGTTGCGGCGCTGGCGACTGTACTTTTAATGATCAGGAAATAATTCCCGGAGAAGTTTATTATTACAAAGTTACTTCAGAATCAGAGGGCGTGGAATCTGAATTAGGCTCTGCCCCTGCCGGCTTTGCCAGCTCCTATTGTTATCGCGCCCCAACATGGGAGGAGAAATAGAAATAAATTTTCAATTTTCAATTTTCAATTTTCAAACGATTTTTAATTTCCAATTATGGAATATGATTTAGAAATTAGGACAAAAAATTTCAGTAAAGAGATTATAGAACTTGCCAATAAAACTAAAATAAACGACATCAACAGAAATATAGTTAATCAACTTTTAAAATCAGCCACTAGTGCAGGAGCTAATTATTGTGAAGCCAATGCTGCATCATCAAAAAAAGATTTTAAAAACAAAATCTATATATGTCGTAAAGAAATTCAAGAAACTAAATACTGGATTGAATTATTTGCTCAGACCAATGCTGAGCATAAAGAAGAATTGAGAAGATTATGGAAAGAAGCGCATGAATTAACATTAATATTTAATAAAATATCCCACTCTTTAAAATAATTTTTGTTTAAAAATTGAGTTATTGGAAATTGTTTAGAAATTAGAAATTGAAAATTAGAAATTATTTTATCCCTGTGCTATAATAAAAATAATACGGCAATTATTTACAATTTATGCTTATTAATAAAAAATATGGTTTTACCCTAATTGAACTTTTGGTGGTCATTGCGATTTTTGCCTTGATCGCCAATGTGACTATGATTTCGCTTAATAAGGCTAAAAAAGACGCTCGTGACGCCAAGAGAGTTGATAATATCAGTCAAATTCGTTCCGCCCTGCATCTTTATTCTGTGGATAAACTTGCTTATCCCGCAACCGTTCCAATTGATGCTACCATTGCCCTGGGCACTGGCAGTAATTTAGTTCTTGACAGCAACGGCTGGTCAGACGGCACTTCCCCGACCTCGCCGATTTTTATGTATTCAGTTCCCAGGGATCCCAAAATGATTAATGTTGCGGCTAATCCTTGCCAAGGCGCTGATACCAACCCGTGCGATTACAGCTATACTCAAAATGGCAATGATTTTATCCTTTACTTTTATCTTGAAGGCGCTGTTAGCAATCTGGCCGCGGGCGCTCATTACGCCAGCAAAGACGAAGTCCACTAACCGCAGACTCTTTTAATTGTTCAGCCCCCTTTGATTTTCAAAGGGGTTTTTTGTATTTTATATAATGAAAACATCAGAAAAGAGCGGGCGTTCAAGATATTTTAATCTAAATTCCTCGGGCTTTTTTAAAAGCGACAGGCAGCGGTGTGCAGTATTTACTATCACCGCTTAAAAAGTCATGCAATTCTTTCGGCGACAGCCATTTAAAAGCTATTACCTCTTTGTCTTTAAACACAAGTTTGGTGGTTGGTGTTAAAACGATTCCCATTCCCACAAACTCATTGTATATCTCGCTTTTTTAATGGAATTTATCAAAAATAAAACCAATGGCCTTAAATTGTAGCTTTTGTTATCAAAGACTTAGTCATTATAAAGAGAATTCATTTCTTCATAATTTAAGTTTTAAAAAATGGCTTGAGGTCATAGACGAGGCAACTTCCCTGGGTGTAAAAGTAGTTAATATTAGTGGAGGAGAACCAACTCTTTATAAAGAGTTGGTTCATTTGATAGCAGCTTGTAAAGAGAGATCGCTAAGGGTTCATCTTAAAACCAATGGTTTTCTTGTTAATAATAAATTAATCAAAGACCTTGTTGCGGTTGGACTTGATTCCTGTACTATATCAATATATTCTCAAAATCCAATCATTCATGATCAAACGAAAGGTATAAAAGGTTCTCACAATTCAGCCATTGTTGCCATAAAACACTTAAAAAATGCGGGCATAAGGACAAATATTCAGACCATACTTGACTCACATATAATGAGTTCTTTCGATGAGTATCTAAAGTGGGCCGCTTCGTTAAAAGTAGATTATCTCTTCCTTTCTTTTCTTGAAGGCGATTCTAAGGTCAAAAGACCCTCCAGCGAGGAAATATCCGATTTTGTTTTAAATATGATACCCAAGTGCAAAGACATTCTTACTGAAATATTTAAAGGAAAACAACATATTTTAAAGGAAAATTTCACCAATCTTGAAGGTCTTTATAATTTTAAAGGTATTTCTTATCAAGAAATGTCCCATGGAATTTACAATAAGGGGCTTAAGGGCTGTGGCAGGAATTCCACGATGGCTTTAATTCTTGCTAATGGCGAGATACATCCTTGTAACGCGGTAGAATATTTTCACAAACCAATAGTTGGTCATCTTACAAAAGAATCACTGACTCACGCTTGGCAATCTGCCAAGTGGCAAGAGATTAGAAAATCCGGGATAGAGTGGTGTCATTACTGTCCTATGAATAGACATACATTTATAAAATTTACCGAAGATAATTTTCAGCCGTCATTTTATTCGGCACCAGATTGACCGTTGACTTGTCATTAAAAGAAATTTATGCGAAAATTAAGGATATACATGTATACTAAAGGCACCGGTTCTGGTCATTTGACAAGAATAAATGCCGTATATAAAGGTTTTGTCAGGGCTGGAATTAGGTGCGATTTTTATGCTTCTGCTTATCGTTCAAAATATTTAAATTTTATAGAGCCAGGTATAATTGTAACTAAAAAAAGTGATTTTCCAAAAAATATTGACATTTTTATTTGTGATTGGCGTTCTGATGATTTTGTAGATGGCTTGTCGAAAAGTATTGCAAAGACATGGATCGGTCTAAGAAGATTAGGCAAGATGAAGTCGACTTTTCCCGATTATTTTCATGTGATTGCTATTGAGCCCGACGTTAAAGGCGACGTCTGTATCTGGCCCATCATTAGCGTGTGGCCAGATGAATTAGTATCACGTTTTCAGTTTAATAAAATTTTAAAAATAAAACCAGGCAGTGAAGTCGCATTATTGTGCGAAAACGGCGCTTATCCAAAACATTTAAATAAAGTGTTTAATTGCAAATTACCCAAGAAGGTCAAATCATTCCGATGCAGCAACAGTAAGTATTCAGAGCATGTTCGTGATTTATCTTATTACCCTGTTGCCAAATTATTTAAAGCGACAGATTATCTTGTTATCGGAGGTGGATATAACAGTCTTCATGAAGCGCTTAGCTATGCGGATTTAAAAAAGACGATTATTGTTATAGTAGGGGGCGATGATCAAGAGTCGCGTATTAAAAAATCTACAAATTGGCCAAAACATAAAGGATCTCAAGCGCATATTTTGGCTAAATATATTACTGATTATCATATAAAATCACTCAAATAATTATTAATCTTTTTTATCATAATTTATATGCCACAAGATATTGCTTGGGAAAATGAATATCAAAATCCGCAATTAATTACCAAGGAAGACAGGCCGCAAAAGGATGTGCTTCGCTTTTTCAAATTTTTAAAAAAAGTAGGAGGCATCGCATTGGAGAATTTAACAGTTTTAGATTTGGGGTCTGGCACTGGCAGAAACGCTAATTATTTGGCAGAACTTGGTAATAAGGTCATTGGTCTTGAAATATCTCCTACTGCGATTGATCTAGCAGAGTCTCGCGCGAAAGAAATGAGGATTGAGGTCGAATATCTGCTCCACGATATCGGATCAGTATATCCATTTGGCAATGAGACATTTGATTTAGTCTTAGACGTAACTTCATCTAATTCACTAAATAGTAAAGAGCGGGAAATATATTTATCCGAAGTTTTTAGAGTCCTAAAGAAGGGCGGTTATTTTTTTGTAAAGGGATTGTGTAAAGAAGGCGATAAAAACGCCAAGGCATTAATTAAGATAAATCCAGGCCTGGAACCAGATACTTATATTAATGAGGATATGAATTTAATTGAAAGAGTTTTTACCCAGCAGGATTTCATTAATCTCTATGCAAAATATTTTAAAATCATCAAATTGATTAAAAAGACAAATTATACAAGGTTTAGGGGGCAAAGTTATAAAAGAAATTTTTGGTTAGCGTATATGAAAAAAATTTAGAAATATGATTAAGCCACATGGAAAAGATGGCATTTTGGTCAATAAAATATTATCCTCGGAAGAGGTAAAAGAAATATTACAAAAGCAAACTTGTTTTTCAGGCCTTAATTTGGATGAGGAACAAATTAGAGATGTAAAAAATATAGCCCGGGGCATTTATTCGCCTTTAGACGGTTTTTTAAATAAAGAAAATTTTCAGAAAGTAGTATCAGATATGAGACTTGCAGATGGAACCGTGTGGCCAATCCCTATTATTTTGGATATTTCTAAACAAGCTGCAAAGAGAATAAAAAATAAAAATGAGGTAATGTTACTAAATTCAGAAAGAAAACCGGTCGCTCTTTTAAAAGATATCGAGGTCTATTCTTATAACAAAGATTTTTTAGCGGAAAACGTTTTTGGTACTTTAGATCGTAATCATCCCGGTGTTCAAGGGGTTTATGCGATGGAAAAATATTTAATTGGGGGTGAAATTAATCTGCTTAATAACTCAGAAAAATTATTTCCCGAGTATAATTTTAGCCCGCGACAGGCTAGAGAAATATTTTGCAGCAAAGGGTGGAATACCATTGTCGCTTTTCAAACCAGAAATGTTCCCCATTGTGGTCACGAGTTTTTACAGAAACATGCGTTAAAAAATGTAGATGGTTTGTTTATCCATCCGGTAATTGGCAGAAAAAAGTTTGGAGATTTTAAAGATGAGTATATTCTAGGTAGCTACGAAGTCTTGATTGATAGGTATTATCCCAAAGACAAAGTAGTTTTAGGAATTCTGCCTTTAAAAATGAGATATGCTGGACCTAGAGAGGCAGTTTTTCACGCCTTGATTAGAAAGAATTTTGGTTGCACTCATTTCATTGTTGGCAGAGATCATGCGGGAGTAGGCAAATATTATTCCCCCTTGGCAGCCCAAGAAATTTTTGACAACTTTCAAGATTCAGAAATTGACATCAAAATTTTAAAGTATCCCGAAGTAGTCTTTAACAAGACAAAGAAAATACATTGTTTTATTGATGAATGCCCCGAAGCAGATCAAATCTTTTTTAGTGGTACTGAATTAAGAGAAGGCATTAAAAACAAACGCGAATTGCCCACCTATATTATTCGTCCTGAAATTTATAATTTTTTAGTAAATAGTCATAATTCTTTAGTTGATTCTATGTATAATAAACAAATTAATAATCAAGGATTTGTCTTGTGGCTAACTGGCCTTTCGCAAGCGGGTAAAAGCACTATCGGTAATAAAGTTTATGATATTTTAAAGAAAAATGGTTATAAGGTGGAAAGACTGGATGGCGATGTTGTGCGAGAGTCTTTAACAAAAGATCTGGGCTTTTCTAAAAAAGATAGGGAAGAGAATATTCGCAGGGTTGGTTTTGTGGCAAAACTTTTAAGTAGAAACGGTATAGGAGTAATTGCTTCTTTTATTTCGCCATACAAAAAACAAAGGGATGAATTAAAAGCAGACATTGAGAATTTTATTGAAGTTTTTGTTAATGCCCCGATAGAAATTTGCGAAAAAAGAGATGTCAAAGGTTTATACAAAAAGGCGAGAAATGGAGAAATAGAATTTTTTACTGGTATATCAGATCCTTATGAGACACCTAAAAATCCAGACATTGAACTTATGACTGACAAAGAAAGCGTAAGTGAATCAGTGGCCGCGGTTATTGCTTATTTAAAAGATATTGGGTTGACAATTAATGACGTGTGACGGCTGTTTGATGTTTAACTATAATTAAATGCCATGATCTAGGAAAAGACAAAAATTGGGCGGTGCTTATCTATTTTTAATAGATTTGGCCGCCTTTTATTTTTGTTGAAAAACCTTTATGGGCTTGTCGCCAAATACAAAAATTCCCCTCTGCGTCCTCCAAACGGCAACTCAACTCCCTGAACAGAAATGTCGGGCTATCCTAGCAGCGTTTCTCATTGACAGAGAAAAGGCTATCCGTCCAATTGTCGATCAAGTTTCTGAAAAACTCTGGGTTATTGAAAATGGCCAAATAAAAGAGTTTTTTGGAAATTTCTCCGAATATCTCGAAAAATAGTGAAGAGTTAGATTAAAAAACCAGCTCTTCTTTTTATTGTTATGTCGCCCTTTTTATTTATGATTTTGTATAGTATAATAACCACATGACTAAAGCAGCAGCCCAAAAACGGCTGGAAAAACTCAAAGAGCAATTTCGTGCCATTGACTATGCCTATTTTGTTTTAGATAAGCCGCTTGTTTCAGACGCTACGCGCGATTCTCTCAAACGGGAGCTGACTGATTTAGAGCGTCAATTTCCAGATTTGATCACTCCAGATTCGCCGACCCAGCGCATTGGCGGCAAAGCTTTAGGCAGATTTGATAAAGTCCCTCACCCAACAGCCAAATATTCTTTTGATGATGTTTTTAGTTTTGACCAGGTGCTGGAGTTTGACGCTCGGGTAAAACGTTTTCTTGAACTGCCCGCGGATCAGGACGTGGCTTATACTTGCGAATTAAAAATTGACGGTTTGAACATTACCTGCCATTACAAAAAAGGGATATTTGAGCAGGCAGTAACGCGCGGCGATGGTTTAACTGGCGAGGATGTGACTCACACTGTCAGGACAATTGAAAGCTTGCCGTTAAAATTAAAACAGCCGCTTGACATAGAAGTTGGCGGCGAGATTTTTATGCCGATAAAAAGTTTTGAGGCATTGAATAAAAAGGGCGCGGGATTTGCCAATCCCAGAAATGCCGCTGCCGGCACAGTCCGCCAGCTAGACCCGCAAGTTGTTGTTGAGCGCGATTTGCGCACTTTTTTCTATGTTATAAATTCCACCCCACTTGCTAATGGGGGGTTCAGTGGGGGTTCGCAATTTGAGCTATTACAATATTTACAAAAGCTTGGACTGCCTGTTGAGCGCCATTATGCTCAAGTTAATAATATCCAGGGCGTTAAAGAATTTTTTGAAAAAACTAAATCTTTGAGAAATAAGTTAAGCTTTGAAATTGACGGTATCGTTATCAAAGTCAATAACCTTGATTATCAATCAAAATTAGGCCGCACAGCCAAAACTGTCCGTTGGGGCTCGGCCTTTAAATTCGCAGCCGAACAGGCCACTACCATTGTGGAAGACATCCAAGTGCAAGTCGGCCGCACTGGCGTGCTGACTCCTGTGGCGCATTTAAAACCAGTGCTCGTTGCCGGTTCAACCGTGTCTCGCGCCACTTTGCATAATCAAGATGAAATTGAGCGGCTGGGCATAAAGATAGGGGACACAGTGGTTGTGCAAAAGGCAGGCGATGTTATTCCTGATATAGTTCAAGTCCTGCCCAAGCTGCGCACAGGCCAAGAGAAGAATTTTTATATGCCGAGCAATTGCCCTGTCTGCGGCTCCAGAGTGGTCAGAAAACCAGGCGAAGCAGCTCACCGTTGCACTAATAAAAATTGTTTTGCCCAAAACAAGGAGCGCCTTTATCACTTTATTTCCCGCCCGGCCTTTGATATTGACGGCCTGGGCCCAAAAATTATTGACCAGCTGTTAGCTACCGGCCTGATTAAAGACGCTAGCGATATTTTTACTCTGGCTAAAGGCGATCTGGAGCCGCTGGAACGTTTTGCCGAAAAATCAGCGGACAATCTCATTGGGGCAATTACCCAGGCTAAAAATATTACTTTAGCGCGCTTGATCTACGGCCTCGGTATCAGAAATGTCGGCGAACAAACGGCCATTGACCTGGCAAAACATTTTGGCGCGTTGAGCAATATAAAAAAAGCTTCACTTGAAATTTTGGAAAATGTTCCAGCCATTGGCCCAGTGGTGGCCCAAAGCATACATAACTATTTTAATGATGATAAAAATATTAAATTTATAGAGAAGTTAGAAAAAAATGGCGTTAAAATTATTCTCCCATTTCCCCCTCTTACTAAGGGGGGTTTGGCCGGCAAAACATTTGTTCTCACTGGCAGTCTTGCCTCCCTGTCTCGCGATCAGGCCAAACAAAAAATTCGCGCTTTAGGCGGAGAGGTGTCGTCCGCGGTTTCTAAGAATACCGCTTATCTGGTTGCCGGCGCGCAACCCGGCTCCAAATACGATAAGGCTAAGAAATTGGGCGTGAAAATAATAGTGGAAAAAGAGTTTTTGAAACTAACAGCTCTTGATTAATTGGGGTGAAAGCAGTAAAATATAATTATGCCGCTAGATATAAAACAAATTGAGCACATTGCCCAATTAGCCCGCATTGAGCTAACTACTGAAGAAAAACAAAAGTTCACCAAAGACCTTGGTGATATTTTGGATTATTTTGAAAAATTAAAAAGACTTGAAACAACTGGCATTGAACCCACCAGCCAAATTATTGGGCTTAAAAATATTTCCAGAGCAGATGAAACAGTTGGCTGTCCGGAAGATGTTCAAAAAAATATTTTAGCCAATGCTCCCAACAGCAGCGGCCGGTTTATTAAGGTCAATAAGATTATGTAATTATTGTTACATTGTTTCATTGTTGACAAAAAGCAATGAAGCAATGAAGCAATGTTAAATATGCCCGAATTAAACAAATTAAATATTATCCAAGCCCATCAGGGCTTAATCAGCAAACAATTTTCATCAACTGAATTAACTAAAAGCTGTTTGGATGAAATAAATAAATCTGATAAAAATATTAATGCTTTTATTACCGTGACGCTAGAACAAGCATTGGAAAAAGCGAAAAAAGTTGATGAAAAAATCAGTCAAGGCGATTCAATCAGCCAGTTAGCCGGTATTCCTTACGCGGCCAAGGATATTTTTTGCGTAGCCAATATTAAAACGACAGCCGGCTCAAAAATTCTTGAAAATTTTATTGCCCCGTATGAATCAACCACCACTGCCAGGCTAAAAAACCAGGACGCGGTGCTGGTCGGCAAAACAAATTTGGAT
>MFMW01000009.1:0-5193 GCA_001783595.1 Candidatus Kuenenbacteria bacterium RIFCSPHIGHO2_02_FULL_39_13 | reverse complement strand
CCAACCACTGCCTTTATAGCTTGGGCACAGACACCGGCGGCTCAATCAGACAGCCAGCAGCCCTGTGCGGCGTAGTGGGAGTTAAGCCAACTTATGGCCGCACCTCTCGTTATGGCGTCATCTCCATGGCTTCTTCCCTTGACACCATTGGTTATTTTGCTAAAAATATTGAAGATGCCGCGATTATTCTGCAGGCAATTGCCGGCCATGATGAAAAAGAATCAACCAGCGCGAACATTGCCCTCGATCATTATTCAGAGGAAATAAAAAAAGATATTAAGGGTTTGAGAATTGGCATTCCTAAAGAATATTTTGAGCTTGAAGGCTTGGATTCTGGGGTAAAAAAAATTATTAAAAAGGCCATTAAAAAGATAGAGGAAATTACCGGTAGCAGTGCGCAGGAAATAAGTTTGCCTCATGCAGATTATGCACTTGCTTGTTACTATATTATTATGCCTGCTGAAGTTTCGTCCAATCTGGCCCGCTATGACGGCATTAAGTATGGCCTGTCAGAAAAAAGTCAGGATCTGCTGGCTAGTTATTTAAAAACTCGCGCCCAAGGTTTTGGCGCTGAAGTCAAACGTCGCATTATGCTTGGCACTTATACATTATCTCATGGCTATTATGACGCTTATTACAAAAAAGCTCTGGCTGTCCGCACTTTGGTTAAAAAAGATTTTGATCAGGCTTTTAAATTGGTTGATGTTATTCTTGCCCCGGTCACTCCCACCACTTCTTTTAAATTAGGAGAAAAAATCAGCGACCCCTTGCAAATGTACGCCTTTGACGTTTTTACCATTCCAGCCAGTCTGGCCGGTCTGCCTGCTTTATCACTGCCCTGCGGCCAAATAGGTCATTTGCCTGTCGGCCTGCAAATCATCGGCCAACAGTTTGATGAAAAAACTATACTCCGTGCCGGCTACTATTTCGAACAAACGATTGAATAATAAAATAGCAGGTAACGACTAATTGCTTCATTGTTTCACTGTTTCATTGTTTCAATTAATTGGTTTTACAAATACGAAACTTCAACAATGAAACAATGAAGCAATGAAAATCATTTTGAAATTCAAGATTATGAATAACGAGAAGTTACTAATTAACACAAAAGTTTTATGAATATAAAAATCTATTCCACGCCCGCTTGCGTCTACTGCAAAATGCTCAAGGATTATTTGAGCCAAAAAAATATTGCTTTTGAAGCCATTGATGTTTCTGTTGATCATGCTAGGGGCAAAGAAATGATTCAGAAATCAGGCCAAATGGGCGTGCCTGTCGTGATTATTAACAAAGACGATGGCAAAGAAGAAATAGTTATTGGTTTTGACAAAGCTCGTATTACAAAGCTGCTGGGCATTAAAGACTAAACAATGTTTCTGCACACTTATCATCCTCAAAGCATACTTTTTACAATGGGCCCCGTATCAATTCACTGGTACGGCCTTTTTATCTCGTTGGCGCTGATACCTTGTCTTTTAATTGCTCAAAAATTATTCAAAGCTTACAAGCTGTCAGCGGATAAATTATATGATTTATTTTTTTATCTTATTTTATTCGGCGTCTTTGGCGCCAGGCTTTGGCATATCTTATCAGAGTTCACTTATTACAGTCAAAACCCGCTTGATATTTTTAAAATTTGGCAGGGCGGGTTGGCCATTCACGGCGTGCTAATAGCAGGGATATTAGTTATTTACTTTTTTAAAAAAATTAACCGCCTGCTCCTCTTGGATATTTTCTCTCCGCTTGTTGCTCTTGGCCTGGCGCTTGGCCGTTGGGGCAATTATTTTAACCAGGAACTTTACGGCCGGCCGACTGATTCGCCTTGGGGCATTCCCATAAATTTATTCAACCGTTTGCCAGACTACCAAGCATTTGAATTTTTCCAGCCAATTTTTCTTTACGAAAGTTTATGGTGTCTGCTACTTTTTGGGTTGCTAATTTATCTTCATAGCTTAAGATTTAAAAAGACTTCGCAGCAAGGTTCCATTGTTCCATTGTTCCATTGTTCCATTGTTAAAAATTTTGGTTCAATCTTTTTTCTATTTTTAATATTATATTCCATTCAACGTTTTATGATTGGCTTTTTGCGCATTGACCCGCAATTTAGCTGGCTGTCTTTGCGGCTAGATCAATGGATGAGTTTACTGCTAATTATTATCTCCGCCATATTATTTATATTTTTTGGTAAAAAGCATAAAAAATTATTTTAAAATTAGAAATTTTGACTAATCTTCCCTTATTTGTTATATTTAGAACATAGCTTATCCCAAGCTTATAATGATATTAACTAATTGAAAGGGGGTGTTAATTATGGCTGTAGAAGTCAAACGCAAACAGAATGAATCAGTTGAAGGGCTTTTACGTCGTTTTCAACAGCGAGTTTTGCAGAGCCGCGTCATTTTTCGCGCCAAAGCCACTAAATATCATATCAAACCGAAAACCAAAAGGCAAATCAAAGAATCTGCCTTAAGAAGAAAATATCTTAGAGAGAAAAGAGCCTATCTTCAAAAAATAGGCAAGCTGCCAGAGGATATGCAAACTGGTAGTTTTGGCGCTGGTAGAAATCAATACATTAAAAGGTAAAAAATATGAGTTTAGCAACAACTCTAGAAAATGACTTTAAAAATGCCATGCTCAATCGTCAGAAAGATTTGGTTGATTTGTTGCGCCTTTTAAAAGCTGCTTTAAAAAATGAAATGATTAATTTCAGAAGACAAGAACTGTCTGACGCGGAAGTCATCACTATCCTGAAACGTGAAGCTAAAAAGAGGAACGACTCAATTGAACAATTTATCAAAGGCAAGCGCCAAGATTTAGCGGATAAAGAAACTGCCGAACTCAAACTAATCAAGCATTATCTGCCCCAAGATTTGCCAACAGACGAGGTTAGAAAAGTTGTCCAAGAAGTAATCAGCTCGCTAGGCGAAGTTGCCCCCAGCCAATTTGGCAAAGTGATGGCAGCTGTTATGGCCAGGCTCAAAGGCCAGGCTGATGGAACATTGGTAAGTCAAATAGTCAAAGAAATAATAAACAAATAATTTTTGGTCTTTCCATGCTCAAACCAAAAAACAACCTAGCCAAATTTTTTTTAACAACGGCCATATTTTTGGTAGTTTTTGCCGTTGTCTTTTTAATTGGCCAAAATATTTTCGCCCAGAATGACATCTATGGCGTTGGTTATGCTGGCAATGTCGGTCTTGGCACGCAGGATATTCGCGTTTCAGTGGTCAAAGTTATTCGCGCTGTACTGGGAGTGCTAGGCATTTTGGCTCTGATTTTAGTCATTTATGCCGGTGTTGTCTGGATGACTTCCGGCGGTAATCAGCAGAAAATTGAGACTGCTAAAAAAATACTGCTTAATGCCGTCATTGGTTTGGTGATTATTTTTTTCGCTTTTGCCATTGTCCAGTTTATTTTTAGCCGGCTTGCCGGCAATGGGTCAGGCGCTTGCCAAGAAAATGAAATCAGAGGACAGTGCGATCTTTGCGTCAACGGCGTCTGGCAGTGCCAAGACCAATGGCCTGGTTGTGATTGCAGCGGTAACCTGCCGCCAATACCCCCATTTCCAAACCAGTTTATCGTCAACAATTTTCAGACTTCCCATGGAGCTCCATTGCCAGACCATTATTCTTATAACGAACAAAAAAGCAATGTTTACTGGTGCAGCAAAATACAAACTGTTTTCAACCATAATATTGACCAGCAAAGTTTTCAAAATGCGCTTGCTAATAATGGCTTGAAAATAACTCAACAAGAATCAGCTAGCGGACATGGCGGCCAGTGGACAATGCGCGGCAATACCCTTAAATTTACCCCTGAATTTGATGACGGCAGCGGCGTCCGGAAAATTTTTGCTCCCAACGGCCGCGAGCGCGTTTATTCTGATTTTGTGCCTTCTGCGCTTGAAGATGCAAATGGTTTGCAATTAAGGAGCTGCAGTTTGGGCGCGGATTGCGAAGACTCGGATTATCCTGATTTCAGATGGGATTTTTATGTTGGCAGTCAGGGCGACACTGAAAATCCAAGTGTTACTAATACTTATCCGGCCAGTGATGCGGTTGTCAGCCGTGATACAAAAATAAGAGTAATTTTTTCTGAAGAAATAGATGCCGATACGGTGATTGATCCGGCTAATAATATTAATCCTTATCCAGGCAACATTTATGTTTATAAAATAGAATTAGATGGCAGTCAAACCATTGTTCCCAAAGAAAAATTTGCGCTTACTGTGGAAACAAAAGGATTTTCCATAAGCTTAATCAACGGCGAGTTATTTGACGGTTTTTCAACATACGAAGTTACCATTCAGAATATCGCAGACCTGTGCGGCAATCTAATGTCACAGCCTTATGTATGGAAATTTCAAACCAATAATCAAACCCCGGGTGTTGCAAATTATTCGCCCAAAGGCAACGATGTCTGCCCTGATACAAACATCAGCATTACTTTTAACACTTCTATGTACGGCAATGTGCTTGATTTTTACATTGAAAAGCTAAATTCCGCCATAATTTCCAGCTATCAATTAGACACCAGCATTGAAACATCAACCAGTGATGACACTAGCGGTCCGCCCAGTGATATTCCAGGGGAATTTTATGTCTTTGACACTGGAGATCCCAAAGAGGCAAATTACAGGGTTTTTAAATTTGATCCTGCGTCAGACCTTGGTGAAAATTCGCGTTACCGCATAACTGTCAAGACTGATAAAATAAAAAACATTAGCGGAGAATATGTCAACCAGGTTTGGGATTTTAATGTTACTGACTTGGCCAATTGCGTTTGCAGTCCGACCATAGATAAGCTCAACAGATATCAGGGGCCCACAGGCGAATGCCTTACAATTTACGGCAACTGTTTTAAGGGCACTCAAGCTAAGCCGGCGACTATATCAAGCATAAAATTCGGCTCGGTGGATGCGGATCTGCCGTCAGATTATTCTTCAACTGCCGTGGCAACAATAGTTCCCAATGGTTTAGATGTATATAATCCTAGCAGTGATAATTCTTATCCAGTGGCAGTTGCCATTTCTTACCAGTCAAGCAATGACGTTTCAGCCAGTAATGACAATCATAAATTTATGGTTCTTGACGGCCAAGCCAATGGTCCCTGCCTTTGGTCTGTCAGGCCTGATGCCGGTGAGCCGGCTAAAACAAAAGTTACTTTGGCCGGTATTCGTTTTGGTGATTTTGC
>MFMW01000008.1:9031-10561 GCA_001783595.1 Candidatus Kuenenbacteria bacterium RIFCSPHIGHO2_02_FULL_39_13 | reverse complement strand
CGATTCAATTTTTCTAGGTCTATTTTTTTGCTTTTATTAACAGCGGCGTCAGACGGTTCAAGGCGCTTGACGGTTTTAACCCAACCTTCACTGGCCATTAAAGTTAAGATATTATACTTTAATTTTGAGAAAGGAATAATGACCACGGATTTTTTTACCATCTGGGCATTGCGTATTCGTGTTAACATATCAGCTATCGGATCAGTCATTGTTTTTTAATTAATGTGTAGGTCCCGTTGTATTGCTCAGCGCAATACAACCGCGGTGCCCGTTAAAACAATCCACTGGATTGTTTTAACTACCAGCTGGATTTACTAATGCCTGGGATATCGCCTTTAGTGGCCAGTTCGCGAAAACAGATGCGGCACAGGCCAAATTTTCTCATAAACCCCCTCTTGCGGCCACAGCGCCAGCAACGTCTGGCAATTCTTGTTGAATACAAAGGTTTTTTCTGCGATCTTATTACTTTTGCTTTATTAGCCATTATCGTAATGTTTAACTATTATCATTATTATCTACTTTCTCCACAAAAGGAAAGCCAAGCAGGGAAAGTAAAATAAAACCTTCTTCTTTTGACTTGGCCGTGGTGTGAATACAAACTTCAAGGCCATGCAAATTTTCCACTTCGTCAGGATTAATTTCCGGAAAGGCCAAATATTCTTTGAAACCAATGGTTAAATTGCCCCGGCCGTCAATGCTTTTTTTGTTAAGCCCGCGAAAATCACGCACATTGGGCAGGGCTAGATTGATTAGTTTGTCAAGAAAATCATACATTCTGTTGTTTCTCAAGGTGACACTAACGCCGACAACCTGGCCTTCGCGGATTTTGAAAGAAGAGATTGATTTTTTAGCTTTGGTAAAAATCGGCTTTTGACCGCTGATTCTAGCCAAAGTAGCAGCCACTAATGCTTGAAATTTTTCATCGCTCTTGCTGGCGGGAATCCTGGCGTTCAAAACCACCTTGTCAATTTTGGGCGCGGCAAGACTGTTCTTACAGCCAAATTTTTCTTTCATTTGGCCAACCGCCGTATTCAAATATTTTTCTTTAAATCTGTTCATAAAAATTAAATTATCGCGCTGCATTTTTTACATACTCGCTGCTTTTTCTCTCTGGTAGTTTCCGGGGCTTTAGCCAAAATTTGATAGCCGATTCTGGTAGGCTGGCCGCATTTAGGGCAAACTAATTGCGCGTTGGCAATGTTCAAAGCAAAAGGAAACATAATCCGTTGACCTTTTTCGCCGGCACGTTTGGGACGAATGTGCTTATAGCGCAAATTTATTCCTTCAACTATAATTTTATCTTTGCTTTTGTTTTGAGGGGAAATAATAACTTTCAAGACCTTGCCGGTCTTGCCTTGATCTTTGCCTTTTAATATTTTAACTGTATCGCCTTTTTTAAATTTCATAATCGTAAATTATTAAACTTAAAGCACTTCCGGCGCTAATGAAATAATTTTATTAAATCCTTTGGCGCGCAGCTCCCTGGCGATCGGACCAAAGATACGAGTGCCTTTTGGTTCTTTTGATTTT
>MFMW01000008.1:2814-8981 GCA_001783595.1 Candidatus Kuenenbacteria bacterium RIFCSPHIGHO2_02_FULL_39_13 | reverse complement strand
GTGGCGCCTGATCTCTTTTTTAGTTCTGACGATCACGGCATGCGCCACAGACCCTTTTTTAATTTGGGTGTGCGGTTCAGCTTCCTTGACTGCCACAACAACAATATCGCCTACGCGCGCATATCTTTTTCTGTATCCGCCAAGCACGCCAATAACTTGGAGACGTTTGGCTCCGCTATTGTCAGCAACTTCTAAAATTGATCTGTGTTGAACCATATATTTAATGTGTAGGTCTTTGCGGTGCCTTCGGCACAACGCAAAGCCCGTTCTCGGTACTCGGCCTAAAGCAGTTTAGGCCTCGTTTAACCCTCGAACTACCCGCCACCTTTTGTCTTTGGAGAGCGGCCGGCATTCAATAAATTTGACGCTCTCACCAGTCTTAAAGCGATTTTCAGGATCATGGACTTTATAATTTTTACTGACATTATACCTTTTATGATATCGGGGATGTATTTTTGTCCGGTTAACGCGCACCACAATAGTTTTATCCATCTTATCAGAAACAACCAAACCAGTAAAGGCGCGGAATATCTTTTTATTTTTATCCATATTTTTTTTCTGATTATTTTTCATACGACTTTTGTTTAATAATGGTTAAAATTCTAGCGATGTCCCTTTTAACAGCTTTTATGTCATGAACTTTTTTTAATTGCCTTTGGGCAACTTTAAAACGGATATTTCTCAAAGCTTCCCTTTTTTCTGATAAAAGGGTTTTTAATTCAGTTATCTGTTTAACGTTTAGTTCTTTAACTTTCATCAATTAATAATTACTTTTTAACAAATTTAGTTTTAATCTGCAACTTGTAACTGCTTAAATTAAGCGCTTCTTTGGCGCGCTCGTTAGGAATGCCAGACATTTCAAAAAGAATCTGGCCAGGTAAAACTGGGACAACATAATGGTCAACCGTACCTTTGCCTTTGCCCATGCCGACTTCAGCGCCTTTAACTGTCATTGGTTTATCAGGAAAAATCCTCACCCAAATTTTACCGCCTTTTCTGATGTAGCGCACAAGCACGCGGCGCACCGCTTCAATCTGCCTGGCATTAATCAAGCCGGCAGTCATGGCTTTAAGAGCAAAATCACCGTAACTAATCTTGGTCATGCGCGAAGCAATGCTACCGGACATACCTGCGCTTTTATGCCATTTTCTGTGTTTTACTTTTTTGGGTGCTAACATACTTTAAACCTTTATTATTAATTATTTTTCCGCCTCTTCGCTCTTGTTGCCAAAAACCTCGCCTTTATAAATCCAAACTTTAACGCCGACAGCGCCGTAAGTGGTTCTGGCCGCGGTACGCGCATAATCAATGTCTGCGCGAATAGTACTCAATGGAATCTTGCCTTTAAGCAGCTTCTCTGTTCTGGCAATTTCTACTCCGCCCAAGCGGCCGGCAACTACTATTTTTACCCCTTGAGCGCCTGCTTTAACAACATTCTCAATATATTTTTTCATCACGCGCCGATAGGGCATTCTTTTTTCCAAATCTAGGGCAACGTTCAAAGCCACGATGTTGGCTGATAAATTCGGATCGTTAACTTCTTTGATATTAATATTAATCTTTGTTTTTTTGCTTTTAATAATATCTTTTATAATGTGGTTTTTAAGCTCGTCTGTTCCAGCCCCGCCCTTGCCGATAATCATGCCCGGGCGAGCAGTATGAATGGTAATTTCTATGGCATCAACGCTGCGGTCAATCACGACTTTTTCCAAGCTGGCTTCGCGCAACTTCTTTTCTAAATATTTCCGTATAGCCACGTCTGTTTGCAGCGAGGAAGCATAAAGCCTGTCTCGGAACCATTTTGAATTCCAGGTTTTATTGACTTTAAGACGAAATACTTTTGGATTGACTTTATGACCCATGTTATTTTTTTAATTTAGCCTGACTTGCGACTGAAAAATCTACGTTTGGTCGTTTTGGGGCCTTGTGATCTTTCAAAGTGAGATCTCTCTTGCTGACTTAATTCTTCTTTTTCTTCCTTGGTTTTATTTTGACCAATTTCTTTAACCTCATCTAACGACTTGACAATTTTCACTTCTTGGCCTGTCTTGTCCTCTTTCTTTTTGCCTGCCTTTTCTTTGCTGGGCTTTATTTCCGCCAAAACAATGGAAATATGCGAGGTTTTCTTTTGAATAGCGGCGGCACGGCCAAACGCTCTGGCGCGCCATCTTTTTAAAACCGGCCCTTGGTCAACTCTAATTTCTTTAATTAATAAATTATCGCGTTTTAAATCTTGGTTGTGCTGGGCATTGGCAATGGCTGAATTCAATAATTTGGCGAGCGGATGAGCGGCCCGCTTGTCTGAAAATTTCAAACGCGCCAAAGCCTGTTCAACGTTAATGCCGCGAATAGCATCCGCCACTAGTCTGACTTTTCTGGGTGACATTCTTAAGTGTCTAAGTTTAGCCGTAGTTTCCATAGTTTGAGCGTTAAGCGAGGAGATATGTATTTGTTCAAAAGCAACAGTGTTGCTTTTGAACCTCACTCGCAGTGAAAACGGGCTCTGCGGAGCAGAGCCCCACACCTTTTATTATTCTTTTTTGGCAGTTTCAGCGGTGGAACGTTCTTCATCTCTTTGTTTTTTACCGCCATGTTTGATGAATTTACGGGTGAACGCAAATTCACCCAACTTATGACCGACCATATTTTCAACAACAAAAACTGGGATATGCGTTTTGCCGTTATGGACGCCAAAATTAAAACCGACCATTTGAGGAGTAATCGTGCAATCTCTTGACCATGTCTTAATGACTGTTTTATCGCCAATTTTAAGATTGCTGACTTTTTTCAAAAGCTTTTCATCAACATATGGGCCTTTTTTTAAACTTCTACTCATAATTTTTTGTTAATTACTTTCTTTTCTACTTCTTTGAATAATCATTTTATTTGACCATTTTTTTTTCTTTCTTGTTTTAACGCCCAAGGCGTGTTTGCCCCATTTGGTTTTGGGATATCTCATTCCAATGGGATGCCGGCCTTCACCGCCGCCATGAGGATGGTCGCAAGGATTCATGGCTTTACCGCGGACAGTAGGGCGAATGCCTTTATGGCGCTGGCGGCCGGCCTTGCCAATCCGCACCAAGCGATGGTCTGGGTTAGAAACTTGGCCGATTGTGGCCGAACATTCTTTTTTAAACAAACGGATTTCTCCAGATGGCATTTTAAGCTGGGCGAACTTGCCTTCAACCGCTTGGATTATGGCGGAAGCACCGGCTGATCTGACCATTACTCCGCCTTGGCCGGGATTTAACTCTACATTATAGACGTTAATACCGGCTGGGATAAATTCAAGGGGCATGCGATTGCCTATTTTAATGGCTACTTTTTCGTCTGAAGAAACTATTTTATCACCAACTTTGATGCCATCAGCTGTTAAGATATATGAGAGTTGGCCATCCTCGTACTGAATCAGGGCAATTCTTGAAGAGCGGTTTGGATCATATTCAACAGCCACGACAGCTGCCGGTTGATTAAATCTCAAACGTTTAAAATCAACGAGCCTGATACGGCGCTTGGCGCCGCCGCCACGGTGACGAACTGTAATTTTGCCGCTCTTATTTCTGCCAGCAAACGTTTTGCGGGTAATAGTTAATTTTTTTTCCGGTTCACTTTTAGTAATATCAGAAAATGACACGATGGAAGTTCTCCGTCTGGCTGAAGTGGTTGGTTTGTAGACTATAATGGGCATATTTTAAATTAAAATTCTATTTTATTAAACTCCTTCGTAGACATCGATTTTTTTATCTTGAGGCAAAGTGATAATTGCTTTTTTACATTTTTTTTGCCTTGACAACTGACCGCGGCCTGACCTGACCAGTTTGCCTGATTGAACAATGATTCTTACTTTTAAGGGCATAACGTCATAAACTTCCTGAATGGCTTGTTTGATTTCTATTTTATTTGCCTGATTATCAACAAGAAAAGCATATTGATTTAAACTATTTTGAATAGTTGATTTTTCTGTGATTAAGGGGTGGGCAAGCGCTTTATACGACACTTGGCTGCCACTTTTTTTTACGACTTTTCCTGATTTTTGTTTTGCTTTGACATCTTTAACACTGACAGCTTTTTTAACCTGCTTTTCATCCGTAATTTCTTGTTCTTTTTTCTTTCTCTTAAATAAAGCCATCTTATTTTAGGTAAGTTTTTTCAATTACTTCAAGCGCGTCTTCGCCAAGAAGCAAATTTTTATGCGCTAAAATGTCCACTACATTTAATGAATTAGCGCCCAAGACTTTGATGCCTGGAATGTTGCCGGCTACTCGCGAAGTTTGAGCAGTGTTTTTGGCAGTCACGACTAAAATTGATGTTTTATATTTTTTCAAATCAAATTTTTTCTGTTTTTTATCCTCGCCAGCTTTTCTTTCTTCTTTTTTCTTTTCATCTTTTTCAACTTTTCTCTTGGATAATTTCTTAAGTTTTAAAACATCTTTTAAGTTCTTAATAAGCGCCACAAACTCTTTGGTCTTATTATCTTTAAAATCCAGCTTATCCACTATGACCATATCCTTGCCTGCAACGCGGTCGGTTAAACACATAAAAAGCGCTTTTCTTTTCATTTTTTTATTAATTTTTTTCTTAAAATTTCTGTCGTTGGTGGGACCGAAAGTAACGCCGCCGCCAACCCAAATTGGCGATCTGCTTGAACCGTGTCTGGCGCGGCCAGTGCCTTTTTGTTGCCAAGGTTTTCTGCCGCCGCCGCGAACTTCACCCCGATCTTTAGTGTCAGCCAGCACTTTCCTCTTGGCTGACATTTGCGCCACAACCGCCTGGTGAACCAGACCTTGATTTATCTCAAGACTAAAAATAGCCGGGTTTAAAGCCACTTGCTTGATTTTTTCTCCGGCTGAATTGTAAATTTGATATTTCATGATTTTTTGACTTTTAACGCGCCCGGGCAACTGATCAACAGCAAGCCGTTTTTTGCTCCGGGTAGAGCGCCTTTAATGTAAAGTTCATTTTTTTCACTGTCAATTTTTGCTATGGCTAAATTTTTAACAGTCACGCGCTCGGCTCCCATATGGCCGGCCATTCTCATACCGGGGAAAACGCGAGCCGGGGCAGTTGGGCCGATTGAGCCCGGGGAACGTTCTTGATCTTTGGTGCCGTGAGTGGCTGAATGCCCATGAAAACCATAACGTTTGACTACGCCTTGAAAACCCTTGCCTTTGGAAATGCCCACTACTTTTACTTTATCGCCAACCTCAAAGATATCAACAGTAAGCGCGTCGCCGCGTTTTAAATTTTTTAATTCATCGCTTCTAAATTCTTTAACATCCGCCAAATTGCCTAAATCTTTGATTTGTCCCAGCTCACGTTTAGCGAGCTTTTTTTTAGCGGGCAAACCAAGGACAATGGCATTGTAGCCGTCTTTTGAAGCGCTGGTTTTAATTTTTACAATCCGGCATGGGCCAGCATTAACAATCGTAACGGGAATTACATCGCCGCTTTCAGGCTCAAAGATTTGGGTCATTTGTTTTTTTGTGCCAAGGATGAATTTCATTTTTTTTAAAAAAAATCCGGTCATTATAAACCAGAGGTAAACATAGAAATCAAATCGTTTTCGTTTTTTATGCTTTTATCTGAATTATAATTGTTTAATCAAGTTTAAGAATAAACGGATGGTTTTTCTCCCGCGGCAATGGGAGGAATCTTATCCGGGATTCTTAATGATTTTACATTTTAATTTGAACATCAACTCCGCTGGGCAGGGCTAAATTCATTAAATCATTGACAGTCGTTGGCTTGGGATCGTAAATATCAATCAATCTCTTGTGGACGCGCATTTCAAACTGTTCCCGGGAATCTTTATGGACAAAGGTTGAACGATTAACAGTATATTTGCTGATTTCAGTTGGTAAAGGAATGGGGCCTTTGACTTGCGCTTGCGTACGTTTAGCGGCATCAATAATAGTTTTGGTGGCCCGGTCAATAATTTTATGATCAAAGGCTTTTACTTTGATTCTGATTCTGGGCTTGTCATCCTCTTTGTTTTCTTGATGATTATCATTTTTAACTATTGGTTTATCAGTCATAATTTTCAAATGACTTGCAATTGTTATTATTAAAAACTATTAAAAATTTATGGAGCCCTCTCCCATCCTCCCCCGCGCAAGCGGGGAAGGGCCAGGGAGGGGGACTCGTTTATTTACTAATCTTAGTAACCA
>MFMW01000008.1:0-2784 GCA_001783595.1 Candidatus Kuenenbacteria bacterium RIFCSPHIGHO2_02_FULL_39_13 | reverse complement strand
GAATGGCAAATCTTTGCTGTTCTTCCAAAGCAACTGGCTGAATCAATGTAATTTTTAAATTGACAGTATCGCCAGGCATAACCATTTCTGTTCCGGCGGCTAATGCTACATCGCCAGTAACATCCGTGGTTCTGATATAGAATTGCGGCTTATAACCATTAAAGAATGGGGTATGACGGCCGCCTTCTTCTTTGCTTAAAATATAAACTTCGGCTTCAAATTCCGTATGAGGAGTAACTGTGCCTGGCTTAGCTAAAACTTGACCGCGATAAACATCTTCTTTTTTAGTGCCGCGCAGCAATACGCCGGCATTGTCCCCGGCGCGGCCTTCGTCAAGCTGCTTATTAAACATCTCAATGCCGGTAACAACGGTTTTAGCAGTATCTTTAATACCGACAATTTCAACCTCTTCATTTAATTTGATCAAGCCTCTTTCAATTCTACCAGTCACAACAGTGCCGCGGCCTTCAATGGAAAAAATATCCTCAATTGGCATAAGAAACGGTTTGGTTATATCACGCACTGGTTCTGGAATATATTCGTCAATCTTACTTAAAAGTTCTTTAATGGATTTTAAATTTTCATCATCTTTATTGCCGGCATTTGCCGCTTCAAGCGCTTTTAGGGCAGAACCCCTAATAATTGGAGTGGTGTCGCCCGGGAAGTTGTATTTTTTCAAAAGATCGCGGATTTCTTCTTCCACCAGGTCAATCAATTCTTTGTCGTCCACCTGGTCCACTTTATTCAAAAAGACCAAAATATGGGGGACGCCCACCTGATAGGCCAAAAGAATGTGTTCTCTGGTTTGAGGCATCGGACCGTCAGCAGCTGAAACAACTAAGATGGCACCGTCCATCTGCGCTGCGCCGGTAATCATATTCTTGACATAATCAGCATGCCCGGGACAGTCAATGTGGGCATAGTGGCGCTTATCAGTTTCATATTCCACATGGGATGTGGCAATGGTAATACCGCGCTCTCTCTCTTCAGGAGCGTTATCTATCTGGTCAACTGATTTATCTTGAGCTTTGCCCCCAGTAATTTGCAAATACTTTAAAATGGCGGCGGTCAAAGTGGTTTTACCATGATCAACATGGCCAATTGTGCCAATATTGATATGGGGTTTTGTGCGTTCAAATTTTTCAACCATATATATAAATGTGTTTAGCGACCCCTCCGATGAACATCGGAGAGTTGCAATCCAGCCGCTAAAATTAGCCTAATAATATTTTTTGTTTACAAAAATTCAGGGCGTAACTTAACCCAGAATTTTTTAAATTTTCTGGTAAAAATGAATATTATCTTATTTTTTTATGATAATTACAGTATATCAGGTTTAAAAAATATGTCAATGTATTAGCTGCTGCCAACTCTCCTCCTTACTATTAATTAATATCAGGCGGTGGCGGAATATGTTCAGAATCAGCATAATCTTGGTCATTATTATCTAACTTTAGCCAAGAATTATCATTGGTGTCGTCATTAAGAGGATTATTTAAGTCAATTGGGTTAAAATAGCCAAAATTATTTTTCCTCTCGCTTTTTTGTAAAATATCTTTTGCCCTGACTTTGTTATCTTCATCATCAGCTTCCTTAAAATCAAAATCATTAATATTGTCAGTCTCATCATCATCAAAATCAAAAGAATCATCCCAGTCTAAATTCTTATCATCTTCGTTTAAAAAGCATGGCTCGTCGTTTTGCTTTTGGTTTAATTTATTTTGCGCGGCGCGCCAAGCGGCAATGTCGCGGTTGATTTTATCAAGCATTTCAGATTCAGAGAGATTACTTAACTTTTCCTCCCCCTCAATCAGCCGTGAATATTCGTCAAGGCTGGTCACTACAAACTCCGCGTCATCTTTTAAGACCACCACTTTGCCGCCAAAGCGCTTAATAACACTTAAAATTTTATCAAGTTGGCTGTTCATAAGGTTGTAGATTATTTCATCTTGCGCCTGATAAAGGCTGGAATGTCAAGTTCGCCCTCCGTATCATTCCCATCACCTACTCTCGCCTGATAGGGAGAAGACTCGTCTTTGATCGCTAGTCTTATTTTTTTAGCTGGCTTGTCTTGGCTATCGGACATTAATTCTTTATCCGAATCCCTCTTAATGGTGGGCATAAAAGTTGGGCTTGAACCACGGATGGAAAATGAACCGCCGCCCAGTCCGTCAAATTTTGAATCCCGTTTGGCTTTGTCTTCAGCAAAGCCGGTGGCAATAACAGTAATAGCAACCTCGCCTTTGAGACTGTCGTCAATAATGGTGCCGAAAATAATTTTAGCGCCAGAGTCAACCGAGGCGGTAATTAGCCTAGCCGCTTCATTGACTTCATTCATGGACAAATCAGTTGGACCGGTAATAGTGAATAATACGCCTTTAGCTCCCTCAATTGACAGTTCTAAAAGGGGCGAATCAATGGCAATTTTGGCAGCGTCAACGGCGCGATTTTCTCCGCCTGCCTGGCCAATGCCCATCAAAGCCGAGCCAGATTCTTTCATAATCGCTTTGACATCGGCAAAATCAACATTTATCAGGCCGGGTTTGGTGATCAATTCTGAAATACCTTTGACGCCTTGGAGCAAAACATCATCAACCACGGCAAAGGCGTCAAGGAGTGATGTTTTTTTATCAATAATTTGTAAAATTCTGTCATTGGGAATACTGATAATCGTGTCAACTTTGCCGGCTAATTCTTCCAAACCCTTGTCAGCGATTGTGCGGCGCTGAGCGCCTTCAAATGAAAAAGGCCGGGTAACAACAGCCACGGTTAAAGCGCCGACAT
>MFMW01000007.1 GCA_001783595.1 Candidatus Kuenenbacteria bacterium RIFCSPHIGHO2_02_FULL_39_13 | reverse complement strand
GGGTGTCTAATGTATTTTAGCAAATTAGCCGCGATTTTAAAGACCATTAACCAGTGCATAACATCCTCCACCATGGTGTGCTATACTTAGGATAATTATTAGGACGTTAAATGTCCAGTTATTTGTTTATAATTTATCAATTTAAATCAAATTTATGGGTCAAAATAGCGCCGCTCGGGCAAGGACAAAACATGGTAAAAAAAATACTAAGAAAGGCAGAGAGATAGCCAAAAAGACAAAAAGATTAAGATAGTTTTTTTGCTAAGCTCATATTATGAATAATAATAGATTACCATTGGCAGCTAGAATGCGGCCGATAAGCATGGATGAATTTTTGGGCCAGGAAGAAGTGGTTGGGAAAGGCAAAATGTTGAGAAAAGCTATTGGATCAGACAGGCTGCCGTCAATGATATTCTGGGGTCCGCCGGGCAGCGGCAAAACTACCCTGGCTTTTATTATTGCCCAGGCAACTCATGCTGATTTTGTGCAAATTAGCGCTACCGCCAGCGGTAAAAATGAACTGCGGGAAATTATTAAGCGGGCAGAGCAAAATTTGAGATTGGGACAAAAAACGATTCTTTTCATTGATGAGATTCATCGCTGGAATAAAGCGCAACAGGACGCGCTTTTGCCGCATGTGGAGCGCGGAACGATTGTGCTCATTGGAGCCACAACTGAAAATCCAAGCTTTGAAGTGATCGGAGCTCTGCTTTCAAGATGCCTAGTTTTTGTGCTGACTAAATTATCCCCAGGGCAGATTGCGGAAATTATTAAACGGGCGATCAAGGATAAGAGCAGGGGATTGGGAGAAACAAATATTAAGATAGGCAAGAAAGAAATTGAGATATTGGCCAATATGAGCAATGGAGACGCTAGAATCGCCTTAAATGTGATTGAATATGCCAGTTCAATTAGTAATAATATAACAGCTGAAATTATCAGGGAAGCCTTTCAAAAATCGCATTTATTGTATGATAAAGACGGTGAGGAGCATTATAATATAATTTCAGCTTTGCATAAGTCTATGAGAGGAGGGGATGCCAATGCCGCTCTTTATTGGCTGGGGAGAATGCTTGAAGCTGGCGAGGATCCATTATTCGTAGCCAGACGATTAATCAGGTTTGCCAGTGAAGATATAGGTTTGGCTAATTCAAAAGCCTTAGAGCAAGCCGTAGCGGCTTACAGGGCATGCCATTACATAGGTATGCCTGAATGCAACGTCATTTTAGCGCAAGCAGTGGTTTATATGGCCAAGTGCCAGAAATCAAATGAGCTTTATACGGCCTATAAAAAAGCTCAGGACGATGTCAAAGAATACGGCAATTTGGGAGTGCCTTTGCATCTGCGCAACGCGCCGACAAAATTGATGAAAAATTTAGGTTATGGCAAGGATTATAAATACAGCCCGGATTATGATTACCAGGAGAGCCAGGAATATTTACCGCCCGAGTTGAAAGATCAGAAATATCTTAATTGATATTACGCAATTTTCCTTGTCCGACAGAATTATTTTTTAAAAGCATAGGTGAGCAAAATTGCTTGGTCCGCCTCTGGCGGAATTTTGCGAACCTTTGAGTAAATTTTTTCGCTGGAAAAAAATTTACGTCTTTTAAAAAATAATTCTGTCAGACTAGTTTTTACGGTTACTTAAATTGTGCTATAATAAAATCATGAATAAAAATTATAAAAAAATAGCCGGTCTTTTAACGCTAATCATATTAACGAGCGGTTTTTTAATGCCGCAGAATTTAATTACGGCGCAGGAAGGCGGGGAAAAAGAAATTCAGGAATTATCTAATGAGATTAAAAGCAAACAGGGTGATATTGAAGCATTGCTTGAAAAAATTGCGGCTTATGAGAAAAATTTAGAAGCAGAGAGGTCAAAGGCGAGCAGCTTGAAAAGTCAAATATATATTTTAGAAACTCAAATTCAAAAAAAAGAAGCGGAAATTACCTTAAACCAAGAGGAAATTGATCAGGCTAATCTGGAAATTAAAAAAACCGAAGAAGAATTGCTCGTCAATACTGAAAATATTGCTGACAGGCAGACAAAAGTCGCGGCTTTTTTGCGCGAACTGTACAGAATGGACCAAAAAAGTGATTTGGAAATAATTGTTATGAATAACAATATTTCTGATTTTTTTGGCCAGTTACAAGCGGCAGAGCAAATTCAGTCCGAAGTAAGCGATAATTTAAAAGCTTTGAAGGAATATAAAGCTGCTTTAGAAGAAAATAAATTAGCATTAGAGAAAAAAAAGAAAGAGCTGGAAACTTTGCAGGCAGAGTTAGCCGGCAGAAAAGGCAGTTTGGAAGACCAACAAAATACTAAGCAATTAATTCTTAGCCAGACAAAAAATTCCGAGGCAAGATATCAACAAACGGTTCAGGAATTGAAATTGGAGCAAAGCAGAATCAACGCGGAAATAGTTTCCCTTGAAAGAGCCATTCGCCAGAAATTATCTGGTGATAAGTCAAAACTCTCCGAGCTGGGAGATGTAAAATTTATTTGGCCAGTGCCTGGCAGAACAATCACGGCGTATTTCCATGATCCTGATTATCCTTTCCGCTATATTTTTGAACATCCAGCCGTTGATATTCGGGCGGCCCAAAAAACACCATTAAGAGCCGCGGCTTCTGGCTATGTGGCCAAAGTCAAAGATGGCGGAAGATATGGCTATTCATATATTATGATTATCCATAATGACGGTTTTGCCACTGTTTATGGCCATGTGAACGCGATTTATGTCAAAACTGACCAGTTTGTAACGCAGGGTGAAGTAATTGGCGCCAGCGGCGGCATGCCAGGAACGAATGGAGCAGGGTCATTAACCACTGGGCCTCATTTGCATTTTGAAGTTAGAAAGGATGGCATACCAGTTAATCCCTTGGATTATCTGCCTTAATAATGACACACATAATGACGCACGAAGAAAAAATTGCAAAAATTTGGACCCGCGTGTGCGGGATTTTTAAATTGCCAGGATTTAGTTTAAAATTTATGAGACGGGTAATTGATCAAGAGGGGAGAGGGGTGTTAAATTTAAAAAAATCATATAATCTTGCCCACGCAAATTTAAAGACCAGAGTGATTACTATTGATATTTATACGCCGAAATTTAGAAAACCAAAGTCAACCAATTCAATTTTAAGAATATTCGCTCATGAAATTGCTCATTTTCAAAAACCGCCGTTTAGGCAAAGGTTTCGCGGAAAATGGATTGTGCGCCAACATTATCCGACGTATTACCAGCAGGTTAATTGGAATGTAGAGAGGATAAAAGAAGATGAGGCGTTAAAAATTTTTTTTAGACAATGATAAGTTTAATTTAATTATTTTTTAATCTGTCGCCACTGTGGTATTTCTTGTGGATGTCTTTTAAGCGCTTGCTAGTTACATGAGTGTAAATTTGAGTAGTTAGAATACTACTGTGGCCTAGAAATTCTTGGACAACCCTTAGGTCAACTCCTTGGGTGAGGAGATCAGTAGCGTAAGAATGCCTTAGTGTATGGGGAGTTGTTAAAATAGGCAGGCCTGCTAATTTTGCATATTTTTTGACAATTTTTTCTATAGACCTAATGGATAATCTTTTTGATTCACTTTTTTTACCCGCATATCTTATGAATAATGCTTTATCTGTGTCTTTTCTTATAGCTAGATATTTTTTTACCCAGGAAAACGACCTTTGTGAAAAATAAACTGTTCTTGGTTTTTCACCTTTACCAATGATAGCCATTTCCAGATCGTCAGTGTCTTTTTTTAAGTTATTAAATTGATCTATATTAAGAGCAACTACTTCGGCGACTCTCATTCCAGTTGAAAATAGTACTTCCATGATAGCTCTATCGCGTAGACCTATTTTAGTCTCAATATCTGGTTGTAACAATAGTTTTTCTATTTCTTCTAAATTTAAAAAATTAGGAATTTTATCCTTGGTTTGTTTTGGCAGTTTTATTTTTGAAGAGGGGAGTGATGCTATGTCTCGCTCGGAAAAATAGTCAACTAATGATCTGAGAGCTATTAGATAATATGCTTGGGTAGATTTTTTTAAATATTTATTACCCTTTGGACATTTGGACCTTGAAAGATATAGTTTATAGTCCCAAATGTGCTGCGGAGAGAGCTGGTGAGGCTTAAGATCAATATCCCCTTTTGTCTCTAACCATTTTATAAACTTATTCAAAAATCTATGATAATTTTTTTGTGAATTATTAGATAAGCCTTTTTCAATATCAAGGTAATCTAAAAAATTATTTATATGATGGGGGATTGGTTTGTTTGATTTTGTCATAAATTTAAAATTACTTAAAAATACTCTCTGGATTCAATTAACCTATATTACACGAACTTTATATCTATTTAATTAAAGCCTATTTAAGGCCATAATACTGGACGTTTTGCCCCAGTTTTTAGTTATCCCCTAATCTTAGTTTATTATAGCATGAAATTAAATAATATAAAAATAAATTGAATATAATATTTTTTTAATTAATCCTTAAATATAATAAAAGCCTCTCCCCTAGCAAATTGACTTAGGGATTAAATAATGAGAAGATAATATAAGAAATAAATTATAATAATAAAATTAAATCATATGCGCTTTGAAGAAGTTTTAAAAGATGAGCCAGCCTATCGCCTTAAGCAAGCTAAACAGGCAGTTTTTAAAGATCTAGCAGACACTTGGCAGACAGTCACTACCCTGCCCTTGGCATGGCGCGAAAAATTGGAAAAAGAAGCCAGTTTGAAAATAAATTGTGAAATCTTTGAGGATAAAAAGCAAACAGCGGCTAAGGCACTCATAATTCTAGAAGATGGGAACAAGATTGAAACTGTCTTGATGCAACATACTGATGGCCGCCAGACGGTGTGCGTTTCCAGCCAAGTTGGCTGTTCTTTGAGATGTGAATTTTGCGCCACAGGGAAATTGGGCTTTAAAAGAAATTTAAGCGCAGATGAGATTGTTAATCAAGTGGTTGTCTGGAATCGTTTTCTAAAAAACCAAGGAATTGATAAACGGGTAACTAATGTAGTTTTTATGGGGATGGGCGAACCATTTTTAAATTATGAGCAGGTAATTTCAGCCATCCAGATAATGCATGACACCGATGGTTTTAATTTGGGAGCGAGAAAATTTTCCATCTCCACGGTTGGCATAACTGAAGGCATTGAAAAATTGGCCGAGGAAAAATTACAGATCAATCTGGCGATTTCACTCCACGCCCCGACTGACGAATTAAGGCAAAAACTTATCCCAATCAATAAAAAATATCCGCTGCATAAAATTTTTAGGGCAGTTGATAATTATCTTGTTAAAACTAAACGCCGGGTAATGTTTGAATACCTGATGATTAAAGGTGTGAATGATAGTTTAAAAGAGGCGCAGGAATTGGCAAAATTAATGAGGCATTCACTTTATCTGGTCAATTTGATTGTTTATAATCCAACTCAAAATTTTCAAGCCTCAGCAAAAACAACTGTCCAGCGCTTTAAAGAGTATTTAGAAAGCCAGGGCGTGGCCGTGACAGAACGGCATCGTTTTGGCAGAGAAATTGAAGCGGCCTGCGGGCAATTGGCCCTAAAAGCCAAATAACCCGCTGTCATTGCGAGGAGCGGAGCGACGTCGCAATCCCGTGACAAGTGGCATTAACTACGAGATTGCTACGCTCACTCTGTTCGCTCGCAATGACAGTATTATTAATGGGTTTTATAGTTCTATATTGTCTTTTATCCCAAACAGGATTGGAAATAATTAAGACAGCTAATTTTTTTCCAATAACATAATATTTTTTATTTTTACCAACCAGCAGCGCTTGCCCTGGTTTAATTTTTTTCTTTCTGCCAGTGAGAGAAACTGTCCCCTGCCCTGCCAGGCAATAATAGACCATGTCGCATTTAAGGTTTAGGGCCTGCCCTACTTCCGGATAGCGGCCATTGATTCTAGCCAGGGCAAAATTGAGATTTTTATTTTTAAACTTAAATTCTTGGGTAGTACAGGTAGACATATGATTAATTTTCAAATATACTCCTTATTATTAAAGATAAAAATTTTAATTATTTCCGATAAGTGTATGTTATCTGTAATTTTTATTCTTCCACCAGCTTTATATCAGCGCCAATGGATTGCAGACGTTCTTCAAGCTTTTCATAACCGCGGTGGATTGGATAAACATTATAAAGGGTAGATTTGCCTTTGGCAGCCAGCATAGCGACAAGAATAATGGCAGCCGGACGAAGGGCTGGCGGACAGACAACTTCAGCGGCAATGAGTTTGGTCGGGCCATTAATAGTGACACGATGAGGATCCATTAAGGTAATTTTAGCGCCAAGACGATTTAATTCAGGATAATAGATAGCACGATCTTCATAAGTCCAGTCATGAATCAAGCTCCCCCCTTTTGCTTGAGTGGCAATCGGCACAAAGAAAGGCAAATTGTCTTGGTTAATGCCTGGGAATGGTAAAGCGTGAATTTTTTCTTCCAGCGCTTTTAATTTTGAAGGATGAGTTGTAATATCCGCAAGAACAGTTAGGCCGTTTTTGGCATAGTACTTTTTTGATAAACTAAATTGAAAACCCATTTTTTCCAGTTTTAAAAGTTCCAATTCTAAAAAATCAAGCGGACAACGTTTAATTGTTAGGGAAGAATTGGCAGTGGCGGCCAGAGAAATAAAAAACATGGCCTCAATCGGGTCCTCACTGATTTCGTACTCAATGTTTTGATTGATATTGGTCAGGCCAGTAACTTTCAAGGTGCTAGTACCCACGCCTTCAATAGTAACGCCCAGTTTCTGCAAAAAATAGCATAAGTCACGGACCATGTAGTTGGAGGTGCAAAACTTAAGAGTGCTTTCACCAGCGATTTGGGCGGCGGTCAAAAGCGCGTTTTCAGTAACCGTGTCACCTGATTCATAAAGGACGAATTCGGCCGGTTTTAATTCGTGGCCGCTAATGTTAAAATGATTTTTTGTGGCTTTGATATTGAGGCCAAAATTTTCAAGGGCAAAGAGATGGGGCTTAACGGTGCGCGAACCAAGCCGGCAGCCGCCTGCTTGGGGGATTGAATAATTTTTAAGCTGACCGGCCAAGGCGCCAATGGCCAAAATAATGCTTCTGGTTTTTTTGGCAGCAGCTGTGTTTATTTTTGATAAATTAAACACTGCCGGCGGTTGGATAATTAAATCCCTGTTTTTTTTAGTAATTTTAACGCCAATGCTGGTCAGCACTTCAATCAGACGGTTGATTTCTTCAATTTGAGGCACATTTTTTAGAGTGGTCTCTCCCTGATTGATTAAAGAGCCAATAAGAGTGGCCGCGGCTGCATTTTTAGATGAATTGACAGTAACTTGGCCGCTTAATTTTTTAGCGCCGTTAATGATGAATTGAGACATAGATGTGGGTTGAAATTAGTAAGAGATTGTGATAATCTGTAGTTAGAATAGCAAAAAGCATGACTCTTGTCCATCGCAGAATTATATATTTATTTTTTATGGCAGTTTTTTTTATAGTGCTGCCTTTTATAATCCTTTCAGCCACTGGCTATAAATTTAATAGTAAAAAAAACGTGCTGCAAAAAACAGGGATAATCTTTTTGGAAACAAAACCTAAGGAAGTAAATGTTTATTTGAACGGCCAGTTGGTTGAGCAAAGAACTCCGGTAAGATTAAAAAATTTATTGCCCAATAAATATGAGATAATGGTCAGTAAGGAAGGGTACTTTACTTGGCAAAAAAAGATAGATGTTTATCAGGGGCAGACAATTTTTTTACAGTATGTGAGATTGTTTAAAAATAATATGGAGCTGGAATTATTGATTGCCGGCGAGATAGTGGCCATGGAAAAAAGCAATGATGATAAATTGGGGTTGCTTAAAAAAGACGGCGAGATGTGGAATTTATCCATCTATGATTTGAATAAAAAAATTGAACAAAAGGTATTTGAATCAAAAAGTGAAATTGAAAAATTTGAATTTGTAGATAATGGCAAGAGGCTTTTAATTTACGGGGCGGATGTTTGGCTGGTTGACAGTTCGGGCAAAGACAGGATAAATTTGAGTCAAAAAATTAAAAGTGACTTTAAAAATTTAAAAATTGACGAATTTAACAGTAACTTTATTTTTTATTCATTAAAAGGGCAATTATTTAAACTGAATTTAGCCACTAATGAAACGAGCGAGTTGCCATATTTTCCACTTGATTATTTTGTCAGAGGCGATGAATGTTATTTGCTGACTAACGATAGTTTAAATAATGTTTTCTTAAAAAGATTCGGGTTAACTGAAGACAAACTGCCAGAGAGTTTATTGAGCTTACCGGCAAGCGATGAATATCTATTAGCAAGTGTTAATGATAACTTCGTCATTATCCGCCAAAATGATGAATTAATAGTCTGGGATAAAGCAACTGGAGCAAGCGAATTGATAAAAGCGGTAAATTTTTATGAGTGGGATAGCCAGCAAGAGGAACTGTTATTTGGTAATGATTGGGAATTGTGGAGCTATCGGCCAAAAGAAAATAATGACAAATATATATTATTTTCAAGAACTGGCGAGGAAATTAAAGGAGCTTTTTGGTACCAGCCTGAAACGCATATTTTTTATCTGGTGGGTGACAAAATTAAAGTAGTTGAAAATTTAGTCAATAACAGAGTGACCAATGACCTGATGCAAGCTGCGGAGATAAAATTTGCCGAGGTAAACAAAAAGGCCGACAAACTGTACTTTGTGGGCCAGAGTGGAAAGGATATGGGGTTGTTTGAGATTAATCTTTTAGATTAGGTAGCTGATTGAATTTCAAGTCTGGTTATTCTTTTCTCGTGATTTTGGTATGTTAAGCTATGAGCAGCTGATTCTTGCTCTATTTTAATAAAGCTACCTATCAGCTTATCATTGCCTGCTGTTACTTCTTTAAATCTTCTGTCCATTTCTTGGTGCATTAAAGCAAATCTTTTATCTACCTGTTCAAATCTTTTATCTACCTGTTCAAATCTTTTATCTACCTGTTCAAATCTTTTATTCATTTCATACCGAGTCGGTAAGTTATCCACAGTTTGCTTAATAGAAACGAGGATTTTTTCAATATCTTTTATTTTTAGTTCTTTTTCCTTCATAATTTAAGTATAGCAGACAATTAAATTTGTATCTAGATAATAAGTTTTTCCTGAAGTTTTTGTTTAGCTAGATTTTGAGCTTCAAGCAAAGAATCAAAAGTGCCGGCATCAAGCCAGGCGCCATTGACCATGGCAACCTCTAACTCTCCTTTGATTAAATACCAGTTATGAACATCGACAATTTCCAGCTCTCCTCGGTCGCTCGGCTTTAAATTTTTTGCTATTTTAGCTACTCGGTGATCATAGAGATATAAGCCGACAAGAGCATAATCACTGATCCATTTTTTGGGTTTCTCAATGATTTCTAGAGCTTTCATGCGCTGATCGAATTTGACAACGCCTGATCTTTCTGGGTCAGAAACTTTTTTTGCAAAGACTTTGCCGCCGGATTTAAAATTTTTTATGTCAGTTGAAAAATCATCCTCAAAAATATTATCGCCCAAAATCATAGTGACATTTTCCTGGTCAATAAAATTTTCGCCAATAATAAATGCTTCGGGCAGACCTTTTGGCTCGTCCTGAATTTCATAAGTAAATTTGACGCCAAATCTGGAACCAGAACCTAAAAGATTCAGATAATCCCCTGCCCGCTCTGGAGCAACAATAATTAATATTTCTTTTATGCCTGCTTTGAGCAAAGTATTTAAGGGATAATAAATCATGGGTTTATTATAAACCGGAAGAAGTTGTTTGGATGTTATTTTAGTTAGCGGCTTTAGCCGCGTGCCCGCGCCGCCAGAAAGAATTATTCCGCGCATAAAAATAGATTATGGTTTTTATATATTTATGATAAGCTTAAATTGAGATTTATGCAAATATTAAATTCTCAAAAAGGCATTTTTAACGCCATTTTTATCATTGTGGTAGTTTTGATGCTTTTTAATATTTTCCTGCTAAAATCGGCTATTTTGGGCTTAATTTTAGCTGTTTTATGGCTCTTTGGAGCAGTAACTGGAGTTTTGGGGGCAAAATTTGCCGCCAACAAGTCTAACCTGTATCAAAAAGTAATCGGCTTGATTTTGGGCTTGGGATTGATTATTTTAATATCCAGCCTCTTTTTTTATTTATTTAATTTTAATTTATTAGCCATAACATTAAGTTATTTAATTATTTCAGGAATAATTTTTTATTTAATCTTAAAATTTGATATTAAACCAAAATTTCAAAAAAATATATTTAGATTTGATCATAATATTATTATTTATTTAATATTATTTATTTTAGCTTTATTTATTCTTTTTTATAATCAAACCGATCAGGCAATCCGGTCGCCATGGGAAATGGTGCCGGTTTTATTTTTTATAATATATTTTTTAGCCACTATATTTTTGTTAAAAACTAGAAATTTGATTTTATTATCGCTGCACTTCTTTTTAACTTTTATAATCGCGGTAATAATCTATAAAATCGGCTATGGCTTTGATCCCTTTGTCCATCGGGCAGCGGAATATAAATTGGCAGAGCTGGGCTATGTTTTGCCCAAGCCATTTTATTATATTGGACAATATACTTTGGTGGTTTTTTTAAGCAAAATATTTTTTACGCCGATTAATTTGATTGATAAAATTTTAGTGCCGGCTTTAGCTGCCATAACATTACCCGTGATTGGATATTATTCATTGAATAAATTTGTAAATAACAAAAATTTATTGCTTATTGCTTATTGCTTATTGCTTATTGCAGTGACTCCCCTATTCTTCTACACCGTGCCGCAGAGTTTAGGAAATTTATTTTTATTAATTTTAATATTTTTGTTATTCAATAATATTAATAAATATCTGACGTGGTTTTTAGTCATAATCATATTTTTAATTCATCCCTTGGCTGGCATTCCGGCATTGATTTTAGCGGGAGTTAAAAATTTTAAAAAGCTATTTTATATTTTAGCCAGTGTTTTAATTCCTCTATTTTTTATTTTTAGCTCATTAATTTCTGATTTTAAGATTAAGTTTAGTTTAAATAAT
>MFMW01000006.1:11441-12055 GCA_001783595.1 Candidatus Kuenenbacteria bacterium RIFCSPHIGHO2_02_FULL_39_13 | reverse complement strand
TTTAATTTTTGAAATTCCCTAATTCTGGCAATAGTGTCGTTTGCATAACGACCAAACCAGTATTTAATAGAGAAAAGGGGTTTGCATATTTTTTTATGTTTCCAGCAATAATAAGTTGTGATTTGTGGCTCTTTAAGTGTTGCCAAGTCCGAATGGGTTGTAACTCTGCAAGAACGGATAGTTCTACTTAAAATAACCGCTAAAACTCTTTTATTTTTTTCATCCTTTACTTTTTTAATTTGATCAAAAGCAAAATCTATTTCTTTTCGTATATTTTTGATATACCATTTATCAAGGAAAGTTTTGTTTTTGGTTTGTTTTAATTCGATTTTATATTTGGCAACTAAATTTTTATAAATATCAAGAAACTCTTTTTCTTTTTCAGCCGCATATTTACTTTCATCAATTTCTCGTTTATAAATTTGTCTTTTAAAATCTGGCGAGGGAAAATGTTTATTGTTAAATTTTGCCAGCTCAAAATATAACTCCTTTTCAAATTCTTCTATTTTTCCATCAGTTTCAAACTTAGTAATTACTGAATCAATATTTTTTATTTCTTTAATCAATGAATTTAAATTATAGTCTAATAATTTTGTGTCCGTTATCATGCAATT
>MFMW01000006.1:11059-11363 GCA_001783595.1 Candidatus Kuenenbacteria bacterium RIFCSPHIGHO2_02_FULL_39_13 | reverse complement strand
AAAAGATTTTTGTTTAAAATCGTCAGTATGGCTATCAATAAAATATTCAACTAATTGCGGTATAAACTTTCCTTTGTATGGATGTAATCGATGAACATGTTTCGTTGTATCTTTTTCACGCAAATTATCGAAAGATAAATTCCAGTTTAAGTCATTGCCAAGTTTCTTTTTCCACTCAATTTCTCTTGTGCCATTAAACGATTGGTAATACAGTTTTAAATCCTCAACATTTATTTGGGTAGAGCCATTTTCACCATATTTTTTGACTTTACCGTATTGTATGAGGTATGAGATATTTGACTCA
>MFMW01000006.1:10872-11014 GCA_001783595.1 Candidatus Kuenenbacteria bacterium RIFCSPHIGHO2_02_FULL_39_13 | reverse complement strand
TTTAATGTTAGTAATTGTCTAGTAATGGCTATCCCCATAATTCAAAGTTTATTTTTATGTCTTTATTTTACCATAGAAAAAGAAATGTTAGAAATCGTTTTTTACTGCCCCTTTGTGGGCAGAAAAAACACCTTATTACCCC
>MFMW01000006.1:0-10814 GCA_001783595.1 Candidatus Kuenenbacteria bacterium RIFCSPHIGHO2_02_FULL_39_13 | reverse complement strand
AAAGAAAAAAGAAAGAATTTTATTTCATATAACTGGTTGATATCTGGATTATTTGAAAGATAATGATTAAAATTTGTGTGTTATCTTGACTTTGTGGTATTACTATTATTACACTAGTATTATTTTCTAATCGGCATGATTAAATACAAATAATCTTTTACCCCTTCGGCTTTTAAAATTACCGGGCTGTCAGAGGAACTTATCTCAAAAATAATTTTTTTGCTGGGCATGTTTTGCAAGCCGTCAAGCAGATATTTATAATTAAAAACCACGCTGTTATTTTCCCCCTCGCTCTCTATGCCAATAGTTGCTTTATTTTCGCCCAGCTGTATATTAGCCGCGGAAACCTCTAATTTTCTTTCTTGGCTGTTAAAATCCAGAAGTATGTCATTAATGCCTTTTTTTGAAAAAAGACTGGCTGTTCTGATAATTTTTATCAAATTATTTCTATCAACCATCGCTCTGGTTCTGTGTTCGCCCGGAATTATTTCCTTGTAATCAGGATAATTACCCTCAATCAGCCTTGAAATAACAATTGTTTCATCAAATTTAAAGATAATCTGATTCTCATTAAAGCCAATCTCAACTTTTGCCTGATCATCGTTTAACACCCGTAATATTTCTTGCAGCACCATTAAAGGTACTATTTTTTTTATCTGGCCAACTTTTTCATTTTCTTTGCCCAAACTAATTACCTTTTCAGCCAAACGATAGCTGTCAGTAGCGACAAAAACCAACTTATCATCTTGGGATAAAAATAATACGCCCGAAAGCTCCGGGCGAACATCGTCATAAGAGGCGCAAAATATTACTTGGCCCAAAATTTCTTTAAATTCCTTGCTTTCTAAACTAAAATATTCCACTCCCTCTATATCAGGCACAATTGGATATTCATCCGCTTCTTGACCTTTAATCACGGTTTGCTGCTCGCCGGCGCTAATTATTAAATTATTATCCTTTTTAGTCAGCGCAATATTGCCCGCTGAAACTAATGCTATATATTCCGAGAACAACCTGGCCGGCACGGTTATTTCACCAGTCTCTTCTACCTTGCCCCGGACTAATGTTTTTATGCCAATATCTAAATTAGTACTAATGAGACTAAATTTGCCCTGTTCAATTTTTATTAATATATTATTTAAAATAGGCAAAGTAATATTTTTACCGGCAATATGCGAGGTGATATTTAATCCCTTAGCTAAATTTTCCTGTGTACAAATTACTTTCATAAATATTTTATTTAATTAATTAATCTTATTATTAATAATAAGGAGGTGGTTAACTGGTGAATTTTTCTATTAACCCCTATTAATCCTTTTATTTTATAGTTTTTTAGGTGGATTAATTATTAATATATGCTTAATTTTTATCTTAATAACTTTAGAACTTATTCACATAAAAAATATTATTAAATTTAAGGTGCAAAAATATTTTTTAATTAACAGCTTTTGCCTGTTTTTTAAACAAGCAAAATATCTTTATTCCCGCAGTTATCAATACTTTTTCCCAAAATTTTAAACCATTAAGCCAGATTAAATATTTTTTGTTTTAAGAGGATTATATCCTGCTTTAATTTTTCATCGTCTAAAATTTGATTTTTAATTTTATTATGCGCGTGCATGGCCGTAGTGTGGTCTCTGCCCCCGAGCTCACTGCCAATATAAGGAAAAGAAGAACTCAATTCTTCTCTCATTAAAAACATAATAATCTGCCTTGGCACAACTAACTCTTTTTTTCTGCACGCGCCAATAATATCAGTAATGGCGATGTTAAAATATTCAGCCACCGTTTCCATTATAATTTTTGGCGTAATTGAGCCTTTTCTCGGCAGGTTTACCAAACTAGAAATAATTGGCTTAACTGTTTCCATGGTTGGTTTTTCCTTTTTTAATTCATGGTGGGCAATAATTCTATTAATTGCCCCTTCTAATTCGCGAATATTACTTTGAATACTGGTAGCAATTAAATTAATAATCTCATCTTCTAGCTTATATGCTTTTTCTATTAATTTTGCTTCAATTATGGCAATTCTTGTCTCAATGTCAGGCGCGGAAATATCGGCTATCATGCCGCATTCAAACCTTGAGCGCAATCTATCCTCTATGGTGGGAATTGCTTTTGGCGGCCGATCAGAAGAAATGATAATTTGCTTGTTTTTTTGGTATAAATCGTTAAAAGTATGAAAAAACTGTTCCTGGGTTTGTCCCTTGCCTTCCATAAACTGCACATCATCCATAATTAATAAATCAACATCTCTGTATTTGTCCTGAAAACTTTTGGTTTTACCGCTTCTTATCGCTTGAACAAAATCATTAGTAAATTTTTCAGTGGTGGTGTATAATATCTTGACATTTTTTGTTTTTTGGAACACGACATGCCCCACGGCTTGTAAAAGATGGGTTTTACCAAGGCCAACCCCGCCATAAATAAATAAGGGATTATATATCAGTCCTGGTTTGTCAGCCACTGCCATGGCTGCCGCATGCGCCAGCTCATTATTCTTACCCACTACAAACTTATCAAAAGTATATTTAGGATTTAAGCCCCCAAAATTATTTATGGCCATTAACCCCTGATCGCTAACCCCTTGCTCTATATCACCTACTTTTTTTTCAGTAGTTTGGTTTTCGGCTAATCTTAGGCTAATTTTTTGAGTTTCTATTTTATAAATAATATTTTTAACCTGATTGTTTGTGATTTTTTTTAAAGTTTTAATAATTAACTCATGATATTTTTTTTCAAACCAAGCTTGAGTAAATAAATTTGGCACGCCAATAATAACCTGTTCATTTTCAAGCGCTGCAATAAAAGTATTTTTAAACCAGGTATCAAAACTAGCCTTTGAAAGACTTAATTCAAGTTCTCCTAAAACTAATTGCCACAGTTCGTCTTTGGTCATTATGTTTCTCTTCAGTTTATCTATGTTTGTCTAGTGGTAATATAACATACCATTAACTTATACACAACAAATAATTGAAAAATATGAGGTTTTTATAAAAATTAAAAAAGATGTGCATAACAAGTGGACAGCTTCGTGTATATGTTGATAAAAACTCAAATTTTTATTATAAATTACTTGATTTTATTTGTATTAACTGGTATATTTTAAATAATCTGACAATTAAATTAATAAACTAATTATTAAAAACAATGCCTAAAAGAACATATCAACCTAAAAAACGTAAAAGAGCCAGAACTCATGGTTTTTTTGCTCGCTCAAAATCAAAAACTGGCCGAAGAGTATTAAAAAACCGCAGAAGAAAGAAAAGAGCTAAGCTGGCCGTATAAAACATATGCTGGCTAAAAAGCATAGACTTGCCAAAAATAAAGATATTCAGAATGTTCTAAAAAGGGGGCAAATCTATTTTAGTCCTTTTTTTAATATAAAAATTTTGGAAAACAATTATTATAACTCACGTTTTTGTATCGTAGTTTCCACTAATATTAGCAAAAAAGCAGTTATACGCAACAGTGTTAAGAGGCGGCTCAGAGCCGTAATTAATAAAAATATTACTAATATTAGCCAAAATTATGATTTAGTAATATTAACCAAGCCAGCTGTCACAATAGCTGCTTTTAAAGATTTAGAAAAAACATTTGAATTTTTACTTAAAAAAGCAAAAATCTAGCAATAATTCAGATTATCTGATAAAATACAAGTATAATTCAGCTCAAATAATATTCTTTCTATTTTATTTAAAAAATTTTTATTAATTTTAATAAAAGCTTATCAAAAGACCTTATCATTTGATCATGGTTTGTTTAAGTTTTTTCGGACTTATGGCCAGTGCAAATATTACCCTAGCTGTTCCGAATATGCATTTCAGGCCATTAGCAGATACGGTGTTTTAAAAGGCTTGCACAAAAGTCTTAAACGGCTCATACACTGTCATCCATGGAGTCAGGGCGGTTATGATCCCGTTTAATTATTTATTTAAAATTTATGATTGAGTTATATAATACATTACTTTACAAACCGATCTTTAACCTGTTGGTTTATCTTTACAATACCGTTGCTTTTCATGACATTGGCATTGCGATTATTATTATTACCGTTATTATCAAACTAATTCTTTATCCCCTGTCAGTGAAATCAATTAAGGCTCAAAAGGCGCTGCAAGACCTGCAGCCAAAAATGGAAGCGCTGAAAAAGAAACACAAAGGCAAGCCAGAAATTTTGGGCCGCGAAATGATGAAGCTCTATAAAGAAAATAAAATATCACCGGCTTCATCATGTTTGCCTCTTTTAATTCAAATGCCCTTTTTAATCGCTGTTTATCATGTTTTTAGAAATGGCTTTAAGCCTGAAACTTTAGACCTGCTGTATTCATTTGTTTCCAACCCCGGCAGTATTAATCCAATTGCCTTTGGCCTGATTAATTTTTCAGAGAGAAATATAATTATCGCTATTTTAGCAGGCGCTGCCCAATTCTGGACAAGCAAAATGCTCATTACCAAGCGCCAGCCAAACGTTTCTGGCGCCAAAGACGAAGGCATGGCTTCAATGATGAATAAACAGATGCTTTATTTTATGCCAGCCATCACCATCTTTATCGGCATTTCTCTGCCCGGCGGTTTAACTTTTTATTGGTTTTTAACCACGCTTCTAACAGCTTTTCAACAACTCTATATTTTAAAAAAACACGGCAGTGTTAGCAGCCCAATAATTGTTCCCGCTGACGCCCAAGGCGCTCAAGCCGAAGAAATAAAAGCTATTAAAGAAAAAGATGAAGATCAACAGTAAACAACTAAAAAATTTGCCGGCTCAAAGCGAATCAGGTCAGGATCTTGGCGTGCTTGAGTCATTTAACGTGGATGTTGAGTCCCAGAGCATTATTGAATACAATATTAAGCCATCAAGTCTGATTAAAGAATTAGTTCATGGCGATTTAATTATCTCTCGCGGTCAAGTAATAGACATCACGGAGAAAAAGATTATTGTCAAAGATGCTTTTTCTAAAAAGGAAATTCTCCAAAAAGTACATCAGGTTTTAGAAAAGAAAAAATCAGTCGCCCTGAATAAAAAACAAGAATAAATTTAAAGCTTTAAAAATTATCACCCTGCGGGTGATCCGCCTTCCACAAGCTTGAATTATTCACAAAAAAACTTGGCGGATAAATTTTATTTAAACACTCTTCTCTTTCCAACAATCATTGTTAATTTTTTGGGCAGCACTTCTATTTCCAAAGGCGTTTTTAACACCCGTTGCCTGTCAATGGAAATATTAATCGGTTTTTTCTTGTGTTGAATGGTCATTTTTTTTACTGGGAAAATGCTCACTCCGGAGCTCTCTTTTAGGCTGTTTTTTCTAAATAATCTTGCAAACCAACTAAGTTTTTTTGGTTTAAACACCGCCTCCATTATTCCATCACCTGGATCAGACTGAAACTCGTCCTTATTAATATTAATATTATAAACCCCCATGGCTTTATTTGAAGGCAGCGCCTTAATATTATAATCTTTAAAATCAAAAACCGCATTGCCGTCATTTGATTCAATGCTCAAAATAAAATACTCCCCATTTATTTTCCCCACATCCAATTTTAAAACATTTCTAGCAGAAACTATAGCGACTGCTTCCTCGGCTGATTTAATGCCAAAAGCGCTGGCCAAAATATTAGGCTCGCCTACGGGGATGATACCCATGACAATATTTTTACCAACTATTAAATTCGCGATTTTACTCATTGTCTGATCATTGCCTATGGCAATAATATTCGTAACCTCGTTAGCCAGCGCCTGGTCAATGATATCATCTAAATTTTTAAGCACGTTTAATTTAAAATTTTTTCCAGCAATGCCAAATTCAGTTAGCAGCCCTTCAATTTTCAGAAGCTGATTTTGATATTTCTTGCTTGCCGTGAATATATCATAAATATAATAATACATAGAAATTTTATTTTTTTTCCTCTCCTGCCTCTCCTATTACCTCGCTTGCCTTTTCTACTGCGCCGCCTTTCATTTTTAAGTTGCCGTTAATCACTGCTCCATAAGCCACGGTAATCATACCAGTCTCAATGTCACCTTGGATCAGCGCGCTTTCTTTAATATCAAGATTCTCTTTAATTTTTGCATTGCCAATAAGCTGCCCGGCAATCTCAGCGCTGCCGGCAGTAATATTAGCTATAATATTTGACGACTCGGTTGCCTTTAAATACCCCTTGGTTTTTAAATTTCCCTTGACTTCCCCTTCCACAATGATGTTGCCATCACCCTTAAAATTTCCCTCCACAGATACTGTCGGGCCAATAATTGTATCTACCCCCTCAATATTTTTTTGACGCTCGCTCTTAAACAACATACCAACCTCATTTAACGGCCAGATATTAATTATCATGGCCATTATTAACTTATTTATATCCTTTAGCTTAATATGATTATCATTAGTTGTAAAGGCAGTCTTAAGGTTGATAAATTAGGAAAAATTAAGTATGATTAAAATTAGTTTCTAGACTTGCTCCGTAACTTGAAGCAAGTGGGTAAGCTTAAGCCCTTGTAGTTCAACGGATAGAACAAGGCTCTCCTAAGGCCTAAATAGAGGTTCAATTCCTCTCAAGGGCATTGGCGATGACAATCAAAGATGGCAAGGATAGCCTTGACATTTTTAATGGCTGACATTAGCTAAAAGACCCAAAGATGGCAAGGATAGCCTTGACAACTTGGGGATAAGATTTTAAATCAGTGGATAAGGGCCTGTAGCTCAGTTGGCTAGAGCGTCGCATTCGCATTGCGAAGGTCAGGGGTTCGAGTCCCCTCAGGTCCACCAAAGGGCCGTTGGCGTAGTTGGTAGCGCGTCTCCATGGCATGGAGAAGGTCACCGGTTCAAATCCGGTACGGTCCACCAAAAAAACACGACTAATCGTGTTTTTTTGTTTTTTGCGTTTTTATTGGGGTTTTAAAAAAATGACTTTTTTTGGCGAAAATGGCACTTTTAGCTAGCATTAGCTAAAAACACAAAAAAAGTGGTGTTTTCCAGAAAAAATGACTTTTTTTGGCGATTTTATAGTTTTCCACTAAAGTTAGCTGAAACACACAATTTATGCACATTTTCCAGAAAAAATGACTTTTTCTAGAATAAGTGTTTTTTTATTTTTAGGATTTTTATTTTTGTTATTACGAGTTATTATATAACATCAATGAGTAAGTTGAGCAAGTTTGTTTGGAGTAAAAACAGCGAGTAAAGCCAGCTTTATAGGTTCCCAAAATGTTCCACGTGGAACATTTTATGCAAGATGGCAAGGATAGGCTTGCCAAATTAGGGGAAAAACCAAAAATTGTGCAATACCCATAAATAATTAAAATCTACAACAGTTTTATTTCTTTTTTTATGTTATTATAATGTATTAATATCATTATAAGATAATAATTATCACCAGACATTAATTAAAAAACAATTGACAAAAATTATGGGGAATGTTAAACTATTAACATCTGTAAAGGTCGTTGATTATACATACACAAAATAGTACATTATAAATTCAAAATTCAAGAATATGGCAGTTAATGACAAAGAATTCCTTGAGTATGTGGTAAAGGCGCTCATTGATAACCCTGATAAAGTCAAAATTGACCGCAAGGTTGATGAAATGGGAGTGCTACTCACTCTTGATTTAGACCCACAAGATATGGGTTATGTTATTGGCCGCAGAGGTCAAAATGCCAGAGCTATTCGCACATTACTCCGATTAGTTGGTGCTAGAAACAACGCCCATGTTAATTTGAAAATTAACGAACCAGAAGGCGGTCGCGGTCCACGCGCTGGCGCTAGCGAAGCAGACATGTCTGCTGTTGATGATTTGAAGATTTAATTTTTTAACTTCATTTCGCTTTAGAAAGAACCATGCTACAATTGTAGTGTGGTTCTTTTAATTTGCTAATATTATGATGAAATTTAATATATTAACAATTTTCCCTGATATTTTTAATTCATATATCAATGAGTCAATTCTTAAACGTGCCCAAAAAAAGAAGCTGATTACAATCAAAACCCATAATCTTCGTGATGTTATCAGCAATCGCCATAAAACAGTGGATGATAAACCTTATGGCGGCGGGCCAGGCATGGTGATGATGGTTGAGCCGATTTATAAAACATTGAAAAAGATTAAAAGAGAGAAAAAATTCCGGGTGATTATGCTTGATCCGGCTGGCGAGCAGTTTAGTCAAAAAACAGCCAGTGAATTGGCGGAGCTGAATCAATTGATTATGATCTGCGGCCGCTATGAAGGCATTGATGCCCGAGTTGATGAGTTTATTGACCAAAAAATTTCCATTGGTCCTTATGTTTTGTCAGGCGGTGAATTGCCGTCACTGATTATTACCGAAGCGGTGGCAAGACTATTGCCCGGGGTTCTTGGTCATCAGGACGCAACCAAAGAAGAAACTGATGCGCTTGAAGGCTACATTGAATACCCGCAATATACGAGACCGGAAACTTTCATTTACAGGCAAAAAAGAAAGACAAAGAAATTATCCGTACCCAAAATACTCCTCTCTGGCAATCATCAGATAATAGGGGAGTGGCGCAGAAAACACAGAAAATGATAAAATTTGTGTTGACGCCAGCCAACTGTTATGTTATCTTATTATTAATTATCCCCCTACGGGGGATCCCCCTTCCACAATTAGGAAAATTCCTAACAAAAAATTGGGGGAGCAACTAATTTATATAATTTATGTCTTCACCCAGGGAAGAACGGACAGTCCTACTTGTTAAGCCCGATGGCATTAAGCGCGGCTTGGTAGGCGATATAATTTCCCGCATTGAACAGCGCGGCTTAAAAATTATTGCCTTAAAAATGCTTGAGTGCACTAAAGAAAAAGCTCACGGCAATTATCCAGGCACAGATGCTTGGCTGATTGGCATGGGTAATAAAACATTAGAAAATTACAAGCAATATGGCAAAGACCCGATTAAAGAGATTGGCACTGCTGACCCTAAAAAAATCGGTGATATGGTCTATGATTGGAATGTTGAATATCTAACTTCAGGCCCAATGGTAGCCGTGCTGATTAAGGGCTTGCATGCCATTGATATGGTCAGGAAGATTATTGGCCATACCCTGCCTGCTAAAGCTGATATGGGAACTTTCCGCGGCGATTATTCAGTTGACTCGCCCACTTTGGCCAATGCGGAAAAAAGAGCTATCCGTAATCTTGTCCATGCTTCAGGCAATGCCAGTGAAGCAGAGCACGAAATAGATTATTGGTTCAGCCAGAAAGATATTTGTGATTATAAAAGGGGTGATGAAGATATAATGTTTTAGTAATGTTTTTAAACAACAAAAAGAATCAAATATGACCAATTTACAATACAATATAGTGTTAAAACCGGAAAAAGAAGGCGGCTTTACCGTTATAGTGCCTTCTTTGCCCGGCTGTGTGACTTATGGCAAAAATTTAAAAGAAGCCAAGGGAATGGCTGAAGACGCTATTCGGGCGTATGTGGCCAGTTTAATCAAACACAATGAGTCAGTGCCAAGTGATGAGGAATCTTTTATTGCCAGTCTCCAGTTTGCTACTTCCAAGATGAACAAAAAAATGATTTATGCCTAAATTACCAGTTATTAAACCGAGAGAATTGATTCGCCGTTTGGTAAAATTTGGGTTTGTTATTGACCACCAGACAGGCTCGCATGTCGTTATGTACTCTGCCGCCAACCATAAACGCGCGGTTATCCCCATTCACACCAAAGAATTACCCGCCGGTACGCTATTGGCCATTTTGCGGGAAGGCGGCATATCAAAAAGCGATATTTTAGGCAAGTAAAAAAACTATAAAAAAATCCACATTTCCACTTTATTTTTTTATTTTAGTGTTCAAAAGGCCCGCTCGGGTTGTTTTTTATTTCAAAAATAATTACGGTTTTGTTAAACGAAAAAAGCCGCAGGGATCAAACACATTTTGCTGTGTTCTATCCATGCGGCTCTCTTTTTTTACTCCTTTTCAAATGGCTTTCTGCCATTTGGTTACGTCTTTTTTACAATTTTTATAGTCTCTATAATTTTTACAGTTAGACTCGGAGTTGCTCGGTTACCGTAACTTATCCCGGCTGGCTCCAATAACGACCATTGTTTGATTTTTGAAACGAATTTTTAACTCGTTCCTGTAATCAATCTTTAGTAAACATTTCCTTTTACTAAAGCTGGGTCCAATTTTCAAAGAACTATTTAATTCCAAGCGGGCTGGCTGGCATCATGTTATACGAGCAACCAACCGCCCGCTTGTTAGCCCGGTGGTATCGCCCAGCCGTGGCACTTAAAGTATGCCCACCGCCAGAGGATGCGTTTGAGGGGAGGGAACGACTTAATCATCCTCTAGAATGGCGGTGGGGCTTTTAAAACCCCATGCGAGGCCCAAAATGATGCCACGGCTATGGTGCGCACCGGGGAGCATTTGCTCCTCACCGTAACCGACATAGGCGGACAGTTGGGTTAGGCTGCTGAAAAGAGAGGGAAAAGAAAGCAATTGTTTTTCTACCGTCGCGAAAAAATACGGTATCATCAATCTTTTCCCTTCTGCCAGCCCCTCAATATTAGTGGAAAACCCTTTACCCAAATCGGCCGAAAGCTTAAAAGGGTAAAGTTTTGTATTCCGCAGACTACCCACCCACGAGTAGTAAATAGTCTCGTCTCGTGGGCGGACATTGGCTCCGACGCCGAGCCAGTCCACTCTTAATTTTCCCCGAGAAAAAAGAGAGTCGAGCAAGACGGTTGCCCCAAGGCACCCATTAATTTTGCCGAGAGTATAGCTCGGCGTGCGGGTGTCGAAACGGGCATCCTGTGCGATTAAACTCGCATTCAGCCCAGCCTT
>MFMW01000005.1:18376-57402 GCA_001783595.1 Candidatus Kuenenbacteria bacterium RIFCSPHIGHO2_02_FULL_39_13 | reverse complement strand
CGTCTTCATTGGCCAAAAGCAAGGTTTCCAAATCAAGCTCGTCGCCGGCATTGGCCTTGAGTTTTTCCACTTTCAAAATATCTTTTTCTTTGACAATATACTGCTTGCCGCCAGTCTTGATAATTGCAATTTTTAGCATAATATGGTTAGATTAAGGATATTAAGAAGTAGTATAGGGAAAATCGTACTTTATGTCAAATTTTTAGAGGAGGAGATATGATTTGGGTTGTTATTTCAATTTTTTTGTTTTTATTATTTTTTATTATCGCCCTCAAAATGTGAGGGTGCTAATAAAAAAATAAAAAGGGAACAGACATCGGAAATCCATTTAGATGTTGTTCCCTTTTTTCTTTGGGCCTACTGTCCATTTGTGTTTTCCTTTTTCTTGGTGGTGGGAGGGTGTAATATCGTTTCAATTAGTGTTCCGATTATCGAGATGAGGAACAATAGGCACAAACTTAAAGTTATAAGCTGCACCAACATAATCCACCTCCTGTTTTTTAGGGACCCGTTTGTTAATTTAAACATATCATAACCCATCCCCGGCGGTCAAATGAAAAAGTGGATAAAAAAATTGGCTCACATATCTTCATGAGCCGATTTTTAGTATCAAATTATTGTAAAACTCCAAATTATTCAAGCTGGCGAGGCGTTGGCCCAGTGGTTCACTGACTTTGAACAGATGGTGTAAATAGGCCTTGGAATGCTCGCGCAGTTCCGGAAGTTTGCTGTCTGCATTGATTGGCGAAAAATCCATGGCAAACTTCGCATTGGTGATATTTAAAATTCTATAAAAATCTTTTCCAAAATTTTGACTTTTCCTGCCTGCCGGCGAGGCAGGGATTTTTGACTTTTGACTTTGGTATAAACGTCCATGTCTGCCTTCCCGGGTCGGAATGACGCAGTCAAACATATCCCAGCCCAGCCGAGCGAAACGAATAACGTCTTCCGGCGTGCCGACTCCCAGAGCAAAACGCAAATAATTTTCCGGAATGGCTGCGGTCGTGGCGGTTAAAACTTCTTCTAAAAATTTTCCATTCTCATCAATCGGCCGGGCGCCATAGCCCAGGCCGTCAAAACCGATTTTCACCAATTCTTTAGCGCATTCGCGCCGCAAATCAGGAAAAATACCACCCTGCACCACGCCAAAAAGCAGGGGCGGGTGATAACTTTTGACTTTTGGCTTATGGCTTCTGACTTGTTTCTCAAATTCACGCTTGCACCTTCGCGCCCATTTAATCGTCCGCTCAACAGATGCTTCGGCCTCTCGCCGGTCAGTGTCATTGGGCCGGACATCGTCCAGACAGACCATCATATCAGTGCCAAGCGCGAATTGAATTTGAATGGATTTTTCCGGGGTCAATTCGTGCCGCGAGCCGTCTATGGGCGACCTAAAAACTACTTTATCTTCATAAACTTTTCCCGCCCGGCCTTTGGTTTTATAAATTAAAGAAAACACTTGGTATCCCCCGCTATCTGAAAGTAAAGGCCCTTGCCAATTCATAAATTGGTGGATACCGCCAGCCTTTTGAATAATTTTCAAGCCGGGCTGGAGATAAAGATGCAAAGTATTCACAACCATGGCTGGCACGCCAATGGTTTTAATTTTTTCGCTTTCAATCAATTTGACTGCGCCTTGCGTGGCATCAGGCATAAAAAACGGCGTTCTGATTTTACCGTGCGGAGTCGCGATAATCCTGTTGCGGATTGACGATTTTCGGGTTCTGGATGAGGAATGAAACATATTTATGTTTGTATTTCTTGATTCAAAATTTTTTCCAATTTATTCTGATTAATTTGTATCTCTTTATTTTTATAAATCTCCTCAATATTGTTTTTAACAATAAACCCTATCTCATCTTTAAGCTCAACTTCAGTTTTAGCGGCCGGATTCAAACCTAACAGATGCAGCAACTTAAACCCGACCGCCAATTTAGCTATTTCGTAATCTTTGCTCTCTTGCTCTAAAAAGTCAAGGTATTTTTGGGTAAGTTGAAAAATGCGCGGATCCGAATGATTTTCCATCGTCATCTGATCAAGCAAATTCAGAAACCAGCCGGCCGGGGAAAGTTTGGCGAGGTTGGTTTTTATTTTTCCGTAACTTTGGCGCATTTCCGCGCCAATGAGCTGGTCAATGGAACGGCCGTCAACCACATTGAGATAAGACAAAGAGACCGGCTCCAAATGGCCGGCGAGCTTGCTTAATATCTTTTTAGCGCCCTTGGCCTGAAGAATGGCTTTACCCTTTTCGCGCGAATATGCCGTGACGAGCAAATCATCTTCGCGAAAATCTTGACGCTTTAAGATTATGGCCTTGAGATTGTAATAGGCGCTCATGTTAAATTTTTTAAATTAAAAAATTATTAGCTTTGTTACTGCTTATTTTACAAAAAAAACTGATTTTAGTCAAAATTGACCTGAATTAATTTTTGGTTTATAATCAATTACATGAAAAAGATTGTTATATTTAGCCTGTTTTTAACTATCCTATTGGCAGTGGGAGTATTTTTTAATACAGGGACTGCCCAAGCCGCTCTTAACGCGCCCAATGAGAGCCAAGCGCAGTTGGCGCAAAAAAGTGAAAAACTGCCGGTCTATTTTTTCTGGGGAGATGGCTGTCCGCATTGCCATGACGAAGCAATTTTTTTGCAAAAAATAAAAGACGATTATCCGGAAATTGACTGGTTAAACTTTGAAACTTGGAATGATAAGGCAAACTATCAGCTGCTACTGCAGGTGACACAAGAAAAAAGCGGGCAAGCAACTGGCTCTGTGCCAGTCACTGTGATTGGCGATGAACTGGTGCTCGGTTTTAGCAGTGAAGATACGACCGGCGCCAAGATAAAACAGCTCTTGGATATATATATTGTAAAAAGCAAGATGGATAATACTGGCGGCAGCGAACCAATACCAGCATCTCCAATAGGGGAAAAAATAAAATATCCGCTGATTGGCGAGATTAATTTGAAAAATTTGTCATTGCCTTTGCTAACAGTGATCTTGGGCACATTAGACGGCTTTAATCCATGCTCTATGTGGGCTTTGGCTGTTTTAATTACGCTTTTAATTAATACTGGCTCAAAGAAAAAGCTGTGGCTGGTGGGCAGCACTTTTATCATTGCCTCTAGCCTATCATATTTCCTGTTTTTAACAGCTTGGTTTAATACTTTTTTATTTGTCGGTTATCTGGCAGCGGTCAAAATTCTGATTGGAATTCTGGCTGTCGGGGTGGGCATATATTTTCTGAATGATTTTTATAAAAAAAGAAAGCAGGCGGCATTGACTTGCGAAGTAACTTCAGCAACGACTAAAAATAAACTAATTGCCAGACTGGAACGCGCCATACAAAAAAAATCGGTTTTGGCCATAATAATTGCCGTGGCATTGGTGGCCTTTAGCGTTAATTTAATTGAATTGCTTTGTTCAGCCGGTATTCCCGCGGTTTATACGCAGGTGCTGTCACAAAATAATTTATCTAAAATCGGCTACTATCTCTATTTGCTGACTTATGATTTTTTCTATATGCTGGACGATATTGCGGTGCTTTTGATAGCTGGATTTACCTGGCAGCTTTTAATTAGCAGTAATAAATATATAAAATATTCGCATTTAATCGGCGGCATTTTGCTTTTGATACTGGGGGTGATAATGCTCATTAACCCACAGCTTTTAATGTTCAAGTAATTCGGCCCGTTCGTCTAATGATTAGCCCCTCACCTTTTGCCGCTATCGTCTAATGGTTAGGACGCCAGGTTCTCATCCTGGTAACCGGGGTTCAATTCCCCGTGGCGGTAAAAGGTGAGGGGTCATCCTGATAAAAGGGGTTTGATTCCCCTACGGGCTACCAAAATCAAACTTTTATTTTTGTCTAACTAACAGTTCACCTGCTCTTTTTGGCTCGGCCATTATTTCTTTGGTGATGCGCTCCATAGACATAGCGGCAGAGCCTTTAATCAGGATTAAATCGCCTTCTGCAATGCGCTCTTGGAGGAAACAGCCGGCGTTTTCCGGATTGTCAAAACTAAAAATTCTATCCGGATTCATGCCGAATTCTTTGGCTGATTCAGCCGTATGGTGAGAACGTTCGCCCACGGTAATTAGATAATCTATTGCCAGCTTGGCAACCAACTCCCCTATTTCTTGGTGGGCTTTTTTTGTATAATCGCCAAGTTCAAGCATATCGCCCAGAACTGCGAATTTATTGCCAGCGCATTTTAATTGGCTCAATGTTTCCAAAGCAGCTTTGGCTGCCAGAGGGGAAGAGTTATATGAGTCGTCTATAATACGGGTGCATTTAATGCCGGGCAATAAATTCAAGCGGCCCGGTGGATTTTCAAAATGTTCCAGCCGCTGGGCAATTTTTTTCAGGTCAAGATGATAGATAATGCCAACCGCGCTGGCGGCCAAAAACGCATAGACGACTGGCCGGCCCAACATATTAGGCAAATTTACGCTAGCGCTATCATATTTATAATTTATCTTAAAATAAAGGCCAGCGCTATCCTGATTAAATTTAATATCACTGGCAGTTAAATCAGCCTGCTTCAAGCCATAAGTTAAAAGTTGAGCCTTAGTTTTTTTGGCTAGCTCCGCTAATGTCTTTTGGTCGTTATTAATCACGGCATAATCAGTAGTATGAAGACTGGTAATCATGGTGCTTTTTTCTCTGGCTACGTTGGCCACAGAGCCAAAAAATTCAAGATGGGTCGGGCCGACTGAAGTGATGAGGCCGATCTTTGGCCTGGCAATATCAGTCAGATATTCAATATCACCCGGATGGTCAGCGGCCATTTCCAGAATAAAAATTTGCGGATAATTTTTATCGCGAGCAAAAATCAAAAATATAGCTTTTAAAAACACGGCCAGCCAGCCAAAAATATCGTGGCCCGGATTATCCGCGCCAATAACAGTCAATGGCACGCCAGTTTCGGTATTATAGCTTTTTTGGCTAGCGCGGACTTTAAAATCATTTTTTAAAACGGTTTGAATGGCCATCTTGGTTGAGGTTTTGCCCACAGAACCGGTGATGCCGATAACATCAGGCTGATATTTTTTTAAGATTGCCTTGGCCAATGATTTTAAAATGTATTGGATTGTTTTTTTAGAGCATCTCATCTCTTTTTTCTTTAACAAAGACCACTAGGTCTTCAAAAATGCGGATAAAAATTTTAAACGGGGTTTCAATAAAAAAATCAAGCATAAAAATAAAGACGTTGATTTTTGACGAATGAACTGAAATCCAGCGGCCGACGCGCAAAACAGGAATGGCCAGAAAAGTAAAAATAACAGTTAAAAATCTTTCCCGCTGTTCCAGAATAATCAGCTCGGCAGCGGTTTTTCTGATGCGCAGGGAAAAGAAGCTGACCATGGTCAGAAAAAAGATAAAAATTATCATACTCGCAAAACTGAAAAGCAGCTGGGCAAGACCGTAAATAACCAAACCGAAAGAAATAAGATAGAGAATGGCATAAATGGTTTGCGATAAGTAGAAACCAAAACCATGTTTTGGCTGTCTGATTTTGACACGATGTTCTTTGCCCTGACTGCAATAAACAATGTTGTCAACTTCAGCGATGATGGCTTGGGTGTTGTCTTCTTTGGGCGTCCTGATGCTCATACCGATGGCGGCCATAAGCACTGGCGGGAAAAGAGCATTGATTGAGAGCGGCAGCCATTGGACTTTTTCTAGAAAGAAATAATCGTATGGAAATTCAAGTAAAAGACCAAAAATCATTTTTGTCAGGAAGATATAGATAACTGAACGGACAATGGCTGTGCGGACTTTTTTGCCAATGCTTTTATATTTTTTATGGCAGACTTTTTTAATTTCTTCAGTCAGGAGTTCTCTTGAAGCAAAAATATTCTGAAACTGGCCGGGGTTTTGGCTGATAATATCTTGCAGTATCCAGAAAACAACGGCATATTTTTTAAATTCGTGGGTTAATTTTTCATTTAAATGATAAACGGCGTGGGCTTGAATTAGATATTTAATCTGCCAAATTTGCCCGACCAGCTTTTCAACTTGAGCCAGCGTTAACTTCTGCCAATCTGGAAAATAGTATTTAAAAAGAAAATAGTTGATTGTCATCTCGTCGGCTTTAATCAGGGATTTTAGAACGGCGATATATATTTGAATATTTTGATCAATTGGATCAAGCCCTGAATTGCCGTCTAAAATAACATTTTGTCTGACGACCCGATGCATGGCATCAACGGTAATTAAAGTTTCTCTGGCGGGAACTAAGATTTCTTCTATTTCACAGGCGGCCAGATGAATCAGCCAATCATAAAATTTTCTTAATTCTCGGGAGTTATAATTTTTATCAATTGCTGAATTGTAAATCACAATATATTTATTGATGGCATGACGAATCTGCTCCACAGACATATCAAAGACGGCTTTGTTGGGCAGGTATCTTGCCCGAATTAATTCTTCAACCAATGGCAAGGCAATGGTTGAGCCTTTGGCGCCCGGGACGGCTAAGCGCTTGAGCATGCGGGCAATGGCATGCTTCCGTAAGAGATGGTCGTCTTTATAGTCAACGGTATTTCTGATTTTTTCATAAATAAAAGCCAGCTTGCCAGCGGCATCACTCACTTCAACAGTGGCACCTGGGGTTTTTTCTTTTTGGCTGGCAATGACTGCGCAATAGTTGTCCAGCCAGTTGGCAATAGCGTTGGGAAAAGCAGCCATATTTTTTAAAAATTTAAAATTTTTATAGTATCACGGACCATATGGTCAAAACTAAAAACATCCATTTTAACCAGCGGGCTTGAGCAAAATCGTTCGCGGAGCGAATTGCTCTCCCACAGCCTTTTAATGGCAGCTAGCCATGCTTGTTTATTATTATATTCCACTAAACAGCCGTTATAATCATCTTGAATAAGCTCTGGATTGCCGCCGACAGCTGATGCAATGATGGGCAGTTTGTAATACATGGCCTCTAAAATAACATGCGACAGACCTTCATAAGACGAATTAAGGACAAAAAGCGAAGAGGCTTGATAGAATTTTGACATTTCCTGTTGAGACAGCCGGCCGGCCATAATGACCGAACTAGTCAGTTTTAAATCTTTAATCAGTAGTTTTAAATTTTTTTCTTCCGACCCCGAACCGGCAATAACTAATTTAAAACAAGGATTAATCTTTTTTATTTCAGGCATAATTGAAATCAAGGTGTCCATGCCTTTCCAAGGAATCAAACGGCCAACTGTTAAAATAAGATCGCCGTCAATTTTTATTTTTTCCTTAGCCTCTTTTTGGCTATGGAGCTCGTAAAATTGGAAATCAACCGCATTATAAATAACTTTAATTTTCTGTTCGCGCACACCCCAGGCGATAACTAAATTCTTTAAATAATGCGAAGGAACGATAATGGCGTTAGCTTGTCGCGCAACGAATTTTTGCACTTGGCAGATAAATTTTAGTTTTAGATTAATCAACGAATTTTGAGCTTTAAAGACTCTTTGATGCTGCCAATCATCAATGCTCCGTTCGCTGGCATGGAACATTCTGGCTTGCTCCCAGCCATAATCACCGACTATTTTGATAACTACCCGTTTACGTAAAATTTTTCCGACTAGCACCGCGGGCAATCCTGAAGCAACTGGGCCTTGGGCATAAATAACCTTGGCAGAGATTGACAAAGAGAGTACAAAAAGATTGATAAAATAGATAAAATATTTAATGGCTAAAGGCAAGAAACTGGAAATGCGGGTAACCCGCCGACCAAATTCTTCTCGGCTTTTTTTAGGGATAACCGTGGCATAGCAGATAATTTTAAAATTTATCTTTTGATTTGCCAGATATTTGGCGATGCGGTAAGTGTAAGTGGCCGGGCCGCCAATGTCAGGCGGAAAGATTTCAGCGGCAATGATAATTTGCGCTTTCTGGTTCAAAAATTTGTCATTGAAAACAAACATCTTGCTTGCCCAAAAATTCCAGATGAGAACAATGGCAGCGGCAGCGGCTTTGGAAAACATATACCACAGGCCAAAACTTTCTACTAAAATATAGATCGTTGTGTTGTTGATAAAAAGCCCGACAATTTGCACGGCGCTAAAGACGAGGAATTGGCGCAGAGCGCGCTGACCGCTTGATTTAAACGTCCAGAACTTTTGAATTAAATAATTAACATAAACGGCAATGATAAATGAAGCGCTGGCTGACCAAAGATACCACAGGCCGAGAAATTCAGTGAAGATATAGAGCAAACTGAAATCAACAATAAAAGCCGTACCGCCGCCAACGCAGTATTTGAAAAATTGTGCGCGTTTCTTAATATGCTTAATGGCAAATTTGATCATTAGATTAAATTATTAAAAATTTCTTTCATTTTTGCGGCAATTAAATTCCAGTCATATTTTTGCCTGACTAACTCTAAACCGTTTTTTTGAATTTCAAGGTATAATTTTTTATCTGCTAAAAGCAGTTTTATTTTTTCAGCTAAATCCTCGGGGTTTTTTACCTGGCAAAAAAGTCCTGTTTTTTTATCAAGTAAAAAATCAGTAATACCGCCGACAGGAGTGGCAATAACTGGCAAACCGGCAGCCATAGCTTCAATAAAAGCAATGCCCTGGCCTTCAGAAAGAGAAGAACGGACAAAAATATCTGCGCTGGAGTAGTATTTTGAAATTTCATCATAGTCAATTTGACCAAGAAAAATGACATTATTTTCTAACTTTAAATCTTTAGTGAGCTGTTTTAATTTTTGTTCAAGTTTGCCAGAACCGGCGATAACTAAAGTAACTGACGACTTACAACTTGCAACTAATATGTCAAAAGCGCGGATAAGCGAGGCTATGTCATTTTTTTTAACCAGCCGTGAACTAGTGAAAATAATTTGATTTTTTTCCGGTATATTTAATTGTTTTTTTAACTGTGAGTTGTTAGTTGGCAGTTGTGAGTTTTTAAATTTTTCTACGTTGACGCCATTAGGAATAATACTAATTTCCTTTTTATAGCCATAACTTCTGGCTCTCTTTGCCAGCCAATGACTAATAACCTGGATATGATCAGCTTTTTTATAAATTTGGGCATATAGCGGGCGCCAAAACCAGGTTCTGGCTTTTAAAAAAGCTGCGGAATCCCCTTCCTGTAAAGTGAGAAAGTATTTTGTTTTTGGGTGAAATAATTTAAAGACTAGCGCTGCCATGCCTGCCCAATTAGCCATCATTGCCCAAATTAAATAATAATTGTTTTGACGATTCAGCTTGCGGGCAAGAAAAAAAGCCTTTAAAGGATAAAGATACTTGTCTATTTTTTTCCCTTGGCCAACACGGTGAACTGTGATGTTATCCACAACCTCTAAATCTGGTAAATTTCGGCTAAACTTAGCAGTAATTAAATCAAATTTAACATTAGTTATGCGCTTAGTAATTTCATACAAAGCAACTTCTGCCCCGCCGACAAAAGGAAAATAGGTAACTGAAAAAATTAGGACTTTGTTCTTATTTGGCTCAATCATATATTTAATTTTATTATGCCCTTTTTTAGCGGTTGTGTCAAAAAACCGGCTAGCTAGCCGGCATTTCATTTACTCTTCTCTTTTTCTGTTTATCAAAATGAATCGTAATGAATTTTTCTATATCAATTCCATTATCTAGATATATTTGATAGGCTGTTTGAATTTTCTTTTTCTCGGGATCAAGACCTAGCAGTTTGATGCCTTTACCTACTTTGGCCATTGAGGTTGATTCTATCTCTAAAAGTGGCTGAATAAGAGGATATTTATCAATATCAAATTCAAGATCATTTAAAACCCAATGCTCTCGTTCTTTTTCTACTTCATATTTGACAGTCATGCCAATTGCTTTAAAAAAATGACAGGCCATATCAAAATCATCAATAGCGAAACTAATTTCTTTCATGCCTTTATCATTTCCGTTCCCCCCTTTTCCTGGTCCGAGTCTTTGTTTATAAGTTAAAGTGACTTTATCTCCCTCATTGCGCAATCTGATCCATGAATGATCTTTGTGCAATCTCCAATCAGGAAAATCAAAATTGGTCCATTTAAAAATTCTCTTATATTTTTTCTTGGCGCCAATGGCTTTTAGTTTTTTTCTAATTTGAACTGGATTGATGTCCGTGTACATTACTTCGTATTCTCGCATAAATTAAATAGTATTGTAAATTTCTAATAATTTTTTAATGTGTTTATCCCAGTTATATTTTTCTTTGACTTCTTGGATGGCGCTCTGGGAAAAATTATTATATAGACTTTTATCAGTCAGTATTTTTTCAATTTTTTCAGCTAAATCATTTGAATCGCCCGGTTTGACTATTAAACCAGACTGCCCGACCACATCTCTGACACCTGGCAGGTCAGAGCCGATAACTGGCTTGCCGTAAGTTTTAGCTTCAATCAAGACAAGCCCAAAAGCTTCGGCGCTGGTAGTTGCAGGCAGCACCGTTATGTCGCACAGCGCATAATAATTTTTTAGTTCGTCAAATTTTATGCGGCCGGTAAAGACAACTTGATTTTGCAAATTAGAGCCGGCCACTTGGCGCTCATAATCATTGCGCAGATTGCCGTCGCCAACAATGACGAGTTTAATATTTGGGTGATCCCGAACTCCGAGTTTGTCTCGGAGCTTCGGGATTTTCTTCATGGCGTCAATTAAGATTGGCACGCCTTTAAAATAGTGGGCGCTGTCAAGACCACCAACAAAAAGAATGATTTTTTCTGATTTAATATGCAATTTATTTTTCAACTCATCCACTTGCGACTGTTCTACTTCTTCCGGATGCTGGTTGCTGCCAAAGGGAATTTCAACAAATTTCTCATTATATTTTTTAAATATCTCTTTTATTTTTGAATTTTTAACATAATCAAGCGAGGCAGAACAGATTTTATCAGTTAGCTTTAAAAGATGTTTTTGGATGGACCATGAGCTTAACTGTAAAATTTTATGGAATAAATTTCTGGCAGTGGCATCCATATGGTACCAGATAATGAGCTTGCTGCTTTTTAAAAGTTTAAATTTTTTTGCCAGCCAGATAAATTCTTGAGCGCCATAAAACGGGTAATGCAGTTGAATGATATCAAAATTTCTCAAGCGCCATAAAAAACTGGGGCAAATACCGGCATTGCCAAAACGTAGAGTTTTTATATATTTAATTTTAAAATTATCTGGCTCTAGCTTCTCTTTTTGATTCAATGTAAAAACAGTCATTTGGTGACCAGTTTCAGCCAGTCTTTTCACTTGTTCATAAGTTACCACTCCCATACCGCCTGAATACGGCGGAAAACGGCAGACGATGTGAGCAATCTTCATAAAATCAAAATAAAAAATAAAAAACCTTACGCACTCCTCTCCCTGTGTCATTGCGACGCTCTCCCTCACCTTTTTTCAAAAGGTGAGCGGATCGCTCGCGATGACAGTATTATTTATGTTATTTTCTGCTATTTATGTAAGGTCACTTAAAAATTATAAATATTTTTTAATCCATTTATCAAAGATGTCATAAATTTCATCTAAATGTACTTTGTCACTGAAAGCATGAGGAGCTCCTTTAATTAGATGTAATTCTTTATTATCCGTCTTTAGGGCGTCAAATAAAATCCTTTGGTGTTCTAGTGGAGTGCTTTCATCATTTCGCCCAACAATGAGCAAAACTGGTATCTTAATAAATGTTTGTATATGAGGCTGTTCTTTAAAACCTCCCAAACCGTGTAAAATAAAAACAAGGCCTTTTTGGTTTTTACTTTCATCAATTAAAGCGGAGATCTTTTGTCCCTTTCTATTTTTTATAAATACTTTTTCCATAGTTATTTCCTTACCTTATACCTGACATGAATAACATTATCGTCAAGTTTTTTTACTTCTATAAGTTCCAAATCAAGATTGACATCCGCGCCTTTGAAAAGTGACAGTCCATTGCCGAAAACTTTGGGTTCAACAGTCAGCCAGATTTCATCTATTAAACCCTGTGATAAAAACAAGCCATTGATGGTTGCACCGCCGCCAACAATCATTTCTTTAAAACCACGACTTTCAAGTTCGGCTATGATTTCTTCTGGTTTTTTATTAGTATATTCCAATGCGCCCGGAATATTCTCATATTTACTCACGTCAAAATCCATAACCATATTGAGCCGTCCCGGCAGAGGTTTGCCAATAGTGTCATAAGTTGTTTTACCCATGACAATCACGCCGACCCGTTTGGTTTCTGCTATGAACATTTTTTTATCAGCCTGACTGGTCCAGGTAGCCGGCTGGTCAGTGTATTTGGCTATTTTGCCATCAACTGTTATTGCCATCATTAATATTTTTTTCATAGTTTTAAACGGCTATCTGGAATTTTATGCTGGGATAGCTTTGATAATTTTCTACAACAGTATCGGTGTACTGCCAATCAAAAATTGACTTAAAGTTTTCAGTTTTAATCGTTGGCAAAGGATATTTATTGGGATCTCTTGTTAATTGTTCTTTCAAGCCTTCAATATGATTTAGATAAATATGAACATCTGCTAAAAACCCCGTGAGCATGCCTTCTTTATATCCTGTTTCAAGAGCCAAGAGATGCAGCAACGTGGCATAGCTCGCGATATTAAACGGCAGGCCCAGAGCCACGTCAACAGACCGTTGATTCCAAAAAAGATTCAGCCGGCCATCAATAACCGTAACCTGAAAAGCGTAATGACAATACGGGGGAACGGCTTTTTTAATATCAAGCGGATTCCAGGCAAGCACGAGCATCTGCCTGCTGGTTGGCTCCCTTTTTATATTGTCAACTAATTTCTTAAGTTGATCAACTCCCTGACCAGTATAATCGGTATTATAATCCCTGTACTCTGCGCCAAAATGCCGCCATTCCCAGCCGTAAATGGTACCAAGATCTCTTTCTTCAATCATTCTTTTTTTTGTCTGCTCATCGTGGGCGTATGGCACCTTCAAGGGCGTGCACCATTCGTCCCAAATGTGGTTATTTCTGTCTTGCAGCCATTTTTTGTCAGTGATGCCTTTGATAAAAAATTCCAGTTCGCTGGCTACCAGCCGATAAGGCACTTTTTTTGTGGTCAGAAGCGGAAAACCACTTGCCATATCATGCTGGAACATATGACCGGCTATGGCAATAGTGCCGGTGCCAGTGCGATCAGGCTTTGCCTTGCCTTGTGCTAAAATTTTTTTAACTATGTTTAAATATGATTGCATATACTATTTTTTGATTTTAATTTTCATAATTGCACTTTTGCGTATAAACCAATTCTTAAATTTCCTAATTTAATTTTATCCACTCTTATTCTTTGTAAGTCTATTACTCTATATCCACACTTTCCCAGCATTCTTCTAATTTGCCTTTTCCAGCCTTGGTGGAGAGTAATTGATAATTTATTTTCATCCAATTTATTAATTTTATCAGCCCGAGCCAACCCTTCTTCTAATTTAACGCCTTTTGAAAGTTTTGATAATAAGTCTTGAGTGACGGCTTTATTTATCGTAATAATATATTCTTTTTCATGCTTGAATTTAGGATGAGTTAATTTGTTAGTCAAATCGCCGTCGTTGGTAAGAATGATTAAACCATGAGAATCTTTATCAAGCCGGCCAACAGGCCAGACTTTGGGAACTTTAGGGACAAGATCAACCACTTTTTTTAAGGCGTGCCTGTCTTTGACAGTTGAGGTGCAACCGATTGGTTTATTGACCAAATAATAGACTTTTTCTTCAGGCGCTTTGATTATCTTACCTTGGTATTCTATCCTGTCCTTTTTTGGATCAATTTTTATGCCTAGCTCGGCTGGTTTATGATTGACTTTGACACGACCTTGTTTTATGAGGTCAGTCGCTGCCCTTCTGGAAGCTAGTCCGGCAGTAGATAAAAATTGTTGGAGATATATTTTCATATTCCGAACAAAAGCGCCTGAAAAGCGCCCTTGCTTATTGCTTATTGCTTATTGATTATTGATTATTGTTTATTGTTTATTGTCTTCTATCCACCACCACATGCTTTTTGCCTTCCATAATCTCAAATAAAAATTTGTCGGTCATCTGGTTGCGATAGTCAAATTCTTTTTGAGTCATCACGGAATAGCGAATGGGATTGCTGAAATTTTTTTCCATACCAGAAATTAATCTTCTGATTTTGTTTTTATCAACATTGCCCATAATGAGAATGTCTGTGCGCGCCCTGACATCGGAAACAAAAATGCCGCTTAAAACCAATAACTTGATGCCGTTCATCTCCTTAAGTTTTTCAAGCATAGCTTTGTCAACTAGAAGTTTAGAGCGGATGATCAAGCTATGGAGCTCATTGAACATGGTGTATTCTTTGTTGACCTGATAATATTTCCTGTTTTCCTGCTTGTCTCGCGCCAGCTCTTCTTTTGGAACATCAATTTTATCAAGCGGCACACTCTTTATAATTCCCAGTTTTTCCAGATTTAAAACTTCTCTTCTAATGGAATTAATGTTTTCTTTCAAGTCTCTGGCAATGCCGCGCACATAAAAGGCAGAGTCAATGTTATTGAAAAACAGAGTTAAAAGTTTGGCGCGAGTTTTTGAACCAAATAAATCCTCTAACATAATCGTAGTCTTAAGTTAATTTAATAGTACCTTGGCGATTTTATTGATATTTCTATTATAGTATAGTATTTTGTTGTTGTAAAATGAAAAATCTGATAAAATAAATTATGTATGATATATCAAACAAAAGTGGATAAATTAACGATTGGCAATGCCAAGGGCTATTATCAATCGCATGTGTATGTGGCGCCTTCCGACAGGCAAGGGACAACGGGTTTGGGACAACTTTTTATAGTGGTTGAGTCAAGGTCGCGCGAGAAAAAAATCCCCGGTATTTTAGATCAGTTGGTGAACGAGCTGTCAGAATATTATTATCACTCGCCTACTAAAAACACGGAAGCAGCGCTGGAAACGGCGGCGCAGTATTTTAATGAAAACATTGATGACATTACTGGCAAAAATTTAAGGTGGATAAGAGAAAAAATGAGTATTTTGATCGCGGCGGTTCAAGACAACAAATTAATTATTAGTAATTTTGGCGGCCTGCGCGCCTGGCTTTTTAGGAACAATAAAATCCATGATATTACAGGCGGCGGCGGCAACAAAAATGCGACTGGCAAAAAAATACTTTGTCAATTGATTAGCGGACAGCTGATTAACGAGGATATTTTACTGCTAACTAATAATACTATTTTTGACTATTTTTCAGATGAAAAAATCAAAAAAACCGTGATGAGTTTGGCGCCGACGCAGGCTTGCGCATTTTTTAAAAATACTTTGCTTGATTACAAAGTGCCAGTTGATTTTAGCACTATTATTATTAAATTCATGGCTTTTAAAAAAACGCCGCAACAAATTGTTGATGCCACAACAGAAGTTAATGTGCTTCAAACAATAGATGCCGTGGCAATGTTAAACAAAGCCGCACCAGGGATAATGGCTAAAATATTTATGGCCCTAGCTGGCTCTGCTAAAAGCGGCTTAGCTAAAATTCACGCCCTGATTAAAAAAGCAGGCAGATTAAAAATGACTGGCAAAAAAGAAGCAAAAAAAGAGCTCGGGCAGTTGGTTGAAACAAGAGTGGGGAGTGAACAACAAATAGCTGACCAGGACACTGGGAAAAAAGCAAGGGGTTTGGCCTTTAAAAAATGGAAAAGCTTTAATATTGTGGAGTATCGCTTAATATTACTCATTATATTGGCCGCCATTTTATTTGCCGGCAGTTTGCTTATGATTAATAAAAAAAATGCAAAGCAAACGAAGAAGCAGGAATTCCAGACATTGGCTGAAGAAATAAACAGCAAGATAAATTCTGTGGAAGCGGCGCTCATTTACAAAGACGAGGACAAAGCGCAAGGGCTTTTGAGCGAAGCCAATAATCTTTTGGCCAAGCTAACGAGCAATAATCCTGAAGAACAATACCAGTATCAGGAATTAAAAAATAAGCTGGCAAAGCAGATTAATAGAATTTATAATTTAGAAACTATTACCAACCCGGAAGTGACGGCTGATTTGCCGCAAGGCTTTGCGCCAACATCCAATATATATCTCGCTTCAAATAATATAATTTATTTGGCGCGCGGAGATGAAATTTACAAGGTGAACTCCGCCAATAAGGCGCTGGACAAAGTGGCCAGTATCGCTGGACAGGCTAAAAAGCTGATGAATTTTGAAAAAAATAAAATGCTAATTTTGACCTCGGCGGGCAAACTGTGGATAATGGATACCAATAATTATAACGTCAGAGAAATTGCTTTGGAGCTGCCGGAAAAAAGCCAGCTGGTTGACCTAGCAGTTTACGGATTAAAAATATATTTGCTTGATGACGGAAATAATAATATATACAAATATAATTATCAGACGACTAGTTTTGCCACCCCGACTAAATGGCTGTCCGGCCAGGAGGATCTGGCGGGCAATGAGACAATTGCGGTTGACGGCAATGTCTGGCTAGGGGCGAAAGACGGCCAGATAAACAAATTTTTTAAAGGCAAAAAAGAGGTTTTTAGCTTAAAAGGAGCTTATGAAAAAATAAGCAGCCATACCCTGCTGCTGACCAACGAGCTAATCAACAACTTATATCTGCTTGACCGGGACAAAAATAGAATTCTTATAGCGGATAAAACCGGCCGGGTGTCAAAACAATTTTTGGGCGATGAGCTGGAAAAAATAATTTCCATAGCGCCGAACAGCAACGAACAAGAACTATACATTATGACGGTTAATAAAGTTTATAAGATAGAATTGTAATTTTTGAGTAATTAAAAAACCCGCTCTGATGCTTATCGGAGCGAATTTTTAATTGAAACAAATTTTATTTCAAAGTAACTTGGGCGCCTGCTGCTTCAAGCTTTTTCTTTATTGCCTCGGATTCTTCTTTTTTGACAGCGGTTTTAATTGTTACTGGAGCGCCTTCTGCCATGTCTTTAGCTTCTTTTAAGCCTTTTTCAGTGACCTCGCGAATGGCTTTAATGACAGCGATTTTATTTTCACCGGTAGCGGTGAGCTCAATATCAAAATCTGATTTTTCCGCGGCAGCTTCTGCCATACCATTGCCAGCAACTGGCATGGCCGCCATCATCATGGGAGCAGCAGCGGAAACACCGAATTTTTCCTCAAGAATTTTAACCAGCGCCGACAGGTCAATGACTGACATTTTTTCAATCTCTGCTACGATTGATTTGAATTTGTCAGGCACGGCAACAATTTTTTCTTCTTGGGTTTTTTGTTCATCTGCCATATTATTATAATTAATTAATAAAATATTATTTATTTTCTACGACTTTTGATCTTTAATTGCCTTCAAAACATTAACCAAACCTCGCAAATTGCCTGCTAGGACATTTACCAATCCGCTTAGCGGCGCTTTGATTGTACTAATGGCTTTGGCAAGCAACTCTTGTTTTGACGGCAAAACAGCCAGCGCTTTGACTTTATTACTGTCAATCCAATTGTTTTCCAGTATGCCGCCAATAATGTTCATATTATTATTTTTGGCAATAAAACCGTGAATGGCTTTGGCCGGAGCAACTTCATCTGCGGCTGAAATGGCCATGGAAATGTTGCCGTCAACACCCTTAAACAAATCTGTCTTAAAGCCTAATTTTTCAAAAGCTTTCCTCAAAAGTGTTTTCTTAATAACTGAATAATTGATCTCTTGGCAACGTATAACGTTTCTTAACTGCTGGTCGTCCTTGACCGTAATGGCTGAAAAATTAGCCAAGACGGCTGATTTGGCATTTTTTAAATTATCTGTTAGCTCACTCAAAACAGTTTCTTTTTGTTGTCTTGTTTTTGGCATTATTGCATCATTAAAATTAAAAAACCGCGTTTTACCGCAGAGATTAATATAGCTAAAATTAGCTAAAATTTTGACCTCGGCAGGTCTTACTTGTCTCGACTCCGAATGGAGGCGGATTTGCCTGCTGTCTGCGGGTAATTTAAATTGCTAGAGTAAGTCTAGCAAGAAAAACGCAAGATGTCAAATTTAAGTTAAATTGATTTTACTAACTTATTTTTTGAGGATTAGGAAACACTTCAATTGCCTCAAGTATTTCTACTTCTCTATCAACCAACACCTTTCTCTTTTTAAGGAAACTAATCAGAAGATTAACTTTCTCGTCTTCTTTTCTTTGGCGAGATGTAACGTTGGCTTGCAAGTCGGCGAACTTATCACTTAAGTAAAGCTTGTCCGGTAAATTGTTAATCTTTTTTTCAAGCTTATCCAGCCTGTTTGTGTGATCACATAAAATAGGCGAGATGTTCTGTTCAATCATTTCACCGACTTGGGTAATAATTCTGTCTTCTAACTTCTTACCTTCTTGTTCAAACAACTTCTTACCTTCTTGTTCAAACAACTTGCGCCCTTCTTCCTTAAAAAGCTGACGTCCTCGCTGGTCAAAAAGTTTTTCTAATTTTTTATAGTCTTTTTGTTCAAGCATATGAGTAATTGAACAGGAATATTTATAACTCTTACATTATACAACAGACGAAAATAGGTGTCAAATTTTAATTCAAATACTTCACCTTATTCGCCTTATGCTCTTCAAAATCAGGCGCGTAATGGACGTTGCCATCGCTGTCAGTGAGAAAATACCAATAATCCGAGGCTTGCGGATAGACAGCGGCTTTAATTGAAGCTAGGCCGGGATTACTGATTGGGCCGGGCGGCAAACCGGGATAAAGATAGGTGTTGTAGAATGAATTGATTTTTAAGTCTTCAGCGGAAACTGCCGGGGTTTTTTTGCCAGTGATGTAGTTAATGGTGGAATCTGCCTGAAGCGGCACGCCAGCCTCAAGCCGTTTCCAAAAAATGCCGGCAGCAATAGCGCGATCATTGTCCGTCATAACTTCCCGTTCAATGATTGAAGCCATGGTAATAATGTCAAAAATAGTTTTGCCTTGGGCTTGAATGTCTTGGCGCAGCTGCAGGGTTAATTTCTTGTCAAAATTATTAAGCATTTTACGGACAATATCGTCAATGGTCGCGTAAGCGAAAAAACGGTAAGTATCAGGAAACATATAGCCTTCAAGATTGACGGTTGTTGGTTTATCGCTTAAAAAGTCATAATTTGAAATGTCAAAATTAAATTGATTGTTCGGCTGGTTGACGCCGGTTGCTTCAAGAAGCTCTACTGCTTGAAACTTACCAATGTTTTCCAGCTGCCAGGCAATGTCTTTAATTGTCCAACCTTCAATCACTGTCAATTCCCATTCTTGAGGTAGCTCACCGACAATGAGAATTTCCGTCAGCCGTTTGATATTTATAACGTTTGGCAGGTTATATTCTCCTGCTTTAAGTTTGCCTTCAATGCCTTTAAGATAAACGTAGATTTCAAAAACAAATTTGCTTTTAATTATGCCATTTGCAAAAAGATTTTGGCTAATTTCATTGACATTTTGTCCATGGCTGATGGTGAACTGGGTGTGTCCAATAGAAATGGGGTTTAAAAGAATAAATAAAAACCAGATGCTCATTATAAAACCGACAAAAATAACAAGGCTAATAAAAACGCCGAAAATTTTCCGGCCACTTTTTTTTGCTTTTTGCTTTTCTAGTTTATAGACTGGCATATAATAATTATACAAATAACAAGGGATAAAAGTCAATGAGACAATAAATTCTCTTTGCTACAAATATTCTGCCAACCCCTCTTGTTCTAATTTTTCCAACAGCTCGGTAATTTGTTTGACTTTGTCTTTGGGCACAACAATCAGAGCATCTCTGGTGTTGATGACCACTTGGCCCTCAAGACCGACGGTAGTGAGGAGTTTTTTGTCTTCAAAATTATAAACAAGGCAGTCCTGGGAATCAAGATTGAAAACTTTGCCTTGAATAACATTTTCATCTTGTGATTTTTGTAAAGCTTCTTTGAGCGCGTATAAACTACCCGGGTCTGACCAGCCCATATTTGTTTTCAGAATGACTGCCTGGGATAAATCAAGCCGCTCAATAATTGCTTGATCAAAACTGATTTTAGGAGCATGGGCATAGTCATTTTTAACTGACTGGCACATTTCAGGAGCAAGTTTTTGAAATTGATCATTGAGAAATTTAATTGAGCTGATGAAGTAGCCTGGATTCCAGAAATATTCTCCAGATTCAAATATTTTATGGCATTCAGCCTGCTTTGGTTTGTATTGCCAACCAAGGAATTTGAAATAATCGCACTTCCCTATCCGGCCGACTTTTTCTCCGACATGAATCCAGCCCAAATTATTATTGGCAAAGCGAGGCTGTTCAGCCAGAAAAATAAACCTGTTAGGATTTTCTTGAATTAATTTTTCAGCTGTTTTTAAATTCTTAACAAACTCTTGCGGCTGATCCATCAGGTGATCAGCCCAAAGAATGGCTACTGGGCCGGATTTATTTTCTTGAATTAGTTTTTGGAGAGCTAGGCAAACAGCCGGGCCATTATTTCTTCTTTCAGGTTCAATAATAATATGATCTTTCTTTAATCCGGTCAGTTCTTTTAAGGTTAGATTTTTTAATTCAGGAGTGGTTTGCAAATAAATATTTTCCGCGCCAAAATAAGGAGCTATTCTCTGCCAGGCGAGCTCTAAAGTTGATTGGCCATTAAATATCTTTTGGAATTGTTTGGGAAATTTACGGCGAGAGATTGGCCAAAATCTGGTGCCCACGCCGCCGGCAAAGATTATAATCTTCATAGTTCGAGGGTTAAACGAGGCCTAAACTGCTTTAGGCCGAGTACCGAGAACGGGCTTTGCGTTGTGCCGAAGGCACCGCAAAGACCTACACATTATATAATCAAATTTTTTCCTGTCATTTCTTGAGGTTTGTCCCGTTTCATTAAATAAAGAATAGTGGGCGCCACGTCAGCCAGGATGCCGTTGGAACGGAGTTTTATTTTTCTAACTGGCTCTGCCGGACCAATAATACAAAATGGAACTGGAAAAATTGAGTGCTGGGTATCTACCTTGCCAGTTTTAATATCAATCATTTCCTCGGCGTTGCCATGATCAGCAGTAATTACAACATAGCCTCTGTTTTTATCAACTGCTTCCAATACAATTTTCTTAACACATTTATCCATAAATTCCAAGCCCTTGATAGTTGCGCTTAAGTTGCCGGTATGGCCGAGCATGTCCGGATTGGCAAAATTAACAGCGGCAAAATCATAAATTTTATTTTGGATATTTTTAACTACAATGTCAGCAATGGTGCCGGCAGACATATTAGGTACTGAATCGTATGATCTAGCATCAGGCGATTTGATTAAAATTCTTTCTTCTCCGGCAACTGGATCAGCATAACCGCCATTAAAAAAATATGTCAGGTGACCATATTTATCAGTTTCAGCAATATAAAGCTGGCGCAGATCGGCAAGTTCCATAGCTAGGGTATTTTTTAAATCAGGCGAAGGATAAGCAGTCAAGATATTAGGCAGATCCGGCCCAAAATCAGTAAGGGCGACAAAAACAAGGTTGTTTAATTTCCTTTTGCGCCGAAATGAGCCGGGGTTTTGCTCATTAAATTTGTCCTGAACAAAAGCTTTGGTTAATTGCCTGGCGCGGTCAGACCGGGCGTTAAAAAAAATAATAGCGTCGTTGTCTTTGATCCGCGGCAGCATTTTATTATTTTTATAAATAGTGGTTGGCTTAATATATTCATCTGATTCACCGCGGCCATAACCGTCTTCAACTGCTTTTAAGGGATGGTCGGCATGGTATTGGCTGCCAAAGACAAGGGCGTTAAAAGCAAGTTCAGTTCTAGTCCATTCTTTTTTGCGGTCCATACCATAGAAACGGCCCATAAGCGTGGCTATTTGTTCATGCGCCGGATCAAGTTTTTGTAATAATCGCTGCAAATAACTGTAACCTTCAAAGGGCGGGGAATCGCGGCCGTCAGTAAAAAGATGAAGGTAAACTTGCTTAAGTTTGTTCTGGCGCGTCATTTTAATCAAGGCGTCAAGATGTTCCGGATAGGCATGAGCTGAATTAGGACCGGTTAAAAGACCAATAAAGTGCAAATTTGATTTATTTTTTTTAACATAATCAAAGGCGGCAAGAAAAGCGGCATTTTTAAAAAAAGTGCCGTCTTTAATCATATCAGAAACTGCCACCACATCCTGTTTGACAATCCTGCCAGCGCCAAGATTAATATGACCGGCTTCAGAATTGCCCTCTTCGCCGGGAAAAAGACCGACATACTCGCCATGAGCTTTTAATTCAGTGTAGGGATAATGGGAAAAATAATAGTTTAAATTGGACAATTTTGCCAACCTAATGGCATTGCCAGGGCCAGAAGGAGCAATGCCAAAACCATCTAATATTATTAGAACAAATGGATGGTATGGCCTATTTTTTGAATTAATAGTTGGCATACAAATAAATTTATGCTACGGTAAATTTAAACAAAACTCTTCCACCTTACTCATATTTTTATTTCTTTTTTAATTTTATCAAGCACTTTATCAAGATTGTGGGCTATTTCTTTATTGGCAAATCTAATCACCCTAAATCCCAAATGCTCAATATCCAGCTGTCTTGCTTTGTCATATAATCTTTGATTTTTGACCAAATGAATTCCACCGTCAAGTTCAATAATCAACTTTTTTCTTGGTGCGCAAAAATCTGCGATATAATCACCAATGCTATATTGACGACGAAATTTTATTCCAATTTGATTGCCATTTAAATGATTCCACAAAATTCTTTCAGCCTTAGTACTGTTATTTCTTAAAAGCTGTCGTGTTTGTTTATACTTGTGTTGGTTGAAAATTACGGTCATAGAATTTAATGACCACCCCCTTGTCCCCCTCCTTTGTAAGGAGGGGGAACCTGGTTTTTCACAGATTAATATTAAATCCGCTCCCTCCCCTTACCAATGGGAGGGTTGGGGAAGGGTCATATTTTTTTCACAATTCCCTTATCCGCGTCAACTTCAACCAAATCTCCGTCTTTTAAAACATGTGTGGCGATTTTAGTGCCGATAATACAGGGGATACCGAGTTCGCGGGAAATTATGGCCGCGTGGCAGGTAATACCGCCTTCGTCAGTGATAATGGCTTTGGCTTTCTTAATGGCAATAGTAATGTCAGGTGTTGTCATTACTGAAACTAAAATACGATTATTATAATCCTTCTTCAAATCTTTAGGGTTATTAACAACTACAACCACGCCCTTTACCTTACCAGTATTAGCGACCGTGCCAACCACGCTCTTATCATTAGTAGTAAAAAATTCATTCTCCAGTTTTTCGTCATAATTAAATTTATAAATTTTACCCTTGTCTGAAAACAATATATTTCCCTTATTTGGCTTCACCTTGCCAATTTCTTTCGGCAACAACATTTTTAATTCTTGCAAACTTAAGTTGTATCGCTTGCCTAATGCTATAAAAATAGGCCGCGAATAATAGTGACAATAATTACAAATCCTGCGCAGATAATCTTTGTAATAAACAAACAAATCAATGGCCGCAATCAGGTTTAAAATTTCGCGGTTTGGCACTAATTTTTTAATTATCAAACTTTTGTCTATTTTGTTTGGTTTGATCGGCCTAAAGCTTTGTGATTGTTTTTTAATATCTTTTATGGTCCATTCCGGCTCATCCCCATAGCCGACAGGCATCCATTTAAAATCCCGAACAATTTGTTCTAAAATTAAATTGTTTTTTGTTTTTTTCTGATAGGCCAACGTTATTTTTTTATGAAAATCATCAAAAGCATTTATTCTTGTTGTCGCGGAAAGAATACTAAATATTTCCACTTGTTTTTTAGAATTTTTTATTTTTGAATTTATAAATTCTCTTATTTTTTTCTCACCGATTCTGTTAAATATCCTAATATGAGCAACAAATTCTAAAACAGCCACATAAGCATTAAGCCAGTTATTATACTGACTGAGCAAGTCTCCGGTCTTATCAAATTTAGATAGTTTGATTAATTTTTGACAGGCTCTTCGTGCTTCGCATTCATAAAAATTAATAAATCCTTTTTGAGTACTCAATTCATAGGCCTTTTTACCTGCTTGATTTAAATCTTTGATATTGACAAAAAAATTCGTGTAATAATTTTTACTGAACAATATGACATTATTGACTTGTCCCGATAGTTCCTGACGCGCCTTGGTCCAAGCACAAACAACGGCATAACTAAACAAGGGACTAAATTTCCTTCCCCAATCCCATTCCCACTGAATGTTATTTACCCTTTGTATTAACTGCTTTTTGGTCATTGGTCAACTAATTCCTCTTCAATCTTCAATAATCTGTTGTATTTTGCCACACGCTCTCCGCGGGACGGCGCGCCTGCTTTGATGAATTCCGCGCCAAGAGCAACGGACAGGTCAGCGATGAAATCATCATAAGTTTCACCAGAACGGTGGGAAACAACAAGTTGATAATTATTTTCTTTGGCCAGCTCGGCAAATCTAACTGTTTCTGTCAATGTACCGATTTGATTGGGCTTAACAACCACGGCATTGGCCGCGCCGAGTTTAATGCCTTCGTTTAAGCGATTGACATTAGTGGTAAATAAATCGTCACCGACAATGATCGGGTGTAAATTTTTTTCATGAAGTTTAATGAATTTTTTATTATCAAGCCGGTAATTGTGAACTTTTAAATTTAGCTCGGAAAATTCTTTGGTCATATTAATCCAAGCCTGCCAGTCATCTTCTGCTAAAGGATCTTCAAGCAGTAAGAAAGGATATTTTTCAAACCATTCTTTATAAAGATAAACAAGCTGGTCTGAATCAAGAAATGATTCGTCCAGACTAAAGTTGTATAATTTTTCCTGTGGCAAATAAAATGTTGAGGCACCGGCGTCCATGCCAAGAACCACTTGTTCACCGGCAATGTATCCTGCTTGTTTAATAGAGCTCAAAATATATTCAACCGCCTTAACGGCAGAATCAATATCAGGACCATAACCGCCTTCATTGCCAACATCAGTGTCAAGACCATCTGCTTTAAGCACTTTACCCAGCTGATGAAATATTTCTGTGCCAACTCGGAGACGTTCTGAAAAAGTGGTGTTGATGATGGGAATAATCATAAATTCCTGAAAGTCTAAATTACTATCAGCATGTTTTCCGCCGTTGATGATATTGAATTGAGGCATGGGTATGCGCCAGCCTGGAAATTTAATGTTATACAGCTCGCGGATGTGCTGATAAAGAGGCTGTTTTTTGATTTTAGCAGCGGCGCGAGCACAAGCCAAAGAAACGCCCAAAATGGCATTAGCGCCCAGATTTTCTTTGTTAGGAGTGCCGTCAAGTTCAATCATTAGCTGATCAATGCGCTGCTGGTTAGTTATTTCTTCGCCTGTGAGAATCGGCGCAATTTTTTTATTGACGTTAGCTACGGCTTTGAGCACGCCTTTGCCGCCATAACGTTTTTTATCGCCATCGCGCAGTTCTAGTGCTTCGTGGCTGCCAATGGAAGCGCCGCTGGGCACGGAAGCAATGGCGTTAGTAATACCATCTTCTAACACTACCTGAACTTCAATGGTTGGGTCGCCGCGCGAGTCTAAAATTTCACGAGCAATGATGTTTTTGATTCTGGTCATAAATTTCAAGTTAATTTTTTAGTTTTTAGGACTTTCGCGTTTGCCCTCCTTCTGTTATCCACAGACTCTCTTCTGTCATCCTCGGACTCTCTCTTCTGTCATCCTCGGACTTGATCCGAGGATCCATTCTGTTAATCTAACTACCATAATTCTTTTTTGTTTGTTTTTTTGTCTGGATTGCCCGATCAAGCCTGCCCTCGGCTGCGATCGAGGGTCGGGCAATGACAAATAAATATTCGGGCTCTTCTTCCGTCATCCTCGGACTTGATCCGAGGATCCAGAGGATAAGCTAACAGCACTATTATTTAAAAACTGGATTCCCTTGTCAAGCAAGGGAATGACAAACGCGAAAGTCCTAATGTAAAAAGATTCTTTTAAAACCGGGTAATTTTTTCCCTGCCAGAAATTCCAGCATTGCCCCGCCGCCGGTGGAAACAAAAATGTTACTGCCAAATTTTTTACCCTGTAAAATTTTGTCTGTGTCTCCTCCGCCAATCACAACTTTTGCTTTTGATTTTAAAACTTCCTTAGCGATTTCCTGTGTGCCAATGGCAAATTCTTTCTCTTCAAACTTTCCCATTGGTCCGTTCCAGACGATTGTCTTGGCTAATTTAATTTTTTGCGCAAATAATTCAATAGTCCGCGGACCAATATCAAGAATCTTTCCATTCTTTACGCGCCAGTCAACGGGCAGTAAAATTTTTGAATTTAAAATACTTTTTGCTTCATCAATATATTTTTCATCAACTAATGATTTCCCCACTTCCACCCCGGCGGCTTTTAAAAAAGTATTGGCCACAGCGCCAGCCACAAGAATTTGGTCGGCAATTTTTTGAAACTCTTTAATCACCGGCAACTTGGTCTCAATTTTGGCTCCGCCGATAATAAGGATCACTGGGTGTTTGGGATTTTTCAGAACGGCTGATAAATTCTCAATTTCTTTTTCAAGACGTAGCCCAGCGTAGCTCGGCAGATAATTTTGAATGGCATCAACCGAAGCGACGCTGCGGTGGCTCACGGCAAATGCCTCATTCACATAAATATCTGCTAAGCTTGCTAATTTTTTGGCAAATTTTTTAGAATTTTTTTCTTCGCCAGTGTAAAATCTTAGATTCTCTAACATTCTTAGTGATATGTCATTCCGAGGAGCAAGGCGGCTAGGGATCTCATCCCAATCTATAAAAACTATTTTTTTTTCAAGTATTTTTTCTAGTTTATTTTTCACCGGCAATAAACTTAGTTTTTCATCCACGCCCTTTGGTCTTCCCAAATGCCCCACCAAAACCACCTTGGCGCCTTTAAATAATAAATATTTTATCGTCGGCACGCACGCTTTTAATCTGGTATCATCAATTATTTTGCAATTTTTCATGGGCAGATCGAAATCACAGCGCACGAGAACACGTTTGCCAGCCAGATTTCTTATATATTTAAGGGATTTAAATTTCATAACTGAAAGGCCTTATAATAGTTCTTTTTGAGGATTTTTATGCTTAATAATTTTATCAACTAATTCAATCAGCTTTTGAGCTTCTTTAAAATAATAATTCAATTCAGAATCAGAAATTTCAACTTCGGTAACATCATAAACAAATTTATTTCTTTTTTTTCTTAGCTCGTCAAAACTTTCAATTAGTTGTCTAAATTTTTCTCCGATGATTACTTCACAAAATTCAATGGTCGTTTTATGCTGGCTCCCATCAATCGGCCGCAAATGATAAGAAAACATTAGACAGCGACCAACTTTAAGCATTGACTGATAAATCAAGACGCAAGATGTATTTTTATCAATTTTAATATTTTTATGAGCGATGATTAACTCTTTTTTCGCCCTATTTAAATATTTTATGATATCAGAAAAACTAACCTGAAAATTTTTAGCTAAATTTTTACTTTTTAATTCTTTGATTTTTTTGTCCAAATTATTTTGTTTCATCTTGGCCAATTAAAATTACCTTTTTATTTCTTAAAATATTTTTTAAAAACGGTGATTTTCTTTTTTGTGCTTGAAATTCTTGTGAACTATAGACTACCTGATTTATTTCGCGCTGGAGTTTTTTTTCTAACTGATTAATTCCCCTATTTAATTTGCCAAAATCAACTTGGCCAATAACCAGTAAATCAATATCTGAATCAGTTCTTTGACTATTATCAGCGAAAGAACCAAAAATATATGCTTGCTCAATTTTCTTGAATTGAGATAGTAATTTTTTTAAGCTAGCTTCAATACCTTCAGTTTTTAAAATTATATTTTTATATTCTTCAAATAAGTGATAATTTTTATTGAGATAAAAAATTTTCTGGTCACCGTTTCTAGTAGATAAAAAAAGACCTTGTGTTTCAAATTTTTTTAATTCTTTAGAAAGATTCCCGGCATCCAAACCCAAAACTCTGGCCAACTGTCTAACATATTTTTTGGCTTGAGGGTTAGTGAAGTAGAAAGCTAATAGCTTGCGTGTGGTTTTAGATTTGCTTAACATTATATGTAGTTTAATTATACTACAATTGTTGTAATTTTTACAACACCAGTCTGTGTTTCGGATTTTTAATTGATTTGATGCTCATAACTTATTTTTATCATTATTACTCATGTATTTTTATTATTTATTGATAAATTTTAATATTCCCCAAGCCAATACTCCGCCAATTACAGCTGTAAAAAATTGCGGCCAGCTCATCATCGCAGCCACTGTGGGGGCAAGAGCTTGATTTAATAATAAATTGATGACAATGCTTGAGGTAATGAATAAAAAAAGATATTTTGCTCCGGCGGCGAAGAATAAACCGAGAAAATAATTATAATTCTTAAACCAGTCAACCACTAATATCAAAATAGTATTAGAAATAATAATGAAAGGAATCATGGGCGCCAAAATCGCTGGCAACAAACCTGTGCCTAGGGCAATAGTTGATGGCAGAATTCCAACCAGCAGTGCTCCGCGAATTCCAATTAAAAAAACAGCAAGAATTAGGGACATGTTGACAATTGGGCCGGTAAGCCATTGAGAGTGGATGCCAATAAGCGGTGCGCCAGTGGCCATTGTCAAGATGACTAAAAATCTTGCAGCATAGCTGATATTTACCCTTTGTAAAGTAATCGCTTTGAGCATATTTTCTTGTTAGTTAGTTATTTTTTTATAACCTGCCCGGTTAGCTACATTATACTGGCAATGCATTAATTGTTCAATCAGTTCTTGTCTGCCCTTAAAATAATCACGATAGACAGTCAGCAAAAATTTATTTTCATGAGCGACCCGTATGACTAGGTTTTGGTCAATATTGTAGAGCGCAGCGGCGCGCTTCGCCCTGATTTCAGCGCTGACTGGCAGTGGTTGCCCGCCTCCGCCAATACAGCCGCCTGGGCAAGCCATCACTTCCACATAATCATACTGGCATTTTTTAGCTTTGATGTTTTCAATCAATTTTCTGGCACTGCCCAAACCGCTCACAATGGCTACGCGCAGATTTTTGCCGCCAATATTTACCGCTGCTTCTTTAATCCCTTGTTGGCCGCGGACTTGTGTGAATTCAATTCTGCTTTGGCTAATCCGGGAATATCTATTTTTGATTAGTTGATAATTTTCACCATTGATAATTGGCTTTAAACTGCCTGTTTCTTTTTTTACCCGCAGCATATAGTCGGCAGAACGAAGAGCTGATTCCATCACACCGCCGCTAGCGCCATAAATTACGCCGGCGCCGGAGGAATTACCCAGTGGATTATCCAGCTCTTTTGATGCCAATTTTGGAAAATCAATTTTTGCCCTGCGGAGCAGATAAACATATTCGCGCGTGGTGACCACATAATCAACGATGGGCAGATGCTGATAGCGCTGGGTGGTTAGACTAATTTCCTGCTTTTTAGCCGTACACGGCATAATGGAAACAACAATAATATCTTGCGGCTTTTTTCCCATAAGCTCTGCCCAATAAGTTTTAGTTATGATGGCTGAATGAATATGCGGCGAACGAGTGGTGGTGAGATGAGAGATAAATTCTGGATAATAAAATTCAACAAATTTCACCCAAGCTGGACAGCAAGCAGTGAACATCGGACGGTCTTTTTTTGCCTCAAGCCAATGAATTAGTTCAAGCGCTTCCTCATAACTGGTAAAATCAGCCCCGGCTGAAACATCAAAAGCAACATCAAAGCCTAAGGCGCGCATACTGGCAGCCAGTTGACCGCTGGTAATTTGGCCATAAGCAAAATTATATTCTTCGCCAATACTCACTCTGATTGAGGGAGCAATTTGGGCCACAAGAGTTTTAGCGCTTGTCTTTTTATTTTTTAGCAACTCTTCCACAAATTGCCAATGGGGCACGCCCTGAACCGCGCCAACTGGACAATGGACAACGCATTGGCCGCAGTAGGTGCAGTCTTTTTTAGGATCATCAGTTGGTTTGGTTTGAGTTTGATAACCTTTATTAATGGTCTGATAAAAATCACAGGTTTGTTTATCAGTGCAAACTTCGCTACAAATTCCGCAGTCAATGCATTTACTGGAATCAAACTGGATAAAGTCGCCAAAGTGCCAGGCTGGTAATTTAGCCTTGCGGTCTTGGTAGCGAGTAATTTTAAGGCCATACTGGTTAGCATAATCTTTAAGAGCGCAAGAATGTTCCTGAATGCAGCTAGAGCATTTTTCAATGTGCTCGGCATAAATCATTTCCAGATTAACCGCCCGAGCGCGCTTGACAAGTAAAGTGTCGGTTTTGATTTCCATGCCATCTGCCGCAGTTTGAGTGCAGGCAGTAATAATCCCCTGCCCCTCAACTTCAACCAAGCAAATCCGGCATTTGCCTTGAATAACTAAATCAGGATGTTTGCACAGGGTTGGGATATCAATACCATTGGCTTGGCAAACATCTAAAATAGTCTGGCTCTCTTGGCTAAAGTATTGCTTATGATTGATGGTTATTTTTATCTTTTTTTGCATTTTTTTATATTTTCAAAATAACTGGTAATGGCAGTAGCGGCCATTTTACCCATGGAGCAAAGAGATGAGTTTTGCATGGCAAAGATGATATCGGCAAATAGCTGGTGGTTAAAATCTTTTGCATTATACATTTCATAAAGCCGATAAGTGCCTTCGCGGCAGGGAACGCATTGCCCACAGCTTTCTTTTTTGTAAAATTCAAGCCATTTATTGACTAGCTGCCGCTCGTCTTTTGCCAACTCGTGAATTATCAGCCCTCCATAATACTGGATTGCGTAATCATCCAATTGGTCTGCGGCAAGGCAGATGCCAGCCATGGCGCCGCCAAGCTGAATAAAAAATTTAAAATTAGGATAATGGCCGGATTCAAGCAGAGCTTGCTTAACGGTTATGGTTTCTGGGAATTTGAAAATATTTTTAGGAGTGTTATCACCGGCAATGCAGAAAAATCTTTCTCGCTTGTATTTGCCTTGATTAATAAGAGCTATGTCATAAAATGTTTCACAATTGTTGACTAGGGTGGGTTTATTTAAAAAACCCTTTTCCAAAACAAAGGGCGGTTTAAAACGGGGCTCTTCTCTTTTGCCTTCCATCAGATTGACAATGGTTGATTCTTCGCCAGCGATGTAGGATTTGGATGGTTCTGAAAAAATTTCAATATTATCATGACCAATTAAGATTTGGATCTTGTTTCTAAAACGAGAATTAAATATGGGATTGAGATAAATAAAACCTTGACTGGCGTTCAGAGTTCGCATGGCGAGTTTAAGACCGTCCAAAACAAGCTCTGGATAATTATCTAAAATAAATTCGTCTTTAAAAATGCCTGGCTCTGACTCGGAACAGTTGACGATGACATATTTTTCCCTGCCGGGCGCATTTAACACGGCCAACCATTTTTTAGCCGTTGGGAAAGTGCCGCAACCGCGACCCAAAAGACCGGCGGCTTCAATTTTTTTGATAAGTTTATTCATGTATATATTATAGCATATATGACTGTGGAAAAGTTAAAAAAATGCAAAATGTGCTATAATAAAATCAGAATACAAAATGCGATTAATAAGCAACAGGATTAATATTCTTGAAAATAAAAGGGGCGCGATGCTGATTATGGCGCTGGTTTTTACAATGCTGTTCACCGTAATAGCAGTAGGACTGTCAGGCATGATTGCTAGCCAGCATAAATTGGGCTTGAAAAAAATAAATTGGGCAAAGGCTTTAGCAACGGCAGAGGCCGGAGTTAATTATTACCGCTGGCATTTGGCGCACGCGCCTGACGATTTTCAGGACGGCACAGGATTGCCCGGACCTTACGTGCACGATTACCAAGATAATTTAGGCAACACGATTGGCAAATTCTCTTTAGCCATTACTCCCCCTTCAGAATGCTCCAACACAGTCATAATTGAGTCAACAGGCTGGATGAATAATGACCCGGGTGTGGATAGAACCGTTAAAGTAAAATACGGCCGGCCATCAATGGCGCAATTCGCCTTTTTGACTAATTCCAATGTCTGGTTTGGCGACACGGAAACATTGCATGGGCCGCTGCATTCTAACGGCGGCATTAGAATGGACGGCTATAATGACGGCAAAACAACATCAGCTAAAGAAACATATATTTGCGGGCCGGAACACGGCTGTTCTTACCAGACAAAACCGGGAGTATGGGGAACTGGCGAGGAACAATCATTATGGGATTTTCCCCTGTCTAACATTGACTTTGACGAAGTGACAACTGATTTGGCCACGCTTAAAACATTGGCCCAAAATTCAATGTGCTCCACAACTGAAGATTGCTATTTTCAACAGCGCGGCTTGGGCTATCATCTGAATTTTAAAAGTGACGGCACTTTTGATATGTATCGGGTGTCAAAGCTTAAAAATCCTGTCTGGGGTTGGGACAGTTCTAAATGGCTGCGCGAATCTGATGACATTGACCGGGAATCTTACACCGGGAATTATAATATCCCGGGAAATTGTGGTATAATTTTTGTAGAAGATGATCTTTGGGTTGATGGCACGGTCAACGGACAGACAACGGTCGTGGCTGCTAAACTACCAGACTCGGGCAGCAACCCAAAAATTGTGATTAACGGGAATTTAGTTTATGCGGCCAAGGATGGCACGAGCAGTTTGGGACTGATTTCGCAGTCCAATATTTATGTGCCGCTTTACTCGGCGCCTGATGAGCTAGAAATAAACGCGGTGTTAATGGCGCAAAAAGGACATGTCTTTCGCAAATATTATACAACCAGCGGCTCATATCAAGTGCCGGCAGATGCCAGAAACTATGTTTTGAGAAATAAAATCAGCTTGTATGGAGTAATTATTACCAATACGATTTGGACTTGGTCATGGGTTAATGGCTGGGGCCAGACTGTCTCTGGTTACCGAAACACAGAAACGATTTATGATTCAAATTTGACCTATAACCCGCCGCCTGGCTTTCCAACAACCGGAGAATACCAGATTTTACAGTGGCAAGAAACCACGGAGAAACAATAAACAAAGAATAATAAGCAATAAACAAAGAATGGAAAATAATATTCTTAAAGTAAAAATTCATGAATTTATAAAATTAACTTATCAATATAGTAACCAATTTCCGAAAAACGAGCTATATGCTTTAACATCCCAACTAAGAAGAGCGGCGGTGTCAGTAATGCTAAATTTTCTTGAAGGCTATGCGAGAATAAAAGAAAATGTAAAATTAAATTTTTGGGAAATATCTTATGGTTCTGCGAGAGAATGTAAATATATTATTTATCTGGCAAAAGAATTAAAATATTTTTCAGAAGATGAATATCTTAGATTAACTAATCTTATTGATGAGATTTCAGCAATGCTTTGGGTGTCCATGACAAAAATAAAAAATAGAAAGTTATAACTTTGCTTATTGCTTATTGATTATTGCTTATTGTTTCATGTCTTTAACTTCACCCAATAAAATATTAGGCTTGGATATCTCTGATTTGTCCTTAAAAGCCGCGCAAATTAAAAGAAAAAGGGGGAAAAATTATATTCAAGCATTAAATTCAATCAATCTGCCACCCGGAATTATTGAGGAGGGTGTGATTAAAGATGCACCAAAAGTAGCTGGATTTATTCGGCAAGTAATTCAAAAATCAGCTAATAAGTTCACCACGCGCTATGCGGCGATTTCTTTGCCGGAAACTAAAACTTTTATTAAAGTAATTGACATAGCGCACGCTGACACGCAAACGGATAAAGTCAGAGATTTGATTAGCAAGGAACTGCCAAGGCATATGCCGCTTGAGATGAGCGAGGTGCAAATTGACTGGCAGGAAATTGGCAATGACCATAAATACAGGAAATTTCTAGTGGCGGCCGTGCCGCGTATTGTCGCCGAGGAATATATCAAGCTGTGTGATATGGCCCAACTTGAGGTAGTGGCGCTTGAAGTTGAGGCACAGGCAATTACCAGAGCAATTTTGCCTATCGCAACTGAAAATAGCCAGCAAGGATGGCTGAATAAATTACCATGGCATAAAGCAAAAGAACTGGCGAACAATAACAAAAATGAGGGGGCTAAAATCATTTTAGACTTGGGCGCGACCAGAACAAGCATTATCCTGCTTGACAAAGGAATAATACAGTTTGCCAATAGCATTGCCAATATTTCTGGAGAAAAAATTACCAAGGCCATTATGGAGAGAAAAAATTTATCTTACATTAAGGCGGAAAAAGCAAAGTTGATTTGCGGCAGTGACGCTAAAAAATGTAAAGGAGTGATCCGGGACATAATGATGGAAGTCATAGATGAATTGGTTAAAGAAATCATTAATACCATAAATTTTTACCAGGACCATTTTTCAGGGCAGACAAAAGATTTAGAAATAATTTTATGCGGCGGCGGCTCAAATATAAATCGTCTGGACGAAATATTGGAAAAAAAATTAAAAAGAAGAATTTTGATTGCTGACCCGCTCACAAATATTTCGGGCGAGCTGCCAAGAAAAATTGGCAACCTCTATGCTTATACCACGGCGCTAGGCCTGGCTTTAAAAAATATGATATGATTGAACTCAATCTTTTGCCGCGAGCAATAAAAAAACAAATCATAAAAAAGACGCGCTATGTGGCTATGGTTAATAATGCCCTGATATTAACGGCAATTTTTTTAATTGCTTCTGCCTTGATGCTGGCCAGTCAAAAATATATAGCTCACGAACTAAAGATGATCAGTGAAAATAATGGACAAATGACGCAGCCTGGCGGGATTGGAGAGATTAACAATCTGATGAGTGAAGCTAGCGCAGTGCAAAAAGATTTTGTTAAGTGGTCAGGTATATTGAATAATTTTCTGGCTTTACTGCCAGCGGGCAATACGATTCAAAGCATAAATTTGGATAGAGCACAAGGGACAATGACCATGAACGGCTGGGCGAAAACAAGAGACGATTTTTTACAGCTTAAAGCAAATCTGGAAAATTCTCAAATGCTCTCGGAGATTGAATCGCCCATTTCCAATCTGCTGCATCGGGCTGACGTTGACTTTACCATGCGAGCTAAATTAAATTTATAGTATGCCAGACAATAAAAAATTATTAATAATATTTAGTCTGCTGGCGCTTATGTCACTGGGGCTTTTATGGTGGGTAATTCTGCCAGCAGCGAGTGCTATCGGACAAAATACCAGTCAAATACATGAGCAGCGGGAAAAATTAGACAAATTATTGAGCCAAGGCCAGAGTGTCAGGGAAAACCAAAAGAATGTGCAAGCGGTTAAAAGCGAAATTAACATACTGCAAGAGATATGGCTTAACAGCGGGGAGGAACTTGAATTTATTACTGATTTGGAAAGCGCGGCAGAAAAAAACAATTTGCAGCAGACGATAACTTTTGACAATACCCAAGCAAATGAAAAAAAAGGAAACAAAATTATTCCTTTGGAACTGCAGCTCTCTGGCAGTCTGGAAAATATTCTAACGTATCTGGCTCAAATTGAGGCATTTGATTATTATATTAATTTTCAAAACATTGAACTGACTAAACAAGGCGAGGAGATAAACAAAAAATTTCCCGGGCAGGCGCAAAGTGAGGAAGAAAATAAGCAAGCTCCAAGTGTGCTTGCAATGCGCTTGAACGGATTAACTTATTGGAAATAAGTATGGCAGAGCTAAAACAACAGCTTAAAATAATTCTGGCTAAATGCTCTAAATGCGGCAGTAGAGTTTTTTTAATAACGGGGATTTTAATCTTAATAATTTGCTTCATATTTTTAAGCAATATTTTATTGAAATCAATTAATGACACGCGCTTGGTTGTCAGCTTGCAGGAGCAGGTGGCCACGGAAACGGTGGATATGAAAATATGGCAGGAGATTAAAAAAAAGGTTGAATTAAAAAAACAGCCGCCGGCAGCAGCCGAAAAATTCACCAGAAATCCGTTTGAGTAAAATGATTAGGATTGATAGGCTAAAAATACCTTGGGAGGTATTTTTTTGATTTTTTTAGATAAAAGGGATAAGATAAAAGTATATAGAGGAATTATTAATTAATAGCAAAAACTATGCCAGAAAAAATGTCACCAAAAGAGCTTGAAACAAAAGTTACCAAAGTTATTATTGAGTGCCGGCGCCACGGGCAAAAAGAAAATGACCCAGAAAAGGATAATCGCGACAGATTGTTAACTCCATTTGGCAGACAGCAAGCAACGAATAAGGGGAAAGAATTTAATCCCCAATCGGAAGTGGCTATTGCTACCGGCAGCTTACAAAAAAGAACGCTGGAAACTGCTGGACATATGATGTTGGCTAATGAGGAAAAAATTTCGGCCGATGATAGTTTAGAACAGATGGAAACTAAAATAGCTGAAGAATTAAAAATGGGCACAAAAATACATACTGATGAAAGGTTAGATTTTCACTCAACAGCAGAGTCGCTAGCAGCTTATAATGAAGGACGATTGTTGAAATTTTTAATAGAGGAAAGCGATAAATCAGTATTAAGGAACAAGGATTCTAAAGAATCAAGTTATTTAAGATATGCTGGCAATTTAGCTGAACTTTATAACAAATATTCATTAATGGGTGATAATTTCAATAAACTCGCCAGCCAAACCGATAAATATGAAAAATTTGGCAACCAGCTTGAGAGATACTTGGCCACACACAACGGAGCAGCTGAAAGTTTTATTGCTAAACTACTTGAAAAAACCAAAGGGCCAGAGGCAAGGGATAAATATGTCAATACAGTGGGAGGAAATGGCTATAAAGAAACGCAAGGTTTTCATACTGAAATAATAAACAATGGCAAAAGTCAAACAATAGAGATAACTTACGACATAGGCGACAAAACTGAAAAAATAAGTATTGATCGTAAATTGTTAGAAGAAGTAATTGAAGATAGGAAGGGATTGGAGAAAAAAATTGAACAAAAATAAAGCTGAAGCAATGATATGGTGGAAGTTGATGCGGATAAAGGTTTAGTTAGGAAACTAAATAAAAAAAATGAAAGCGGATAATTATTTCAAAATCATTAGAAACAATGGATTGATTCACGCCAGCTCAAGGCAGCTTCCCTTGATATCAGTAAGTTGTATATTTTTGGGCTATACCAAAATTCTTAAAAAAGTAGTTGGTTTTTTTTATAACACTTTAGGTAGTATTGGCAAAAAAAATCAGGCCAATTTTTTGATAAATGAAGACCGGATTGGAGATTCCTTTGGTAAATTGCTAAAACGAAAAAACTTGAATTTGATAATTAAAAAAATGAGACAAATCTTTGACAAAAACAAACAACTCATAATGCGCACAAAAAACGAAAAAGATCCTTTTAAAACATTAACAGTTGTATTACGTGTATATCCTCACGTTCTTTCCCAAATTGGTTTTTACAATTCCATCATGCGCTACGTAAAAGACGATCTCAACCGGGCAAAAAAGTTGAGTAATTTAATCTCTTTGATTGCGAAGGAAAGGGATAATGTCGCTAATTTAATTTATCCAGAAATAGAACCGCTTATAAAAAAATGTGTGAATAAAATCGGAAAAACTTTTTGTTTTGAGGGCGATTTATTAAGATATGCAACTTTGCAAGAATTAAAAAGCATTATCAGGCAAAAAAAAATTTATAAAAATAATATTGTTAAGCTGTTTAAACGAAGAAGAGGCTATCTGTATTTGATTTACGAAAACAAAGAATATGTTACCTCACATAAAGCGACTGTCAACGGCGTGCGTAAGGAATTTATTGATGTTAAAAAAAATATTAATATTTTAAAAGGAGTCACCGCCTATCCCGGCAAGATAACAGGTAAAGTATATAAGGCTTTCCACGGAATAAAAATTTCTAAGCCGGGATATGTGTTAGTAACAAATATAACAAAGCCAAATGATACACCACTGCTAAGGAAATTCGCAGCCATAATAACCAATGAAGGAGGGGTGCTTTCACATATCGCAGTTGTTGCAAGAGAATTTAAAATTCCCAGTGTGATGAGCACAAAAATCGCCACCAAAGTCCTTAAAGACGGGGATATGGTGGAAGTGGACGCAGATAAAGGGATAGTGAGAAAACTATGTTAATTTATGATTTGCCCAACGTGTTGGCAATTAGGGATTATGTAAAAAAGCAATTAAAATATCTGCCCAAAAAATATTTAGCAATTGAGACGACTTATCAATATCCGGTGAAAATTAGTCCTGAACTGGAGAGATTAATTAGTAAAACTAAAAATGAAATTCGGGGGCATTAAAAAAAATTGACATAATTTAACAGTCTGGTATAATCTTACTAACAGTTAATATGGCTATATTTACTAAGCACGCTTTAATAAAATTGGCTCAAAGAAGAGTTCCTCGGAAACTTGTAGAAATTACGATGGAGAATCCTGATCACGTAATATCAACCTTTGGCAATCGCCAAGCAGCTTATAAATATTTTCAAAAGCAGTATTTAAAAGTGGTATTTATAGAAAGCAATAATCAAAAAATCGTTATCACTGCTCATTGGGATAAAAAATTTAAACCTTAAACAAGATGAAATTATTTTACGACCATATAGCCGACAGCTTATCCATCACCTTTAAGGAAGGCGAGGTTGAAGAAACTCGGGAAATTGCACCAGAGGTTAATTTAGATGTGGATAAAAATGGCGTTCCACTTTATCTGGAAATAATTGGAGCGGCAGAAAAATTGGGCAAAGAAAAGCTGGGGGAACTCTTAATACAAAATTGGAATTATGATTTGCAAAAAGCTCCAGTACAAAGAGCAACGGCTTAAAAATTAAATTAACTTCAATGGCACATCGTAAAGCAGGCGGGTCCACCAAGCTGGGCCGCGATTCAATGTCAAAAAGGCTGGGCACTAAAGTCACTGCCGGGCAAAAAGTTAAAGCCGGGGCTATTTTAATGCGCCAGCGGGGAACTAGAATTCGCCCTGGATTTAATGTAAAAAAAGGCGGTGATGACACGCTTTACGCAATTAAAGGAGGGGTGGTTGAATTTTTGTCTAAAAAGATAAAAAAATACGATGGCAAGCTGAAGTTGGTCAAGTTTGTGAAAGTTATTTAAGATGTTTTAAAAATTCCTTGTCTTTTATTCTTTGTTTATTGCTTATTGC
>MFMW01000005.1:17456-18146 GCA_001783595.1 Candidatus Kuenenbacteria bacterium RIFCSPHIGHO2_02_FULL_39_13 | reverse complement strand
CAAATACTGGAGCAAATTGCTTGGCCATAGTTTCAGCGTCTTCCACACCGACACGGAAGGCAATCATTGTGCCGGCATTGCCCAAAACGGCATCTTTAATTGAAGTGTCATTATTTTTAACCAGCTGGCCCAGATATTGATGAGCCATGATTAAATTAAGTTTGTATTTCCTTGCTTCGGCAAGGATAGTAGCAATGGAATCAGTGACAAAGTTTTGGAACTCATCAATATAAAGATAAAAATCTTTTCTTTCTGTTTCCGGCACGTTGGCCCTGCTTAAAGCTGCCATTTGCAGTTTTGACACCGCAATCAGCCCCAGGAGATTACTATTGCCCTCGCCAACCTGGCCTTTGGAAAGATTAATAATCAATATTTTTTGATTGTCCATCACGTCGCGGAAATCAAAACCAGATTTGGGCTGGCCAATTATATTTCTGACCATTTCATTTTCAACAAAGCGCCCGACTTTAGAAATTAAATAACCGAGCATTTCTGATTTATGGTAATCGCTGGTTTTGGCCATTTCTTTTTCCCAGAAAGCTCTGACCATCGGGTCAGTCACAAATTGCAGTTTATAGCGCTGGAATTCCTCATCAGTGAACATGCGCGGGATTTCAACTATGGTGCCCGGATGTTCTTTATCAGCCATCAGGGTAAGCATGGCATTGCGCATATTATGCTCAAACATCG
>MFMW01000005.1:656-17361 GCA_001783595.1 Candidatus Kuenenbacteria bacterium RIFCSPHIGHO2_02_FULL_39_13 | reverse complement strand
ATATTTAAGCCGACTGGCCGTTCAACATCCGCTGGATTAAAATAAATAACATCATCGGCCCGCGCTTTTGGCACATAGGAAACAACGGCTTGCGCTAAATTGCCATGAGGGTCAATAACGCAAACGCCATGGCCGGCAACAATGTCTTGCTGAATCATTTTTTCCATCAGAGTTGTCTTGCCAACGCCAGTCATACCGATCATATAGACGTGACGGCGGCGGTCGCCTGCTTTCATACGGACAGTTGTTTCTTGGCCGCGATAAATGTTTCTGCCCAAAATAATGCCTTCGCTTGGCATATCTACCGGCGGCTGGGAACTCCTTGCTTGGAGCCAATTAATTCTGGGCGTTTCAGTAGTGGCTAATGGAAAATGATAAACGGAAGCAAGCTCTTCTGTATTTAAGACAATGCGCTGCTTTTCATTGAAATTGCGATAAATATAGTCAGACACAATTTGATCAATTCTGGGCGTAACTTTACTGAATTTATTGCCATATTCAAAAATACTGTATTGCGCGTAAGCATTAATGATATTGTTTAAATACATATCAGCAGTGTGCTTGTCTGCGGCTGACGTGATAATTCTTAAATTGACATCAAGACCGGCTTTACTGGCCTTTTCTTCTATGCCTTTGGCGGTTTCCTCTTCCAGGGCAGACATTTTATATGGCGTTTGATAGCCTTTGGACTGCTGTTCGCGCTCGCGCTCTTCTTTGGTTTTTGCTGAAAAACCAGCGAGCGCAAAATCTTTGGTAACAGCCAAGACTTTATCAATACTAGAGCCTACGCCAACAGAACGGGAGGCTTCGGAAAAACTCTTGCCTTTTTGCATTTGCCTGACAATGTGAATGCCTTTTCCGCGCCAAGCTTTTTTAGCTGAACGAACCACATACTGGATAACAGCGCCGTCATTTTCTCCAAGTTTGCTTAAAGAATTTATAATGGCGTCAAGCGGATCTGAATCAGCCTTGCGGTAAGTTTTAATGGGAAACATAAAGTGCTTGGTGAATTTTAAATAGGCCCCTGATACTGCTCCGGTCGGCTTAAAAATGTTATAATCTTCAATCACATCAATTTGAGCATAAGGGTATTGGGCATGAACCTGTTGTTCCACATAACGTTCAAGGTAGCGGGGCGTGGCAATGTAAAAAAAGATTTTGCCCTGTCTGGCAACGACTTCAAACGACAGCTGGTCACTGCGGCCTAAAAGCCAACTTAAGAAACCGCTTTGGGCGCGCAAACCGCCAACAGAAGAAAAAAGCTCTTCAGCCGCTGAAATGTCTTCGGCAATTTGATCTTTTCTAGCTTCTTTTTTAGAATCTTCAATGTGGATTTCTTTAGGCAAGCTGACTGAAAATATGACTTTTTCAAAAGCATGGGGCAGGCTTTTGCCTTTTCTCATCAGGCGCCGAGCTATCAAGAGGACAATAAAAACAACAAAACCAAAAATTAAAAGCATACCAAAAATAAGATAGATGATTTGGAATGGCTGGTTAAACATAGTCTAGTTATGAGTATTAATTTTTATAATTTTATCTGTTTTAATTTTGGCCTCTTGCTCTAAAAAAAATTTATTAACACCAGGAATAAGTTTAAGCCAGCGCTTGATGATCTCAAGCACTTTAACGGCAATGGCGCGGCCAGTATGAATAATGGCTTCAATTTCTCGCGCCACGCGTTCCCCTTCCTCTCTAAACATCCTGCGCTGAGCCTCGTCCATCTTAAAATATATTGTTTCCAAATCTTCCTGAAGAACTAATTCAATTTCTTTTAATTGCTTTGATTTTAAAACAACCGCCTGATGGTTTCTTTGATCTGAACTTTTTAAACTTGGCTTGTCACCTTCTAATGAAGATTCCTGATGAGACTCAAGCCGCTCTAACTTTTCTCTGGCAATTTCTGCTTTTTGGTCAGCGGCTTTTTCAATTGGGGAAACTTTTTCAGGCAAAGTTAAATCCGGACTTTTAAAATCCAGCCCCTTTTCCTTTTTAAATGGATTCTTGGTTAAGTTCATACAGTATTATTATTGTACCATAAAAAAGTATTTTATGGTATAATTATATCAGCTTGTGGAAATAATATTAATTAATACGATTAAAATGCCTAACAACATTAAGGAAATAAAAACAAAAAAATTTGTCTGGCTTGATATTACTGGAGCAACACAGGATAATTTAAAATATTTAAAGCAAGAATTTGGTTTTGATTCAGCTGACTTGGGCGATTGCCTGCCCACGAAACAAAGGCAAAAAATTCACCAACGAACGGATTATCTTTTTATGATTTTACAGTTCCCTTATTTTAACCGGGAAGCAAAAACCATTGAAGCAGCGGAGGTTGACATTTTTATCAGCAAAAAATTTTTTATCACCATCCATGAGGACGAATTGAATCCTTTAATAGACTTTTTCCAAATGTATCAGTCTGACCAGATTATGAGGAGCCAGCTTTCCAATGAAACGGCGCTGGATATAATGCATAAACTTTTGAATAAGCTTTATCTGTACTGCTATCCAATTTTAAACCATATCAATCTTGACATCAATCAAATTGAATATGATGTTTTAGAGCAGCCGGAGGAAAAAGCTATTATGAATATTTTAATGATCAAAAGAAATATTGTTAATTTTCAAAAAACAATGCAATCTCACCGGGGAATATTGCAAAAATTTTTAGAAATCACTTTTGATTGGCGGCCAAGAAAAATGGATAATGATTACAACGTACTGATTACCCATACCAAAGATATTTGGGATTATCTGACTAATTTCAAAGACACCATCAACGCTCTGCATGAAACGCAGGCATCAATGATCAGTTTGAAGATTAATGAAATAATGAAAACATTGACGATTTTTTCAGTAATAGTTTTTCCCTTAACCTTATTGGCCGCCATCTTTGGCATGAATACTATGAATGCCATGCCATTTGCCAACAGCCAATATGATTTCTGGTATATCATGGGAATTATGTTAATGGGGGCGGTGATTATGTTTGGATTTTTTAAGAAAAAACGTTGGTTATAGTATGCGCAAACTCAAACTATACAATACTTTAACCCTTAAAAAAGAAGAATTTAAGCCGATTAACCGCGGTCGGGTCGGTCTTTATACCTGCGGTCCGACAGTTTACAACTACGCCCATATCGGCAATCTGCGCACTTATATTTTTGAAGATATTTTAAAACGCGTTTTAAAATTTAATGGTTATAAAGTCAAGCACGTGATGAATGTAACTGATGTGGGACATCTGACCGGCGACCGCGATATGGGCGAAGACAAATTGGAGCAGGGCGCCCGGCGCGAAGGCAAAAGCGCCTGGGAAATTGCCGATTTCTACTGGGCCGCTTTCCGTAAAGATATGCAACGGCTCAATTTAAGCGAACCTGATGTCTGGTGCAAAGCGACCGACCACATCAAAGAACAAATTGAACTGGTCAAAAAATTGGAAGAAAAAGGTTTGACTTACAAAACCGGGGATGGCATTTATTTTGACACGGCCAAATTTCCCGGCTACAACAAATTAAGCCATCAACCGCTTGCCGCCCTGCAAGAAGGGGCCCGGGTGGAAAAAAACGACGAAAAGAAAAATCCGACTGATTTTGCTTTGTGGAAATTCTCTCCCCCTCTTAATCTCCCCCTTAGTAAGGGGGAGAAAGTAAGCAGAGGCAAGCGACAGATGGAATGGGACAGCCCCTGGGGTAAAGGCTTTCCGGGCTGGCACATTGAATGCTCGGCAATGAGCATGAAATATTTGAGCGAGGAGGAAGATATCCACTGCGGCGGAATTGACCATATCAACATCCATCACACCAATGAAATCGCCCAGTCCGAAGCGGCCAGCGGCAAAAAATTTTTCAACTGGTGGATGCATGGGGCTTTTTTAAATTTGGTCGGCGGAGACAAAATGGCCAAGTCAGCTGATAATTTCTTGAATCTGGAAAACGCATTTATCAAAAATAGCGTCAATCCCCTTGCCTACCGTTACTCCGCGCTTTCAATCCATTACCGCAAACCAATGGAATACCGAGCGGACGCAATTGCACCAGCCGCAACGGCATTGAATAATTTGTATGATGAATTTCTTGTGCTGCAGAAATCTTTTTTTCAAGGCAAACCCGACGCCAAACTACTCTCTAAATTTACCGCCAACGTCAATGACGATCTGAATATGCCGCAAGCTCTGGCAGTTGCTTGGGAAGTGATTAAATCAAATTTGAGCGGCAAAACAAAACGCGCCACTTTACTTGAATTTGACAAAGTGCTCGGCTTTGGCTTAAATGATTTGAAACGCAAAAAGACAGCCGTGCCGCCGGCAATCATAAAACTCGCCGAAGAACGGCAAAAAGCGCGCCAAGCCAAAGATTGGCAAAAAGCGGATGAGATTAGAAAAAAAGTTAAACGAGAGGGCTATATTATTGAAGACAAAAACAATAATCAATTTGAGATAAAAACCAATTAATTAGCTGACATTGAAGGCATTTCTGGCCGCAGTTGGATTGATTGAGCAGTGATACTGCCATCTTGATTAGCAGTGCCGCTCGCCATCACTGTATCGCCAACTTTTAATTCTTCTAGCGTGCCAGTCGCGGTTTTCATAATCTCGGTGCTTACTGAATAAAAAATAATTTTGGAACCGCCGTCTGGCAATTTGATCGTGAGACTTTTATCATCTTTGGCAATAACTGAACCAGCAATAAAATTGGCGTTAGAGCGAATGCCACCCATGCCTCTTTGAGTTTGGTCGTTGTTTAGTTGGAAATTTCTTGGCATTGGATTATTAGTGCTGGTTTTTTTGCTTTGGCCATATTTTATACCGCCAAAAAATCCGCCAGCGCCGGCAACGATAATAACCGCAATGATGATTGGAACAATTTTTTTATTCATAAGTTTGATGTTAATTTTTAAATTTTACTCATATCTTAACGCTTCAATCGGATTTAGTTTAGCTGCTCGACGCGCCGGATAATAACCAAATATTATACCAATCGCGGCCGACACGCCAAAAGCCAAAGTAACTGAAAAGGCAGTGACCGAAGTGGTTGTGCCGCTTAGTTTGGTAATTAAAACTGATGCTAACCAGCCAAAAATAATGCCGATTATTCCGCCGATAAAAGTGAGGGCGACTGATTCTGCTAAAAACTGACTGCTGATATCTTTGCTTTTGGCGCCTAATGATTTTCTAAGTCCGATTTCTCTGGTTCTTTCCGTGACTGTGGTGAGCATCATATTCATAATGCCAATGCCGCCCACTAGAAGCGAAATGCCGGCAATGGCTCCCAAAAGCAAAGTCAAAGTGTCTGTTACTGATGTCATGGCGCTTATGGTGTCTGCTTGGTTCATAATGGAAAAGTCAGCTTGCAAAGGATCGGCAATTTTATGTCTGGTTAAAAGCAGACCGGTAACTTGCTCCTGAACAGAAGTCATTATTTTTTCATCTGAAACCTGAATGTTAATGTTGCTCACTGAACTGTTGCCAGTCAAATATCTTTGCGCTGTTGAAATTGGAATATAAATTAAATCATCAGAGCTGCCCATGCCCGAGCCGCCTTTGCTGGCCGTCACTCCCACAACCGTGAATTCCAGATTTTCAATCCGTATTTTCTGACCCACCACATCAGCATTTTCGCCAAATAAATCGTCGCGAGTAGTTGGCCCAATCACTGCCACTTTGGAAGTGTTGCTGACTTGAGTGTTATTAATCAAACTACCGCTTGAAACAGTAATATTTCTGACTGCGGCATATGTTTCATCAACGCCGTAAATGCTGGTGTTGGTGTTAGTGCCTTGAGTTGTTTTGACTTGTTTTCTAGAAGACACAGTCGGCGCCACTTGGCTCACATATTCAATTTGCGATTTAATTGCTTCCGCATCACCTAAAGTCAAAGTGGTGGCCGAACCCATGCCGCCTCTGACCATTGTGTTCACGGCTCTTTGCGAGCCGGGCATGATCACTAATAAATTTGAGCCCAATGACTCAATATTTGACTGAATATTTTTAGCCGCTCCTTGGCCAATGGAAATCATGGCAATGACCGAACCAATGCCAATGACAATCCCCAAAACCGTCAAAAACGACCGCGATTTATTGGCGGACAGAGCAAAATATGTTTCTTGAAATAGATCGTAAAATAACATAAGATTATTTATCTTTTAACCCATCGTGGTTTTCACTCCTATCCGAAATAATTTCTCCGTCTCTAATTTCAATAATCCTGTCTGCGTGCTCGGCCACATATTTTTCGTGGGTAATTAAAACAATAGTGTGGCCTTTTCCAGAATTTAATTTTTTAAATGTTTCCAAAACAATGTCTCCTGTTTTGGAATCCAAATTGCCTGTTGGTTCATCAGCTAAAATCAAATTTGGTTCATTGATCAAAGCCCGGGCAATGGCCACTCTTTGCATCTGTCCGCCGGAAAGTTGGTTGGACAAATGATGCCAGCGCTCTTTTTCCAGACCAACGGCGCTTAAAGCGTTTTCTGCTTTGGTCAGCCGTTCACTTCTTAATGTTTTAGTATCATAAATCAAAGGCAGTTCCACATTTCTCAAAACGCTGGCCCGCGGCAAAAGATTAAATGATTGAAAAACAAAACCAATTTCCTGCGAGCGGATTTCAGCCAGATCATCGTCAGACAATTCAGAAATATCTTTATCATTTAAAAAATATTTGCCAGCGGTCGGCTTATCTAAAGCGCCTAAAATGTGCATCAAAGTTGATTTGCCAGAACCGGATGGGCCGATAATGGCCACAAACTCACCTTTTTTTATTTCAAAACTAATATCTTTTAAAACTGTTAAAGATGTCTCGCCGGTTTGGTAGGATTTAGTGATATTTTGACAATTTATCATAAATTTGTAACTCGTAATTCGTAATCCGTAACTCGTAAATTTTATATAAAAAAAATAATTACAAGTTACGAGTTACAAGTTACGGATTACGAATTATCTTAGCATTCTAAACTCTCCTCCAAATCCTTGCTGTCCGCCTTGGGTGCTTTGGCTATTTGTGGCGCTGCTGTTAATCGTCTGCGTCACAATTTCTTCACCTTGTTGCAAGCCAGAAGTAATTTCAATCATGGTGTCATTACTTGAACCAGTGGTGACTGTTGTTCTCTGCAGGGCTCCATCAATTAAAATCTCCACATAACTGCCTTGGGCCGAAGTTTTAACAGCTGAAAGCGGCGCCAGCAAAACATCTGCTCTTGATTCAATAATAACATTAACGCTGGTGGTCATACCCGGTTTAATTCGCTCATCTTCCAGATCAAAAATAATTTTAACTCCATAACTTACCACACCCTGTGAAACTGTGCCTAAAGTGTCCACTTCAGCCACTTCGCCGGTAATTGATAAATCTGGTACGGCGTCAAAAGTCAAAGTGGCTTTCTGCCCTGTTTTCACTTTGGCCGCGTCAATTTCATTCAAAGAAATCTCCGCGATTTTTTGCTCGGTAATTAAAGTGGCAATGACTGTGGCGCTTGAGGCCTCATCGCCTTTAGCCGCGTTAACTGCCGCCACCTGGCCGTCAAACGGCGCGCGGATAAAATAATTGGCATAATCCTGCTGCGCTCCAAGCAAACTATTTTCCTTCTGTTGGATCGCCAGTTGTTTATTTTTAATTTCCAGTTCACTGGCGCCTGCTTTTAAATCAATCAGCTTTTGCTCTTTTTCTTTCAGGCTTCTTTCCGTGGCCGCTAAATCCAATGGATTATTCTGGGCCATTTCTTCCAAATCTCTCTGGACGTTCAATATGCTTTCTTTATAATCTTCAACCGTCCTCTGGCTGGAAAGCAGTGTTGATAAATGGCTGTTTGTTTTGGAAGTATAAGCAGTTAAATTGGATTGATAAGTTGCCACCTTGCTATAAATCCTCAAACCCCTGCTTGCGCGGTAATCAACCCAATAATCAAGCATATTGATTTCGCTTTTAATCGCATCCGTCACTTTTTTAGTCGTCTCAAGAGTTTGCTTCAGAATATCCATAATCGCCGCCTTATCTGAATATCTGCTGATGTTTTTATAAGCAGCATAATTTTTATCATAAGCGTTTTTCGCCTGCTGATAATCATTGTCGGCCAAATCAACATACTGCTCAAATTTATCCTTCTCCCCATTTTCCACAATGGCATTGATTAAAACGGAATTATTGGTGCTTTGCGTCACTGCAATTTCACTTTCCGCTATTTCCTGGCTGTATAAAACAGTGTGCAGCTCTGTCATAATATCCGGCAAATCCAAAAAAGCGTTGGCCATATTATTATAACCGTCTTCGTATGCCTTAGCTAAATTATCTTCCGCTTTTTGTTGATCCGCCACAGCCTGTTCATAGCTGTTTTTCTGGGTAAGTTGTAATTTTATCAATGATTCTTGGGTATCAGCCACGGCATTTTCAGCCTGTGTTAAAGTCAGTTTGTCAGTCGGAGCCAGCAGCTCTTCTAAATCTAATTTCGCGTTTTCTAAAACGGTTTTGGCTTCGCTAACTTTTCGCGCCGCGTCCCGGGCGTCAATTTGGGCCAAGAGTTCAGCCTGTTTGACCGTCTGACCGTTTTTAACATTAAGCAAGACAAGCTCACCGGAAACTTTTGGTTTAATATCAACTTGATTTGAGGCTGACACTTGGCCAGTGCCGGAAATAGAAGAAATCAGCATGCCTTTGGCAACTGCCGCGCTGGTATAACTTACTGCACTGTCTTGGGCATTTATTTTTTGATAACCAAAATAACCGCCAAGGGCAAACGCGGCGATAATGATAATGGCAACAATTTTATGTTTTAGAATAAATTTAAGTATGAATTTCATAATTGAAATAAGATACTTGTCTCCCGTCTCTTGTATCTTGACTATTTAAAATGAGGAGCTTTACTTCGCTATGCACCCGCGAAGCAAAGCGCCTCAAATTTTACCCATTACTCACTATGCATTACATTACTTACCTTTCTAGCAATATTACAATTCAGCTGGTTATTTTATTTCAAACTGACGGCGGATGCCGCGATGAATCATAGGCATTCTTCCCGGCTCTATTTTTTGAATCTTTTCGGCCATAAAAACATCTTTTTTCCTTTGGCCAATGGCTATAATGAAATCATCTTTTTTAAATTGCTCGCATTGTTGCTCGCATCTTAAATTTTTTAAACTGACATTCTGCAGTCCGTGCGGGGTTTCAACGATTAAATAATCACCATCGATTTCAAATATCCTGCCAACAATGCCGCGACCGCGCATCTCAATGCCTTGCTCAAAAAATGGCCTGAAAAACATGCCGGGGCCACTGCCTCTAAACGCCTGTTCTTCCATTTTTCTGACCACACCTGTCAAAGCCAAAGTGCTGCCAATTAATAAAACAAAAGCCAGCAGACCAAAAGCAACATATTTAAACGGTTTTTTATATGACCAGTCGCTTTGACTGATTAAATAACCGGCCGCGAACAATAAAACAACGAAAACCGCCACTAAAAGATAGGGGAAGGAGTCCAGAAATGCCAAAATCCCCAGTCGGCCAAAACTTAAATAAACCAAGTTATCTGTTTCTTTTAAATAAAATAAAAGCAAACTGCAAAATAAAACAGCCAGCAGCGCGCTTAAGACCAAAGCGCTTGAGAGTCCCAATTTCTCGGCTAAAAAAATATAGCGCGAATGTAACTTTAATTTGCCGCTTTTAATTTGGGACATTATTTTATTTTCCAAATTTTCTGACATAAATTACATGGCTCAATTGTTGAATTGTTGATGGGAAACAATTCAACAATTGAGCAATTTAATAATTTAACAATAGCTCTCTTAACTGATCTTTGCCTCTTCTAATTAATGTGCCGACTGTGCTCCTAGGAACTCTTAAAATATCACTTATTTCCTGATAAGATTTTTGTTCAAAATAAAATAAAATTAACGGCTCGCGATATTTTAATTTAATCTTATTTAAATATCTTTCTACTTTTTTCTTTAATAAAATCTTATCAAGATCTTCGGACAAATTAATTTTTTCATCAATTAATTTATATTCCACTTCAGCCAGAGAAATCTGCCCGGTGGAATTCTTTTTTAAATAATTTATGGCCTCATTGTGGGCGATGCGATAAAGCCAAGAAGAAAATTTTTTATTAACATCAAAACCGTATAAATTTCTGTAGGCCTTAATAAAAGCCACCTGCAGCACATCTTCAAGCTCGTCCGCATTATAAATAAATTTGCGAAGATAATGCGACAACTTCGTTTGGTAGCGCTTAATTATTTGACTATATAATTCCCTGTCTTTTCCACGAATTATTTTAACAAGCTGCTCATCAGTTAATTGAGAGGGGTTCATATGTTTTTTATCTTACCCTCATATTTAATACAATTCAAGTAAAAATTTTATTTCAACAAAAAACATCCGTTCTTAGGATATTATCGCTTGATTACTGAACTATCCCCGAATATTAAATATTAAATTAATAATCTCTTAGCTTATTCATACCAACGTGTTCTTTTATCTTTTCCAGGGCCTTGGTCTCAATCTGCCTGATTCTCTCTCTAGTCACGCCGAATTCTTGTCCCACCTCTTCCAAGGTATGGGCCACGCCATCTATTAAACCAAAACGCATCTCCAGAATTTTCTTCTCTCTGGGAGTCAGCTCTTCAATAATATGTTTAACATGTTCGCTTAAAAGCCGCAAGGCCGCTGCCTTGGACGGACTCAAGGTTTTAGTGTCTTCAATAAAATCTGAAAGTTTTGCGTCATCATCGCTGTCGTCTCCAACTGATGTTTCCAAGGACACTGTTTCTTGCGAAATCTGCATAATGTGACGTATTTTTTCAATCTCTTCCCCCATTTCTGCAGCGATTTCCTCTGGCAAAGGCTCACGGCCTAAATCTTGAATCAGCCTTCTCTGCACCTGCTGAAATTTATTAATTGTTTCCACCATATGCACTGGGATTCTAATCGTCCTTGATTGATCAGCTAAAGATCTGGTAATCGCCTGCCTTATCCACCAAGTAGCATAGGTTGAGAATTTATAGCCTCGGCGATAATCAAATTTTTCCACCGCCCTAAATAATCCAATATTGCCTTCCTGAATCAAATCCAATAAAGTTAAACCTCCCCGTCCCACAAATTTTTTAGCAATTGAAACCACTAAACGTAAATTTGACTGCACTAATTTCTGCTCCGCTTCCCTATCGCCTTTTTCTTTCTTTTTAGCCAGCTGCACCTCTTCATCGCCAACCAAAAGCGGCGCCTTGCCAATCTCGCGCAAATACATCTGAATAGAATCAGCCGAGATGTCAGTCAAATCCATTTTCTTTTTACTTGTCTTTAAACCAATTTCATTTAATATCTCCGTTTGCTTTTCTGGTTTTTCCAAAATTCCAATCTCACGCGCCACAATTATTATACCTGCCTTTTCAATAATTTCCAGCACCTGCTCAAACTGCGGCAAATATTCTTCCAATTCTGGAAAAGCGTACAATATCTCAATTTCAGTCAAAAAGCCTCTTAAGCTTCCTTTCCTCAACAAAACCTTGGCTGCCTCAACAGAAAATTCAACTTTTGGTTTAATTGCTTTTTTTCTGAACTTGATAAACTTATTTTTCAGTTTAAATCTCTGCTGTTGTCTACCTCTATTTCTAATTGCCAGCCATGCTTGTCTTTTGGCTTTTATTTTCTTTTCTCTTTTGAATCTTTTTTTTATCTGCGCCATAGTCAATAAATATTTTCTAATTTTCCTTTAATTGTCCTGATAATTCGTTGGATTCTTGCATTAACTTATCAATTTTATTTTTCAGCTCATCTTTTCCTTCTGCTTTGCTTTTTTTTAATTTATCTTCATTATTACTGATTTCTTTAGCCACCCCTGATAGTTTGCTTTTGATAAAATCCTTTTTTAACTCAAAAATTAATCTTTTAATCTCGGCTAAAAATTCGTTATCAGATAATTGTTTTAATTCCTCTTTTAGCATCATTAAACAGTTGAGCTGATTACCTAGCTCCGGCTGATTTTCTTTGATATAATCCTCTACTTTACCGCCCTGCTTGTACTCTTTAGTATAATACACTGCCAGCATCTTGTAAAATTCTTGGCAGGCCATTGGCAGATATTCAATGACCAAATTTTCACCAACATATTCCAGGTAATCCATATGCGCCATTATGCCAGCCAGCAGCCTCTCTGCCACAGCCACTTTTCTGTCAATACTCTTGACGTTTCTACCCGCCTGCTGTGTTTGAGCGCCTGCTTGCCCTGCCACTTTGGATTTTTTTTGTTGCCTTGCTTTTCTAACCGCTTCTCTAAGCGCCTCTTCCCTCACCTCCAGTTTCTCTGCCAGCTTTTGAAGGTAATAATCACACTCAATCGGACTGGCTAGTTTTATGATTAAATTTAACAAATCTCTAGCCACCTGCTTTTTGCTCTCAATCTCCTCTGGCTGATAACCCTGAAACTTCATCTCAAAAAAATAGTCCATGGCAGGCAGGGCCGCGGCTATTAATTTTTTCCATAAAGCGACATCTTTTTTTACGATTTCATCAGGATCCTTGCCCAAACTCTGGTTAATCGCAATTACTTTCACCTTCGCCTCCTGTCTCCAAGCCAAACCAATGCTCCTCTCTGCCGCCCTAATGCCTGCCTGATCAGCATCAAAAGCAAAGATAAAATCATCAGTTAATCTTTTTAAAATCTTGATCTGCTCAACGGTCAATGCCGTGCCAGAAACCGCCACTACATTTTTTACGCCAGCGGCGAATGAGGCAATTACATCCATGTTGCCTTCCACTACCACCACTTTACCCTCATCTTTAATTGCCGCCTTGGCTTTATATAATCCAAAAATAACCTCTGATTTATTGTAAACCACCGTTTGCGGCGTATTAATGTATTTCGCGCTCTCATCTTCTTTTAATGTTCTGCCGGTAAACCCGACAATATTGCCGTGATAATCCTCAATGGGAAACATCACTCTGTCCCGAAAGCGATCGTAATAGTCCTGACTTCTCTCTTTGGGCACGACTAAACCGCTTTGTAAAATCTCCTGATCCGTAAAATTTTTACCTTTTAAATATTTTGACAAGGCATCCCAGCTGTCTAAAGCATAACCTAATTGCCATTCTTCAATCGTGGCCGCGGATAATTTTCTTTTATCTTTTAAATAACTCAAAGCTTTATACCCTGCTTCTGAATTTAACAATTGATTACGGAACCACTCTGCGGCCGCTGCCTGCATTTCTAAAATCCTTGTTTTTAAATTAGCCATCTGTGGATTATATTCCGGCAATTTCACTCCAGCCTTATTGGCTAAAATCTTCAATGCCTCTGGAAATTCAATGTTTTCCATTTTTTGTAGAAAGCTAAAGACATCACCTGATTCCTGACAGCCAAAACAGTGAAAAAACTGCCGCTCCCTGTTGACCATAAAAGACGGAGTTTTTTCCTCATGAAACGGACACCTTGCCTTAAAATTCACCCCTGCCTGTTTTAAGGGAAAATACTCCTGAATCACATCCACAATGTCCAGTTTGGATTTAATTTCTTCAGTTGACGAAAACATAAATCGGTAGTAGAAGTAATAGAGTATTAACTGCTAATTTATTTCAAAATATCCCTTCAATTCCTCATCAGTAAAGCCCACTAATCTTGGCTCGGGCAGAAGTTTCATACCTGTCTTTTGATACACCGCCTGTCTTACTTTTCTGAACAACCTCATTACTTCATCAGCCGTTGCCTTACTTGGCTCGGTCACCAAAACCAATGGCTGTTTCTCATAAACTTTTACATAACCGACTTGCGCACCCTTCAGCCCGCAAATATCAATCAACCAAGCAGTTAATATTTTTATTTCTTTGCCCAGCCTGTATTTTTCTTTTAATTCTTCTGCTTTCCCCACTTCCTCATCTCCAAAATTTTCCCTTATCTTTTCTAAAAAATCATCGTACTCCTTCCCGCTGACTACAATATTTTTAAAAAACGAGCCGGCATTGCCCACCTTGCTCATATCCGGCAGTTTATTTGAGCGGATATAAATTATCGCCTGGCGAATCTGCTGCAAACTTGGCTGCTCAAGGCCACGCTCTTCAAAATATTTCTTAACATCAGGATAATCTATTTTAGCTAAATTGTTAATCCCCTGCCCCTTGCTAATCGTGCCTTGCTTTTTTAATTTAAGCACAACTGCTACAATAATATATTGGTCTCTTTTGCCTGTATTAAATATGCTCGTGCGATAGCCATAGCCACACTCATCTTTTTCAAAAATTTTTATCTCCCCACTGGCTATCTCTAAAACTTTTAGTTCATCAATAACATCAGAGATCTCCTGGCCATAAGCGCCCGAATTCTGCACTGCGCACGCCCCGATTCTGCCAGGAATCCAGCTCAAGTTTTCTATCCCCCACCAACCATTGGCCACTGCCCTTTTAACAACTTTATCCCAAACTTCACCGGCGCCTATTTTTAACACCACATCTTTCTTGTTTTCGCGCACGACTTCAAATCCATTAATATTTATCTGAATCGCCAAACCGGGAAAACCATTATCGCTGACCACCACATTGCTGCCGCCTGAAATCACAAAGATATTCAAACTGTGATGATGCGCATACTCTAAAGCTTCTTTTAACTCATCCACGTTTTTTATTCGCGCAAAAAATCTGGCCGCTCCGCCAACTTTAATTGTCGTCAAATTATTTAAACTGTAATTCTCTTGGATTTTTAACATAACTTATTTTAGCAACGGCTGAATAGAATTCAAATTCTTTTTGGAATATTAATAATGGCTTTGCATTTTTTTAACCCAACAATACTGCTTAGATATGTTATTCCTATTTTTTAAATCTCTCTTCAGCGGCTTGGGCTAACTCTTTTACTTTATCCCAGTCTAAATACACTTTTTTGCCCTCAAATAGCCTAGCCCTTTCCGGATCAGTAAATTCACATTTTACTTTGGTGTCTTGAATAAAATCTTGAATTTTTCTAGGATCGCCTAATCTAGTATCGCGAATAAATTTCATCCTGAATGCCGTGGCTTGTTTGGTAAAACCGCCGATCTCATTGACATCATCAAAACCGATTTTCTTGTCCCCTGTTTTAGGATCTTCTACTACCAAGGCATATTTAAATAAAGATTCGGCAAACATCCCGCTACCTACAGTCGGAATAGCTTTAGTTTCACCGCCCTTAACTCCACGGCGAGATAATTGAATATCATGCATTAGCTCCAGAGCTTGATTTTCAGCCGCTATGCGCACCGACGTTTCGTCTTTCATGGCTTTTTCTAAACCAATAACTTGGGCTTGCTCGCGATATTTAGCTCGCAACTCTTTATTTTCTGGTTTAATAAATTCTTTTTGTTCTTCTAGTGATAAATCTTTGACAGTTGATTTAATTTTTCTTTATTTTCTTTAAACTTTTTGGCCAGCTTCATCAATCTCCAGCGCTCTCCGGCCACGTCAGTTTCTTCTTGCGGATCAGTGAAAACCAAAACAAACTTTCTGAAATCAGGGTGATCAGCTTTGATATATTTTAATAACTGTTCTTCTAAAATGTCTTCATAATAAACGTCAATAGAGTATTGGGCATACCAAGGACAGGCTACATCTCTATATTTATTCAATAAATCATCTAACACTTTTTTCATTTCTTGACTAGTTCTTTTCGCCCAATCAATTTTTTTTAATCTCAAACCTAACTCGTATAAATACTCGGCCTTTTTTAACTCTCTACGACAATAATTGTCCAGCCAGCCGTCATTGCGCTTAAGGTGGCCGACTATCTCCGCCTCAAGTAGATCATATTCTTTAGCTGGCCAATACATCATATGGTTGAGATAGACACGGTTGACAATGTGATTTTTGAAACCAACTTTATTGGCGATTTTATGATCAAAAGAGGAATTAATCATATAACGCAAAAAAATTGGCAACTGGCCAGATGGCTTAATCCGCCACTGACCTGATCGCATTACTGCTCCGGGCATATTTTTAGTGTTAATTTGTAATTTAAAATTTCAACTGCGATTTTAACTTTTCATTTTCCTGCCCTTGTTTATCAATAAATTCAGATAAAAACTTTTGATACTCTTCTGATTCTAAATCTTTAACATGTTGAGCTAAATCATTATAAGATAAGGGTTTATTGTAATGCCCAACATAAGCTTTGGACAATTCGGGATAATCCTTGGCTAATTTTTTCAGGAATAAATATTTCTTAATTGGATTAATGGTAAAGCCAGTATCAAAACCGATTAGATTTGAAACTGGAACTACAGAACAAGGAGCAAAAATTAAATCACCCAAAAATACAACCAATCCTTCATTTTCAGAATCAATCAAATAGACTATTTCATCACGAGAATGTGCAGAACTTGTTTCAATGTATTTGATATGTTCATTTTCAATATAGCCCTTGGGATAAAGATCGGCGATTTGACCGAAATCTAAAGTATTAATTCTGGCTGTACCAGCTCTAGATAAAGCTAAAGCCCCGGGCAGCTCTTTTAAATTCTGTCCATGATCTTGATCCCAATGGGTCATTAAAATATGAGTTACTTGATCTAGAGAACCATGTTTCTCTAAGTTTTCTTTAATTACTGGCCACGAGGCTGCCATGCCAACATCAATCAGCATAAACTTTTTATTCCCATCTTTTTTATATTCAATTAAGCCAACCGTTGTATCAGCACGGTACGCATTATCTCCTAATTTAGATGCTGAATCAACAGCTCCGATACCACCCC
>MFMW01000005.1:0-504 GCA_001783595.1 Candidatus Kuenenbacteria bacterium RIFCSPHIGHO2_02_FULL_39_13 | reverse complement strand
GGAGATAATGGCCGCGTGTGAAGTTAGTCCGCCGGTTTCAGTCAGGATGGCCGCGGATTGGTGCATAATCGGCAGATAATTGACATTGGTAAATGGCGCCACCAGGATGTCGCCTTTTTTAAATTTACTGATATGACTGATATTCAAAATTAGATTTACTCTGCCTTTTATCAAACCAGGACAGACGCAGACGCCCCGTAGAGTGGTCGAATTTCCTTTTGTTTCTACTAATTTCAGAAATTTTTGGGGGCCATCTTTTATCTTCTCACCCACAACATAGTAGACCCAACTTTTCTCTCTTTCTTGGTATTTTTTTATTCTTAGACCACAAAGTACGTTAATTATTTCATCAGGGGTAAGTTGATAATAAGTATGCAACTGGCCAAAAGACATGTGTCCGAATTTGTAATGAAACAGATTTTTTAAAAAAATATTTACTTGGTTTAATACCTCTTTTTTCCGTTCATTGTAAAGATATAGAATTGGCTGAATCGTTTTGACTTG
>MFMW01000004.1:5531-11750 GCA_001783595.1 Candidatus Kuenenbacteria bacterium RIFCSPHIGHO2_02_FULL_39_13 | reverse complement strand
TTTAAATGGCCGCGGTATGGCAGTTATCTCCACCTCCCAAGGGCTTTTAACTGATAAAGCCGCCAGAAAAAGCAAAGTCGGCGGAGAAGTTATTTGTGAGATTTATTAATAACGCTCAAACTATGTCTCGTATCGGTAAAAAACCAATTGAAATACCCCAGGATGTAAAGGTTAAGATAGACGGTCAAGTTATTCATGTCCGAGGGCCTAAAGGCGAGTTGGAATATGTTCTTCACCCGCATGTTAAAATTGAACAAAAAGAAAACAAACTTGAACTGACCATTAAAAATACTGATGATAAATTTGACAAAGCGCTTTGGGGAACCAATCGCCAGATGGTCGCCAATCTTATTATTGGCGTGAGCCAAGGCTACAGCAAACAACTGGAGATAAACGGCGTTGGCTACAAAGCAGAGCTCAAAGGCAATACTTTGGTTTTAGCCGTTGGTTATTCTCATCCAATAAATTTTAAACTTCCCCCAAACGTGACAGTCAACGTAGAAAAGAATATAATTACCCTGCAGTCAATTAATAAACAGCTTTTAGGCGAAACAGCAGCCAGCCTGCGCAAAATCAGAAAACCAGAGCCGTATAAAGGCAAAGGCATTAAATACATTGATGAAATTATTGTGCGCAAAGCAGGCAAGCAGGTAAAAACCACTGCAGGATAATATGGATAATTTGGACAGCGCTCAAATAAAATCATCATTCTACTGCTAGCTCATTCTCTGCCTGGTCATTGTCGGCACTTTAATCTTTATGGTTAATTTTTACCACCAGACTGTTAAAGAAATAACTTACAACGTTACGGTGTTCAACAATCATTTTAATCAAACATTGGAATATGATCAAAATTAGTAAAATTAAAAGTCAAGCAAAAAAAAGAAGGCGGCTGCGCGTCAGAGCCAAAATTTTTGGCACGGCCAAAGTTCCCAGATTAAATGTTTCCCGGAGTCTCAAGCATATTTTTTTGCAGTTGATTGATGATCAAAAAGGGAAAACTCTTGTCAGTTTGCATTCCAAATCATTAAAGGCCAAGGGTAATAAAACCGAAATTGCCAAACTGGCCGGCTTGGCAATCGCTCGCCAGGCTAAAGACAAAAAAATCAGCCGGTGCGTTTTTGATAAAGGCGCCGCGCTTTTTCATGGCCGCGTCAAGGCAGTGGCTGAAGGCGCGCGGCAAGGAGGCTTAAAGTTTTAATTATGAAAAGAGACAGAAAACACAGTAAAAAACCAGAAGATAAAGACGGACTAGAACAAAAGTTGGTTGATTTAGCGCGCGTTACTCGCGTTACTCGGGGCGGCAAACGTCTAAGTTTTCGAGCTTGCGTTGTTGTTGGCGACGGACGGTCCACTGTCGGTTATGGCGTGTCCAAAGGTGCTGATGTGGCCATTGCCGTGAGTAAAGCTGCTACCCAAGCCAAAAAAATAATGATTAAGCCATATATTATTAATGGGACATTGCCTTATGAGTGCAAGGAAAAATTCAAGTCAGCTGTGGTTATGATTCGTCCCGGTAAGCATGGCCGTGGCATTATTGCCGGCGGGGTAGTTAGAACCATGCTTGAACTGGCTGGTTATAAAGACGTCGTGGCAAAAATGATTGGTTCAAAAAATAAAATCAACAATGTCAAAGCGGTTTATAATATTTTTAATAAATTAAATTAAATTCAAACCATGGCTTTAAACCTTTCTAATCTAAAACCAAGTCCGCATTCTGTTAAGAAACACCAGCGCGTTGGCCGAGGCGGCAAACGGGGCACTTATAGCGGCCGCGGCTTAAAAGGCCAGCGGGCCAGATCAGGCGGCGGAAGCGGTTTAAAGCGGCTGGGTATGCGCCAACTTATGGAGCGCACGCATAAACTTAAAGGTTTTAAATCAATTCACCCTAAACCGGTTATTATTTCTCTTGACACGCTCAACAAAAATTTCCAAGATGGCGCTAGAGTTGATCCTAGGATTTTATTAAAAAAGAAGTTGGTAGCTAAAATTAGCAACGGCGTTAAAATTTTGTCAAACGGCAAAATTCAAGTTAAGCTAACCGTTGCCAACTGCCGATTATCAAAAACCGCCCAAGCCGCCATTGAGCAGGCTGGCGGCAAGATTATTTAAATATGTCCTGGTTATTAAAATTAGTCCGCATCTTCAAAGACAAAGAGCTGCGTAAAAAGATATTTTTTGTGCTCGGTCTTTTAATAGTCTTTAGAATCGCCGCCCATATCCCTTTGCCCGGTGTTGATCTGATAGCTTTGCGCAACTTTTTTTCCGACAATTCCATTTTGGGCCTGTTAAATATATTTTCCGGCGGCGGTTTAACTAATTTTTCCATTGTTGCCTTGGGTATCGGCCCTTACATTACCGCTTCAATTATTTTCCAGCTGTTAGCTATGATTGTGCCCAAGCTTGAGGAAATGAGCAAAGAAGGCGAGTCTGGCCAAAAAAAAATTAACCAATACACGCGGCTGCTAACAGTTCCTCTGGCCATGCTTTCCGGCTATGGCATGATCAAGCTTTTACAGCAATCAGGCCGCGGGATTATTAGCCAACTTTCCGCTTTTGACTATTTGACCACGGTGATTATTCTGACCACCGGCACCATTTTCCTGATGTGGCTGGGCGAGCTTATATCCGAGAAAAAAATCGGCAATGGCATTTCACTCATCATCTTTGCCGGCATAGTTTCTGGTATTCCAAACGCGGTAGGAAATATTTTAAAAGATGTATTTGTTGGTGGTTTTGATCCGACAAATCTTGATAATATTATAGTTTTTCTAGTTATTGCCGTTTTCACCGTTGCCGGTGTCGTCTATATCACCGAAGGCCAAAGGAATATCCCGGTTTCTTATGCTAAACGGGTGCGCGGCATTAGAATGTATGGCGGTTTTGATTCGCATCTGCCTTTAAAAGTTAATCAGGCCGGTATGATTCCTATTATCTTTGCCATTTCCTTAATTATGTTTCCATCCTTAATTGCCCAGCTTGCTCTGCGCGCTGAAAGCGATATTATTGTCAAAATCGCAGAACTTGTTCAACGTCTTTTTCAGCCAGACGGTTTAGTTTATGGCATACTATATTTTATATTAGTCGTCGCTTTTACTTATTTTTATACAGCCATTATTTTTCATCCCCAGCAGATTGCGGAAAATTTGCAAAAGCAAGGCGGTTTTGTGCCAGGCATGCGGCCAGGCCGCCAAACAGCAGATTATCTGGGCAATGTTTCCAGCCATATTATGCTTGCTGGCGCTCTCTCATTGGGCATAGTAGCCATTCTGCCGCTCATCGTTGGCCCAGCCACCGATGTTTCCAATATGGCCATTTCCGGCGCTTCGCTGTTGATCGTTGTTTCCGTGGTGATTGAAACGGTTAAACAAATAGAATCCCAACTGGAAATGCGCAATTACGATGAGTTTTAAAAGTTGATTTTGAGTTTGCTTATAAATTTAGCTACAAATATATGTCTGAACAAGAAAAAGATATGGGTTATAAATCTACAGCTAGTGATAAAGAATCAGAAAAACTATTGACTAAGGAAGAGCAGGAAAAAGAGCTTGAGGAATTGTTTGATGTTAGAAATACTGCTCAATTTCGTGTGGCTTCTTTGGAAGTTAAAGAAGCATGGTTGAAGCATATTGTTGGCAATAAAGAAAGATATACCAAGTATCATGAAACTTGGGAGGATTGGTTAAAAGATAGAGGACAAGAAATATTATCTGGAAAGTTTGATATGCAAAAAACCGCTAATTTTCGACAAGCTTTGGCAGATCATAAAATTAAACAAGCTGAAGAGTGGTTAGAATATATTGAGGACAATAAAGATCTATTTCCACAATATAATGAGAGCTGGTTTCAAGATCGTTATAGTGAATTAAAACAAGTGCAGGAATAATTTTTAGGGAGTATTACATATTTAATATTAACTTATTTATCTTATGAAAAAATATGTGACCTATTTGTTAATTTTATTAGTTAGTTTTTTATTCCTGTCAGTCCTGTCGACGAGCGCGGCATTAAATATAGAAAAGGGAATGATTTACGCTCCCAACTCATTTTGCACTTTAAAAGCGCGAATAGTCTCAATTAATGGGCAAAATATATCTTTTAAAATTATTGATATTATTGGCTTATCCCAAAAATTTTATCAAGATTTTCCTTATGAAAAAAGTATTTCAGACAAAGATTGTAAAAAATATTATAGTTCAAATAATGTTACTCAGGCATCTACCAGCCAAAAAAACTTGACAGGAATTAAATCTGGCGATACGGTAATAATTGATATTCGGACGACTGGAGATGAGTGGGGAACTAATTATGTGATTGACAATATTGAACAAGATAGCCTAGCCAAGATTGATTTTACTGGAATTAAATCAGAAGCAATTTATCTAGCGGTTATCCTTGCTTTGTTGCTGGTTATTTTGTATCTTGTTTTTAACAAATCAAGAAAAAAAATCATTTAAACCACAAATAAAAATAAATATTTCACTTTTAAAAATGGAGGTGTCAGATGAAAAAGCACTTTTTATTTTTGTTCATCTGGGGAATTTTATCTGTGAATGTGTCAGCACAAACGGATCTTTGGGGGTCCGAGGGCGCCTGGCCGATGTTCCAGTGTGATTCGCGGCATACTGGCAGAAGTAATTTCGTCGGACCGCAAACTCCAAATTTACTGTGGAGTAAAAAAATCGCGGATGAAATTTGTCCGCAGACATCACCAATTGTTGGTTATAACCAACTTTATGTTTCCGCGGTAAACGGCATTTATGCCCTTAATTTTACTGGTGATGTGCAGTGGATTTTTCCGCGCAAAAACATTACTTCATCAGCGGCACTGGGTCATTATGTTTATTTTGGCGCTACCGATTCGCTCTATGCTCTGGATTACAATGGCAAGTTACGGTGGTCGTTCAGAGCCGACGGTGACGGTTCTGTTAATTCTCCTATAATTGCTGGTTATCCACCGAAAGTGTTCTTCGCATCGGAGCGGAAATTGTATTGTTTTGACCCAAGTAACGGTTATCCTATTTTTATTGCTGACATTGCTGGGAGTGTAGTAGTGGGACCAGCGGCCACTCAAGATTTAGCACCATCTGTTTATATCCCTACTCTCAGCCAAACATGGCCAACACCTTGGTATGATTTCCGTTTGTTTTCTTTTAACAACAGTGGAAATCAAAACTGGAAGTTTGAAACACTAAGATTTGAAGGGGGTGTCAATTCCATTCCTACTATCGCTGACGACGGAACAGTCTATGTGACCACAATATGGTCACCGGGCTGGACAAGTCGGATTTATGCCATTAGTCCGGCAGGAGAAGAAAAATGGACTTATGGGGCGTATCATGAACAATTTTTCTATTCTTCGCCCGCAATAGGTAAGGATGGGACTATTTATATTGGCAATAGCGATGGTTTACTTGCTTTGAATCCAAATGGGACTTTAAACTGGGAATATCCTATTGGCCCAATTAAATACTCCTCACCAGCAATTGGCGCAGACGGCACTATTTATGTGGGTACTGAGGCAGGGAAATTTTGTGCTATTAATTCCAACGGCACTTTAAAGTGGGAATCTGATACGGGGAATAGTCCTTTAGGATCACCGGCAATTGATATTTTGGGCACGGTTTATGTGGCTTCAGAGAGCGGAGTGTTGTATGCTTTTACTGGGCCTGCAGTGCCAGTTGAGTTGAGTTCATTTACCGCATCGGTAAAGGGCAATAATATTGTCCTCCACTGGACAACCGTCACGGAAACCAATAATCTTGGTTTTGAGATTGAGAGAAGTCAAGATAAAGTAAATTTTACTAAAATTGGTTTTGTGGCAGGAGCCGGCACTTGCATAATTCCGCACTCTTACTTATTTGCAGATTTCAATCTCCCAGCTGGCACTCATTATTATCGCCTAAAACAAATTGATTCTGACGGGACATTTGAGTATTCGGATATAACTGAAGCCGTCGTGGTAGCACCCGCAAGTTTTTATCTCTCACAAAACTACCCCAATCCATTCAATCCGACCACTGGAATTGTTTTTTCGCTTCTTTCGCCAAGTGAAGTTCAGCTAATTATTTATAACTCTCTTGGCCAGGAAGTTGCCCGGTTGGCAGACGGCTACTTTACAGCCGGGAAACATTCTGTGCAGTGGGATGGGGATATGCCAGGAGGCGTGTATTTTTACAGAATGGTGGCAGATAATTTTACTGCCATCAAAAAGATGCT
>MFMW01000004.1:0-5523 GCA_001783595.1 Candidatus Kuenenbacteria bacterium RIFCSPHIGHO2_02_FULL_39_13 | reverse complement strand
AGTAGGAGAACAGTAAGAGCAGAAAGCATTTTCCTCCCAAAGGGTCTGTCCTCGGACAGGCCTTTTTTATTTATATTTATTATTTTACACCCCTAATTTTTTCTGCTTGAGCGGCAGATTAAAATAAAACGTGGTGCCCTCGTTTTCTTTTGACACAAACCACATCTTGCCCTTATGCGACTCAACAATCGCCTTGGCAATAAACAAGCCCAGTCCGGTGCCGCTTGTTTTTAGGCGCATGGTGTTATTGGCTCGGAAGAACTTCTTAAAGATATTTTTATGATCGCTTGCCGGAATGCCCACGCCATTGTCCGCCATGGAAAATAAAAATTTATTGCCGTCTTTTGAAAGTTCAGTGGAGACTACCCCATGCCGGTCATGCCTTGTATATTTAATACCGTTTGACAGCAAGTTTTCTATAACCATCGCTATTCTCTTAGGGTCAACCAGCAAAAGCGGGATAGTATTGTCATATTTTAATTGCAGTTTAATTTTTTTCTGGTCAGCTAAGGTATGATTTTCAGCGATTATATTTTTTGTTAACTCAATAATATTAGTCATCTCCGGCTGAATTTGTATTTTTCCGCTTTCCACCCTGGAAATATCCAGCAGGTCATTGACCAGCCTAATCATGCGCAGGTTTGCTTGGTTAATGGTTTTAATGTATCCCAGCTGTTCCGGCGTCAGGTTTTTTTGTTTTTCAGGCTTGAGCAAAAACTCCGCGTACCATTTAATGATAGACAGTGGGGTGCGCAGCTGATGCGAGGCGATTGACACGAATTCAGTTTTCATCCTGTTGGCTTGCGACAGCTGGTCAATCGTTTTAATGGTTATGCCGCCAATCAGGGTGGTGATGCCAGCCACAATTGATACGCTGGCGATGACAATCATCGGGTCGTCATATCTCTGGGCAATAAAATAGGTGCTGATCATCACAACCATAGTCAAAACACCCATCAAGACAAATAAGAATGTGGGATTTTCCCAAAATTTTGGTTTTTCCATTTCTGAAGATAATTTTGTCGCTGAAGGAAACGTTTCTGTTCCTTTTAAAGGCAAGGTTGAATTTTCAGTGCTTTTATCCATGCTGTTATTATATCATACTTTAAATTTATATTAAATAATGTTATCATAAAGATGAGTTTATTAATTAACAACAATCATATGTCTAAGAAAATTTTAATAATTGAAGATGAAACCGCTCTTTTATACGCTCTGCAATCCCAGCTTGCCGTTAGCGGTTACCAGCCTTTGGCCGCGGATGATGGCGAAAAAGCCTTGAAAATCCTGGAGAAAGAAAAGCCCAATGCCATTATTTTAGACATTATCTTGCCCAAAATGGACGGCTGGGCATTTTTGAAAAAAATAAAATCAGGCGAGAAAACCAAAAATATTCCAGTGATTATTGTTTCCAATCTTTCTGATGAAGCCAGCCAAGCCCGCGGCATTGAGCTTGGCGCCAAGGATTATTTGGTCAAAACCAACTACACTATCAGCGAATTGGTTGATAAAATAAAAGAATTGACTAAATAATAAACCATGAAAGTTTTAATGATATCAACAGACAGGACTTTGCTTGGCGAACTGGTTGGCGACGGGGATGTTGTTGATCGTCATCGCCATTACGGCCAATTGGTAGATAAATTAGATATAATTATTTTCACTCGCTCTGGTTATCAGACCAGACAGCTGGCTGATAATGTTTTTTGTTATCCTACTAATTCCCCAAGTAAAATATTTTATTGCTTCAGCGCTAAAAAAATCGCCCGGCAGCTTTTTGCTGAAAATTATTACGATTTAATCGTTTGTCAAGATCCATTTTTAACCGGCTTGGCTGGCTGCTTTATCAAAAAAAAATTCGGCAGCAAATTGCTAATTCATTTCCACGGTGATTTTTGGAACAACAATTACTGGCTGAAACAAAGCATTATTAATTACCCCTTGCTTTTGATCAGCCGCTTGACAGTAAAATATGCCGACGGTTTGCGCGTTGTTTCCTCCGGCATCAAGAAAAAATTAATCGCCAACGGCTTGCCAGCCGCCAAAATCAAAGTTATTCCCACCCCGGTTAATTTGGAAAAATTTCAAAATCCAGACAACCAAACGGTTTTAAGCATTAAATCCGAATTTGTCGGCAAAAAGATTATTTTTTGGCTCGGTCGCATGGCCAAAGAAAAAAATCTAGGCTTTCTGTTGCAGTCATTCGCTCAAATTATAAAAAAATATCCGCCGGTAGTTTTGCTCCTTGGCGGTCAGGGTAAAGAACTGGCGGCTGTTCAAAAGCGAATTGTTCAGCTGGATTTAGAGCGAAACGTCAAACTGCTCGGCCGCATTGCTTACCAAAATCTAGCCAATTATTTTTATGCCGCTGATATTTTTGTCCTGCCGTCGCTCCATGAAAGTCTGGGTAAGGTTTTGCTTGAAGCAGCAGCTGCTGCCAGACCGGCAGTCGCTTCAGCCACCACCGGCGCCCAAGAAATAATTATTAATAAAAAAACGGGCTTTCTGGTAGGGCTTAACAATCAAAAACAATTTGTGACTAAAGTATTAAGCTTATTAGCCAATGATCAATTGGCCCATAAAATGGGCAGCGCCGCTTACGAGCATGTGACTAAAAATTTCAACTACCAAGAGACTGTCAAGCGAATTATTAATTACTGGCAAGAAATAGCTATGGGCTTGAAAATTAAACGGTCAAAAATTTAATTTTTGTCAATTCCTTTCATTTCTGCTAAGCTTATGGCGTATGAAAATAGCTCTAGTGCATGACTATTTGACCCAATTAGGCGGAGCGGAAAAAGTTTTACAAAATTTACAGGAGGTGTTCAAAGACAGCCCTGTTTTTGTTTTGGTCAGTGACAAAAAAATAAGCGGCCAGATTTTTAAGCAAACACGGATCGCCACTTCCTGGCTGCAAAATATGCCCTTTGCTATCAGCCACTATCAATGGTATTTGACCTTAATGCCTAGGGCTGTTGAATCTTACCGCTTAAATGATTTTGATGTTATCATCAGCTCCGCTTCCTCCATTGCCAAAGCCGTTCAACCAAGGCCAGAGGCTCTTCATATCTGCTATTGCCACACTCCCACCCGTTATCTTTGGCATGATGCCCAGCATTACGTGGAAGAACTAAAATATAATAAATTGGTTAAAAAAATTATTCCTTTATTTCTGAAACATTTGCGCCACTGGGATCTCTTGGCCGCCAGGCGCGTTAATTATTTTATCGCCAACTCCCGCCTTGTCCAGGGACGGATTAAAAAATATTACGGCCGTGAGAGCCAAATCATTTATCCGCCGGTTGACACGCAAAAATTTTATATTTCCCAGCGGCTTGACAATTACTATTTGGCCGGCGGTCGGCTGGTAGCTTACAAGCGCCATGATCTGGCCATCCGCGCTTTTAATAAATTGGGCATTAAGCTCAAAATTTTCGGCAGCGGTCCTGATTATCCGCGCTTAAAAAAAATGGCTTTTAAAAACATTGAATTTCTTGGCAATGTCAGTGATAATGATCAGGCAGAGCTTTACGGGCGCAGCCTTGCCTTTATTAATCCCCAAGTAGAAGATTTTGGCATCACGGCCGTAGAATCAATGGCGGCCGGCCGGCCAGTGATTGCCTATCAAGCAGGCGGCGCTTTGGAAACCGTTGTGCCGGACATTAGCGGCGAGTTTTTTGACGAGCAAATTTGGGAATCGTTAGCCAGCCAAATCATTCATTTTAAGCCGGAAAAATTCAATTCTCGGATGATCAAAGCCCATGCCGAAAGATTTAATTCAGCCAGATTTAAGCAGGAAATCAAAGACTACATCGGCCAGCTGATTAATGACTATGAAATTAATAGAGTATTTAAAATCAAATAAGATTAGGACTTTCGCGTTTGCCCACTCTGTTATCCTCGGGCTTTCTCTTCTGTCATCCTCGGGCTTGACCCGAGGATCCATTCTGTTAATCTAACTACTATAATTCTTTTTTGTTTGTTTTTTGTCTGGATTGCCCGATCAAGTCGGGCAATGACAGAAAAGAGGGGTATTGAGTGTCAAACGCGAAAGTCCTAAATATATCAAATTATGCTTTTTTTTGTTATAATAAATAAAAGCATATCGTAACTTATAATATGATTAATTTTATCCAAAAAACCAGCAGGCGGTTTCATCACTATTTTATTCCTTCAGTTCACAATGAATACAAACCTCATTTTATCCGCCACCAAGCTCTGCATTTTTACAGCGGCGTTTTAATCGCTGTCAAGGTTTTTGTTTTGGTCTTTCTCTTTGTTACTTTTCCCAGCGCGGCTCAATTTTCCACAGTTACTTCCAGCCGGATTGTTGAGTTGACCAATAGCGCCCGGGTTGAACAAAATTTGCCAGTGCTCGCGCGCTCTAACGTCCTGGATAAATCAGCCATGATGAAAGCCCAAGATATGCTGGCCAAAAACTATTTTGCCCATAATTCTCCAGTAGATGGCGCCACGCCTTGGGAATGGTTCAAAGCCGTTGGCTACAATTACACCTTTGCCGGTGAAAATCTGGCGATGAATTTTTCTGAAGCTGAAGAAGCGGTCAATGCCTGGCTTGACAGCCCGACTCATCAAGCCAATATTATAAACAACAATTATGAGGAAATTGGCGTGGCGGTGGTAGTGGGTGAAATTGACGGCCAAACCACCACTTTAGTTGTGCAGCATTTTGGCAAAAGCTTTATTGCCCCGCAACCAGCTGAATTTGTCCGCCCCTCTGGCGAATTAGCTCCAGAAGTCGCCGGCACCACCCAAGTTTCAACTGGCCAGGCCATTGAAGTTACTTTTAAGCAGACTAACCAAAGAAGCTTAACTGGCAAAATCGTTTTTTACGCCCAAAAATTTTTCTGGATTTTGCTCATTTTTATTGGCATCAACCTTATCCTGACCATCTTTATCCGCGTTAGAATCCAGCACAAACCGATTATTATGCACGCCCTGGCCGTTATTTTTATCGGTATTTTAGCTCTGCTTATCCAGCCTCACTTTATTGAAACCGTTGCTTCTGGCGTGGTTAAAATACTTTAATATTTTATGCCAGAATTGCCTGAAGTGGAAAAATTAAGAAGAGATTTAAGCCATAAAATTATTAATCATAAGATAGCCTGTTTTAAGGTGCTTGATCCGGCAGCTGTGCGCGGCAATCAGGAATTATTCTTAACTGCCACCCAGGGCAGTTACATTAAATGGATTAATCGCATTGGCAGATATTTGCTGGTAAAACTGGCTTCAGGCTATTATCTCTTCATCTATTTGAGCACCACCGGACAGTTGATTTATAAAATGCCGGCAGATGAACCAAGCGGTCCAGCGGCTAAATCTATTAGAATAATTATAGAATTTGAAAATGGCTCAAAAATATTATTCAATGATGCCAGAGGTTATGGCTATTTTAAAATCCTGGATGACCAGCAAAGAAAAAGGCTGTTAATCACTTTGGGCAGTGACGCCACTGCCAAAACATTTACTTATCCCGCGTTTGTTAAGCTTTTAAGGAATAAA
>MFMW01000003.1:2483-11740 GCA_001783595.1 Candidatus Kuenenbacteria bacterium RIFCSPHIGHO2_02_FULL_39_13 | reverse complement strand
CATAGATTATTTTAAATGTCTTGACTAATAGCTTAAATTAGCATAAAATTAATTATAAATAGTAAAATTGTGGATAAAAATAACCAAAACTATTGGTTGCAATTAGGATTAAAAATATTTGCGGAAAGCGCTGGCTGGATTGCCGCGCCAATAATTGGCGCGCTTTATTTAGGCCAATGGCTTGATAATAAATATAATACGGCACCGTTGTTTTTCTTGGGCATTACCGGTTTGGCTTTTGTAATGTCATCAATCGGCATTGGTCTGACCGGCATGAAATATATGAAGCTGATTGAGAAAGAAGAGGCATTAAGAAAAAGCAGGGATAAGCAGCAAGATAAAAAAATTTAAAGTTAAAAAATGGCGCATCAAACAACTGACAATACCGTTGAACAAACTGGACATAATGAGCATACTTTATTTGCCCAGCCTGTTTTTAATGTTGGAAATTTCCATGTGACTAATTCATTATTGACTTCCTGGCTGGCGGTTTTTTTAATTATTATTATTGCCTTGGCTATTAAATTGAAATTAAAAAAAGTACCTGGCGTATTTCAGGCTATGATAGAAAAAATTGTCGTAGGAGCTTTTGATATGATGGATTTGGTAACCAATGACCGCAAAAAAAGCGAACAAGTATTTCCGATTATTTTTTCAATTTTTATTTTTATTTTAATTAATAATTGGCTGGGGTTAGTTCCCGGTATTGGTTCAATAACATATAACGGGGTGGCTATGTTCCGCGGCGGCACGGCGGATATGAATACTACTTTGGCTTTGGGAATTTTTTCAGTGCTGGGGGCTAATGTCTTTGGCGTAATAGTAGCTGGGGCATGGAATTATTTTAATAAGTTCATAAATTTAAAAGCTTTAATTGAAATTCCCAAGAAAATTATTAAAGAGCCGGCGATAGTTTTAATTAACCCAATAAATTTTTTTGTGGGATTAATTGAAATTGTTGCGGAGATTGCCAAAGTGGCCTCGCTCTCCCTTCGTCTTTTCGGCAATGTTTTCGCTGGCGAGGTGCTGGTAATTTCCATTACAGCTATGGCCGCCTATCTAGTGCCCTTGCCTTTTATGTTTTTGGAATTGATTGTCGGGGTGATTCAGGCTTTAATTTTCGCTATTTTGTCTTTGGTTTATTTCACTATCGCCTCAATGGAACATGAATCTCATTAAAGCATAAAAATTTCAAATTAATAATTAAAATAATCTAAGGCGACTTTAAATACAAAATTAAGATAAAGAAACAGTCGACCAATGATTATTAAAAAGGTCATATTATGGATTTAACATTAATTGCCAAAGCATTGACGATTGCCATCGGCGGTATTTTCCCGGCTTACGCGATTGCCAAGATCGGAGCTAAAGCTATGGAAGCCATTGGACGCAATCCAGAAGCAGCTGGAAAGATTTTAGTCCCGATGCTTTTGGTTTCCGCTTTTGCTGAAGCGATTGCTATTTACGCCTTGATTATCGCCTTCTCGATCAGCTAGTGATCGAGAAGTCGATCAGCTAGTGATCGAGCAGTCAATCAGCTAGTTTGATTATTTATATATTGCCCCCCCGAAGTTAACGTCGGGGGGTAGAGATAAGTAATTAAAATTTAAAAAAATGGAAATTTTAGAACTTTTTGGAGTTGATTGGAAATTAATGCTGGCGCAGCTAATAAATTTTGCCGTGGTTATTGCCGTGCTTTGGTTTTTTGCTTTAAAACCTTTAACTAAAATAATGAGAGAGAGAAATAAAGAAATAGGAAAAGGTCTGGGTGATGCGCGGCGCGCGGAAGCAAGGCTGACTGAAGTTGAAAAGGTGGTCAATGATAAAATTAAAGAAAGTAAATTTGACGCCGAGATAATTTTAAATGAGGCCAGAAAAGAAAGTGAAAAAGCGAAAAGCGCGGCTGGGGAAAAAACTAAAAAGGAAATTGAGCTGATGATTGAGAAAGCTAAAAAGCAACTGGCAAGCGAAAAGCGCGCGATGATTAGTGAAGTTAAGGGAGAGGTTGGAGAAATAATAGTCAAAGCTTTGGAAAAAATTTTGTCGCAGGGTTTAAGCGCCGAGCTGGATAAAAAATATATTGGGCAGACATTGAATGAATTGAAAAAGCAATAAAATAATTTTTATGAACAAATATGAACAAATAAAGATATTAGCCGCTGCTTTGTATGGAGCGGCGCGGGATAAAAAACAGGCGGAGCTTGAAAAAGTGGTTGATAATTTTGGCTTGCATTTGAAAGGAAAGAAGCTGATGAGCTTACTGCCGGAGATTTTAAATGAATTGGAAAGAATTTATTTTGAGGATAAAAATATTGCGGCCGTGCAAGTAATTAGCAAGAATAAATTGAACGATGAGCAATTGGCGGAGATTATCCGCTTAGTTCAAAACAAAAGCGGCAAAAGCGCGCGGCTTAGGCAATGCCAGGACGATGAGCTGATTGGCGGAACGATTGTCAGGTATGAGGATAAATTGCTTGATTTGTCAATAAAAAACCAATTAACAAGTTTAAAAAAACAATTAGCTAATTATTAATAAAACGCTACGACTATGTCATATGATTATTTGGTAAAAAGTTTACAAAGCCAATTAGCAAGCTGGCAGGCTGAAGTCAAAGAAGAGACGATTGGCGAAGTGAGCCAAGTTGGCGATGGCATTGCTAAAGTTTCCGGTTTGTCCGGTGTTATGTCAGCGGAAATGCTTGAATTTGAAGCGGCTGACAAAAGTAAAATTTATGGCCTGGCTTTAAACTTGGAAGAGCATTCAATCGGCGTTGTCATTTTTGGCGAATATGAAAAACTGCAGGAAGGGGATAAAGTCAGAAGAACAGAGAGAATTTTGGAAGTGCCGGTGGGCGAGGCGCTGCTAGGCAGGGTAGTCAATCCTTTAGGAGAGCCGCTTGACGGCAAAGGACAGGTTGAATCAAAAGAATTTTATCCGGTGGAAAAAATTGCGCCCGGGGTGATTAAAAGACAGTCGGTCAAAGAGCCGCTGCAAACAGGGATTAAAGTGATTGATTCTATTATTCCCATTGGCAAAGGCCAGCGGGAGCTTATTATCGGCGACAGGCAAACTGGAAAAACCGCTTTGGCAATTGACGCGATCATTAATCAAAAAGGAAAAGATGTGCTTTGCATTTATGTGGCGATTGGGCAAAAGGAATCAAAAATCGCCAAGATCGTGGCAAAATTAGAAGAACATGGGGCACTGGAATATACCACGGTGGTTTTGGCCGGGGCAAGCGAATCAGCCACCCTATCTTTTATCGCGCCTTATGCCGGTTGCGCTATGGGAGAATATTTTATGGATAAAGGCAGGCATGTGCTCTTGATTTACGATGATCTTTCCAAACATGCCATTGCCTACCGTCAGATGTCGCTGCTGCTGCGCCGTCCGCCGGGCAGGGAAGCTTTTCCAGGCGATGTGTTTTATCTGCATTCACGTTTGCTTGAGCGGGCAGCCAAGTTGAGCGATGAATTGGGCGGCGGATCTTTAACCGCTCTGCCAATTATTGAAACTCAAGCAGGAGATATTACGGCTTATATCCCAACCAATGTGATTTCAATTACTGACGGGCAGATATTTTTGGAAACCGATTTATTTTATAAGGGCATTCGGCCGGCCTTGAACGCGGGATTGTCCGTGTCGCGCGTTGGTTCAGCGGCGCAGATTAAAGCCATGAAAAAAGTGGCCGGCAAATTAAAACTGGATTTGGCGCAGTTTAGAGAGTTGGAAGCGTTTGCCCAGTTTGGCTCGGATTTGGATGAGGCAACCAAAAAGCAGATTGAGATGGGCAGACGAGTAACTGAAATTTTAAAGCAAGGCCAGTACAAGCCGATTGACCAGCCGTTGCAGGTAGCCATAATTTATGCTGTAATCCAAGGACTTTTGGATGAAGTAGCAATAGAAAAATTGGCGGAGTTTGAAGAGAAACTGTTCAATAAAATGACTGGCGAAGGCAAAGATGTCTTAAAAGAAATTGGCCAGACAGGCGATTTTTCTGAAAAAAGTGAAAAGAAAATGAAAAAAATAATTTTAGATTTGATTGAAATGGGATTCAAATAACGTTCGAACTATGCCGCAAGCAACAAGAGAAATTAAAAGAAGAATAAAGTCGGTTAGTAATACCAGAAAAATTACTAAGGCGATGGAAATGGTGGCGGCGGCCAAGATGAGGCGAGCCGTGGCTAAAGTTTTAGCTACCAGAAGCTATGCTGATTTAGCTTGGCAGACAGTGATTCATCTGGCAAAAAAAGTTGATACCAAGCGCCATCCATTTTTTAGAGAGCGCCAAGAGATTAAGCATGCGGCCATAGTGCTTATCAGCACCAATCGCGGATTATGCGGCAGCTTTAATGTTAATTTAGTGCACAAAGTAATTGATTCAATAAAAATTCATCAGCCCGAATCAAAAACGACTTATATTATCAGTTACGGCGTTAAAGGCAGAGATGAAGCCAGAAGAAGGCATTTAACTTTAATGGCTGATTTTCATAAGGAGGACATTACGGATAATTCCGTGATTATCAGGCCAATTGTCCAGCTGGTGGCCAAAGATTATATTGATGGAAAATACGATAAGGTGTTTGTGGCTTTTACGGATTTTATGAGCGTTTTGAAGCAGCTGCCGCATATTAAACAGCTTTTGCCGATTGTGCCAAAGATTGATGAGCGCTTGGGGCATATAATTCACAAGGAAGATTTAGCAGAAAAAATAAATATTGATAATATTTCCGAATTTATTTTTGAGCCAAATACTAAGAATGTTTTGGATGCATTCTTGCCGCGGCTAGTTGAAGTGCAGATTTATCAGGCGGTACTGGAAAGCGAGGCGTCGGAACACTCTGCTCGGATGCTGGCGATGAGAAATGCCAGTGACGCAGCCGGCGAAATGATAGATGATTTGACTCTGACGTTTAATAAGGCGCGACAAGCAAGCATAACGGCGGAGTTGGCGGATATTACCGGAGGCAGAGCGGCGCTGGAATAATAAATATTAATTAAATTATAAAATTTTAATTTATGAAAAGACAAAAACAGATCACTATTTTTGAAGGTCAAAAAATCCGTCGGGTTTGGGATGAGAAAAAAGAAAAATGGTATTTTTCCGTGATTGATATTATTGCTATTCTCACAGAGCAGACAAATTATAATCGCGCGAAAACATATTGGACAACCTTAAAAAATCGCTTAAAAAATGAGGGAAGCGAAGTGGTCACAAAATGTGACCAGTTGAAAATGATGGCTCAAGACGGAAAAATGAGAGAAACAGACGCGGCCGATGTGGAAACGCTTTTGCGTTTAATTCAATCTGTGCCAAGTAAGAAAGCCGAACCGGTTAAACTTTGGTTAGCCCGCGTCGGTTATGAAAGAATTGAAGAAATCAACGACCCGGAAAAAGCGCTTAATCGCAGTCGCAATTATTGGCAAAGAATGGGTCGCAGCGACAAGTGGATTCAACAGCGAATGATGGGGCAGGAAATCAGAAATAAATTAACTGATTATTGGAAAAACAATGAGGTAAAAGAGCAGGACGAATATGCTATTTTGACAAATATAATTCATGAAGAATGGAGCGATTTAACAGTTCAAGAACATAAAAATTTAAAGAATCTGAAAAGAGAAAATTTGCGTGATCATATGTCTGATGCTGAACTGGTCTTTACCGCTTTGGCTGAACTTTCCACTCGCCAGATTGCCGAGACAATGGCAACAAAAGGTTTGGAAGAAAATAAAATTCCGGCTAAAAAAGGCGGTCGGGTGGCCAGAAACGCGCGGTTGGAATTGGAGCAGAAGACGGGCAAGAAAATTGTCAGCGCTGATAATTTTAAGAATTTGGAAAATAAAAAAGTCGTGGCGGATGGGAAAAAAATGTTAAAGAGTGTAAAAAAATTGACAAAGAATTAAAAGAATATACGCTTAAATTTTAAGTGATGTTACGCAAATAGCAAAAAATATCATAAATATTGTCATCCTGATCCCGAGCTGGCAAGCGGGGATTACTGCGGAGCTAGCTGATATTACAGGAGGCAGAGCGGCACTGGAATAAAATTTAAAAATTGGAAATTATTTATTAAAAGTTTATTATAAAAATATGGATCAGAATATTGGTGTTATCAAACAAATTATTGGCGTAGTGGTGGATGTGTATTTTCCAAAAAAATTGCCCGGAATTTATTACGCGCTTGAAGTAAAGCTGGCTGACAAAATTTTGGTCTTGGAAGTGCAAAAACATATGGGTGATAAAATAGTCAGGACGGTCGCCATGGGTTCAACTGACGGGCTGGCGCGGGGAAAGGCAGTAGTTGACACTGGCGCGCCAATTGCAGTGCCGGTGGGCAAAGAAACCCTGGGCAGGATGTTTGATGTTTTGGGTAAGCCGATTGATGGCAAGGGAGAGGTATTGACCAAAGAAAAATCACCTATTCATAAACAGGCGCCGAGTTTTATTGACCAGACAACAAAAACTGAAGTTTTTGAAACAGGGATTAAGGTGATTGATTTAATTTGCCCTTTTACCAAAGGCGGCAAGGTAGGCTTATTCGGCGGGGCCGGGGTGGGCAAGACCGTGGTCATTCAGGAGCTGATTAGAAATATTGCCCAGGAACACGGCGGGTTTTCTGTTTTTGCCGGCGTGGGAGAACGGACGCGCGAAGGAAATGATTTATATTACGACATGAAGGCGTCAGGCGTTTTAAAAAATACAACCTTGGTATTTGGGCAGATGAATGAACCGCCTGGTTCAAGATTGCGCGTTGGCTTAACAGGGCTATCCATGGCAGAACATTTTAGAGACAAGGAAGGCAAAGACGTACTGCTGTTTATTGATAATATTTTCAGGTTCACTCAAGCCGGTAGCGAAGTGTCAGCGCTTCTTGGCAGAATGCCGTCAGCCGTAGGTTATCAGCCGACATTGGCAACAGAAATGGGCGAGCTGCAGGAAAGGATTACTTCAACCAAAAAAGGGTCAATTACTTCTGTGCAGGCAATTTATGTGCCGGCTGATGATTTGACTGACCCGGCGCCGGCCACAACCTTTGGTCATTTGGATTCAACGGTGGTGTTGTCAAGAGGTTTGAGCGAGCTCGGAATTTATCCGGCAGTTGACCCGCTTGATTCAACGTCCGCGATTCTTGATCCGGCAGTGGTGGGCGAAGAGCATTATAAGGTGGCGCGCGAGGCGCAGCGAGTACTGCAAAGATATAAGGATTTGCAGGATATTATTGCGATTTTGGGCATGGAAGAGCTTTCAGCAGAGGATAAAATTACAGTTTCCCGCGCCAGAAAGATTCAGAGATTTTTGTCCCAGCCGTTTTTTGTGGCAGAAACATTTACCGGCAGACCGGGCGCCTATGTGCCATTAAAAGAAACTGTTAAAGGATTTAAGGAAATTTTAGAAGGGAAATATGATTCTAAATCAGAACAGGCGTTCTACATGAAGGGGTCAATTAGTGAGGTTAAATAAAGTGAAGCTATACTATGAAATCTATTAAACTAAAAATTGTCACACCGGAAAAAGTTGTACTATCTGATACAGTAGCGCAGGTTTCTTTGGATACGAAAATGGGGCAGATTACAATCTTGCCCAATCATTTGCCATTGGTGGCAGAATTAGTGCCGGGAGAAATTATTGTTAAAAAATCAGCTAAAGGTAGAGAACAAGAAAGTTGGGTGGCAGTTTCCGGCGGATTTGTGGAAGTTTTGCCGGACACAGTAGTGGTATTGGCCGATACGGCGGAGTACGCGGCAGAAATTGATCAGGCTAGGGCGGAAGAGGCAAGAATTAAAGCAGAGGAATTATTAAAAGAAAAGATGGTTGATTCTGAAGAATATGCTTATGTGGCGGCAAAATTACAAAAGGAATTAGCCAGGCTGCGAGTGGTCAGGAGGAGAAGATAAATCTATGCATCAGATAAAATTTATTCACATTATCTGCACCGAGCCAAGAATACAAAAACTGTATCATGATTATTTGGTTAAAAATAATTTATTCGGCGAGTTTGACACCATTCAGTATGAAAATCCTATTTTGGATTTTTTAAATCCGAATAAATTAGATAAGATGATAGAAAGAATTAAACTTTATCAAGAGCTTCATGGTCCTGATAAAATTATTTTATTTGACCATCTTGATTGCGGGGCGTATAAAAAAAATGGCTATAAATTTAGCAGCTTTAAAAATGAGGTTTTAAAACATCAGGAAAATAATGAAAAAGTCGTAGAGATTTTAAGAAGGGAATTACTTGATATGGGGGTAGAAATTAAATATATAAAAATTAATGAGCAGGGTAAGGCTGTGTGGATTAATCTTTAGCTATAAATTTATCAGCTAGTTTAAAGGAGCTATCGCAGCTCCTTTTTTAATTTGCTGCAAAGTGCTAAAATAAAGGTAGTGAGAGATGTGGACAAAATTCTTGAATTTCTTAACATCCAAGAAATTTTAGGCTATAAATATGGCAGATAATTTTAAAGATAGAATACAAAAAGAGCTGGAAGAACTTTCTTGGGAGTTTTTGCTTGAGAAAGATGCAAAAGATGAGCAGCAGCAGGATTTTTTAGACGAGGTGGTTGAAAAAAATAATCAGCCAGAGCGCCATGACCAAAGCGAGAATAAACAACTGCCTTATGAGGCAGATATTGATCTGGAGGATTTATATCACAATGAAGAATTAAGTTCGTGGTATACTGGCGGGGGTGGTTATGGTTTGAATGATATGGGCAGGGATAGGGGCATTGTTTTTGACGAGGATAAATTAGAAAGAGCCAGAGTAACTGAATGGCATAAGCCGCCAAAGTTGAAAAAAAGTTGGCTGGAAAAACTGGCTAAGGGCGTGGCGATGATTATCTTTTGGCCATTGCGAGCAATATATTTTGTTGTGGCCAATTTTTTGCGCGGTTTGGCCGGCATAGTAGGGGAGACAGCAAATTTGGTTTACAAAATTTTGAAAGCAATAATTATTCTTCCTTGGCAGTTTGTGGTTGCTTTTAAACATACTTTTGTTTATTTGTTTGGAGATTTTAGTTGGCTCAAGGCGCGTCAACTGGAGCCATTGCCAGTGGCCGCCACCCTAGAGCCATGGATAATCAGATTAGCTGATATAAATATCTGGAAAAAAGTTGGTGTTTTTACGCTGCTGGCAGTGTTGCTCGTGCTGCCCTTGCAGCTATATATTTCTTTAAATAAGGTAGAGAATATCAATGGCCAAGTGTTGGGAGCGTCCCAGTTGGGCCTGACGCATATGCATCAGGCCGTAATGGC
>MFMW01000003.1:0-2471 GCA_001783595.1 Candidatus Kuenenbacteria bacterium RIFCSPHIGHO2_02_FULL_39_13 | reverse complement strand
TGATTTAAGCGGGGCTGAACAAGAGTTTAGTTTGGCAGAGGATGAATTTACGACTGCCCAACTTTCCCTCAAACAAATTGGAGCGCTAGCCAATAAGCTTAGTTCGTTTGTGCCAGATATTGATGCCGGGCAAAAATTATTAAAAGTAGCAGGGGAAACCGCTCAAATTGGCCAGCATTTGGTGCGCGTGGCTAACGTCTGGCAAAGTTTCCCAGATAATTTTGCAGTAGAGAATAAAAATAAAATTAATTGGCAACAGGCAGAAATTGAGATGAATCAGGCTTTGGGAAAAGCGTCTAGCGCCATGGCAACTTTAGAAGAAACTGATTTGGAAAATACAAAATTAGCGCCTTATAAAGTTCAATTTGAGGAGTTGAAACAAAAAATTCCGGAAATAACAGGCTGGCTAAGCCAAGCCAGAGATATGTTTGCCATGATGGCTTATGCGCTGGGCATTGATGAACCAAAACGTTGGATGCTGGTGTTCCAAAATAATGCGGAGCTGCGGCCCAGCGGCGGTTTTATGGGCTCATATGCGATTGTGGATATGAAAGACGGCCAAGTAGCGGATATGCAAGTGCCTGGCGGAGGATTTTATGATTTAAAAGGCTCGCTGACAACAGCAGTGGACGCGCCGTATCCGTTTCACTTATTTAGTTCCATATGGCAGCCATGGAATGCCAACTGGTTTCCTGATTTCCCAGCTTCGGCCCAAAAGATTATGTGGTTTTATGACAAATCAGGCGGATCAACCGTGGATGGAGTGATTGCCTTTACACCGGATGTTTTGGAGAAAATATTAAAGTTGACCGGCGAGATAGATATGCCTGAATACAAGACTACTGTTAATGCAGAAAATTTTGTCCGCATGACGTTGATTGAGGTGGAATTAGAATATGATAAAGAGGAAAATCAGCCCAAAAAATTTATCGCTGATCTTTTGCCTAAGGTTTTGAAAAAATTGGCAGAAATTGATAAACAAAAAATGTTGGATGTTTGGAATGCGCTCTCGTCTTCCCTTAAGGAAAAACATTTATTGCTTTATTTTAATGATGAGACAATGCAGAAAAAGGCCTCTGATTTTGGCTGGACAGGGGAGATGTTAAACACCGCGCGCGATTATTTGAGCGTGGTGCAGACAAATATTGCTGGAGGAAAAACTGACCGGGTGATTAAAACCAAGATTGGCCATCAAGTTGAGCTCACGGATGATGGAGCAATGATTGATACGGTAACCTTTTCCAAAGAACATAACGGCAAAGCTGGAGACGTGTTTGAAGGACATGTTAACACTGATTATGTCAGATTTTATGTGCCGCAGGGGAGCAAACTTATGAGCGCTGAAGGCTTTGATGCCTCGCCTGCTGATCGTCAGTTTCAAGTTGCAGCGCTTGAGCAGGATCCGCATTTGGAAAAATATGAAAAGAACCTGGCAGTGGATGAAAGTTCCGGCACAAGAATAACTGAAGAATTCGGTAAAACCGTGTTTGCCAACTGGATGAATGTAGCTCCGGGAGAGAGTAAAACCGTGAAGATAAAATATTTATTGCCCTTTAAATACACCGGAGTAAAAATGGCCGTAGCGGACCAGGATTATAATTTCTGGGATTTAATTAATAAATATTTTTTGGGTAAGGAAAAGAAAGCAGTTAAGCAGAGGAACGGGGAACAAGTTTATAGCCTGTTAATTCAAAAGCAGTCTGGGACAGATGGCGTGGAGTTTGCAAGTAAAATAGAATTCGGTGAGAATTGGGCTGTTCAGACAAGCACCCCGGCAAGTGTGAAGGTTGGGCAGAATGTTGAATTTAAGACTGTTTTGGATACTGATAAATTTTATGGGGTAGAAATAAAAAGTAATTAGTAACTAGTAATTAGGATTTATTATAAAAGATTTTGGCTAGTATTAGCCAAAATCTTTTATTTTATGGTTTTTACTATTGACAAGATTTATAATATATGCTACGATAATACGATATCTGTTTTGACAATTTAATTTATTATCTTTGAGAAGAGAGATAATATTTTGCAGATAATATTTTTTATTAGGCGAAATATAAACTCTTCTCAAACAGAAGTGTTTTTTGTTCTTAAAATTTTACTTAGAAAATTTTAAGCCAATTAATTTGGAGGTTAAGGTGTTTATTTGTGGTTATGATTTGGTTTAGACTAGATCTGACCATCTTAATGAGCACTTCCAGACAAGAAAGCTATGCTTATCTTGTCAATAAACCATGCATTTATTTCATTTTCATCGGTTTACCCTGCGGCAACGTCAGCTTGCCGCAGGGCTAACCTCCAGTTTAATTGGTTTTATTTATTTTAATATTCTCTAAAGGGGGTGATGAAGCATAATCACTCCTTTTTATTTTTTTATGTTGATTTATATTTATTTTTTTGTTATAATGCTTTTTAGCAGTAGAAATTAGCGGAAATTTATATTTTCGCTGGCAAAAAGCTGTCGGTTTAAAAAT
>MFMW01000002.1:11962-21070 GCA_001783595.1 Candidatus Kuenenbacteria bacterium RIFCSPHIGHO2_02_FULL_39_13 | reverse complement strand
TGGAAGGGATTAAAAACGTGTTAAGAGTCAAGAACGAGCCCTTGCCTTTGAAAGAAATTTTAGGGGCATTAGAAGGCAAGTTGGATGAAAGGGTCAAACAACTGCAGAACGAGATCATTGACTGGGAAAAAGCGGTTTGTTCTTATCTGGAAGTGAGTAAGCATTTTAAAAAGAATTTGTTTGACAAGTGGGGTTTGGCGCATTGGCGCACCGTTAACCCGAAAAGGATGAGGGATAAAATTTACCTGATTTTACAGAAATATAAAAAACCTTTGCATTATAAGCAAATTGCCGAGCATATTAATCAGGAGCAGTTTGACGCCAAACGCGCTCATCCGGCCACTGTTCACAATGAGTTAATTTTGGATGAACGTTATGTGCTTGTCGGTCGGGGTATTTATGCCTTGGCTGAATGGGGCTATAAGCCCGGAGTGATCGCGCAAGTGATTCAGGATATTCTCAAAGAGGCTGGCGCGCCCTTGGCCAAAGAGGAGATTAGGCAAGAAGTTTTAAAGCGCAGAATGGTCAAAGAAGGGAGTGTTAATTTAATACTGTCTAACAAGGAATTATTTGAGAAATTATCTGATGGCAGATACAAAGTAAAAGCTTAATTTCATCCGGCTAAAACTATTAAACAAGGGCGTTCTAGTCGCCCTTATTTAAGTGGCTATTTTGATAATCAAACATTAAAATGGTATAATACAGTTAGAACAATAATAATATTTAATGTTACGACTATGGATTTTGTGCAAATAATTTCCAATTTACAGGAGTATGTTATCCAGTTAGGCGGCAGAAAGCCGTATGAAATAATGCTGAAACTATTCTTTGATGGCGGCTGGATTATTTTTACGATTGCGATAATCTGGGGGTTGTTTGAAGCATATATGAATTACATTCAAGACAAGTATGCGGCAAAGACTAAATGGACGGTTTTGGCCATTGACATACCAAAGGAAAATTTACAGTCAACTAAAGCAGTGGAGCATATTTTTGCCGCTATGTGGCCTTTTCTGGAATCAATTAATTTAATTGAAAAATATATTGACGGCAAATTCCAGCAGGCTTTTAGTTTGGAAATCGTGAGTATTGGCGGCTATACCCAATTTTTGATACGGGTGCCAGTGATTTACAAAGATATTGTTGAAGCGGCGGTTTACGGCCAATATCCAAAAGCAGAAATTACCGAAGTAGAGGATTATGTTTTGCGCTACAAAGACTTGAGATTTCCGTCTGATGACTATGACTTATGGGGCACGGAGTTCGGTCTGACAAAGCCGTCGCCTTATCCCATCCGCACTTATCCTTCATTTGAGCACACTTTAACGCAAACTTTTGCTGACCCGATAGCCTCATTTTTAGAGGTGTTTAGCAAGATAAATAAGGATGAGGAGCTCTGGCTGCAACTGGTGATAACGCCCATTAAGGATGGCTGGAAAGAAGAGGGCTATAAAATTATCAATAAGCTGATTGGGGTAAAGTCTGAAAAGAAGAAGGGAATATCTGATATGTTTTTATCCCCTTTCAACTATCTGGCAACTTTAGCAGAAGAGCTTTTTGTTTATGGCATTGGCTATGAGCCGGGCAAAATTGAAGAGTTTAAAAGAGATGAATTCCAAGGGCCGCCAAATAAAATGCTTTATTTAACGCCAGAGGAACGGAATGCTGTTGATGGCATTACTTCTAAAATCAGCAAACTGGGATATCAGACAAAGATGCGGGCGATTTTTTTTACCAAAAAAGGAAAAATGAACAAACCCAAAGGAGCGGCCGCGCTCATTGGCGCCTTACAGCAGTTTTCAGCGCTTGATTTGAATGCTTTTAAGCCGATTATGAAAACTTTTACTAAAGCCAATTATTTTTTTGTGGCGAGAAGGGTGATTGCCAAGCAGAATAGGATTTTAAGGAATTTTAAATCAAGAAGCCAGACATATGGCTGGGGCAAGGGATTTGTTTTGAATATTGAAGAGTTGGCGACAATCTTTCATTTTCCAGTGCCAGAAGCAGTCAGGGAAAATGTCAAGCGGGTAGAGGCTAAAAAAGAGGCGGCGCCGGTTGACTTGCCAGACGCAATTTATGAGGAAGAGCAGGTAATGAAACAAATGGCGCTGGACGAGCAAACAACAGAGATAGCTCCGGAGAGGCAGAGCGAAACCGTTAAAGCCGAGCCGCCCAGTAATTTACCCATATAAATTTAAGAAGCATGAACGATAATGACGTAACATATTTTGCGGAAACTAATTTTCGCAACGAGCGCAGGAAATTTGGCATTAAACGTGATGACCGCCGTCGTCATTTTTATGTGGTGGGAAAAACCGGCATGGGCAAGACGGTGATGCTGCAGAATATGATTGTTCAGGATATTCAGCGCGGAGAGGGTTTGGCCGTGGTTGATCCGCACGGAGAATTAATAGAGGAAATCATCGGCTCAATTCCAACTAATAGAATCAATGACGTGGTCTATTTTAATCCGGCTGATTTAGAGCACCCAATCGCTTTTAATATTCTAGAGGCGGTTGGCGATGAGTATAAACATTTGGTTAGTTCAGGACTGATGGGCGTGTTCACCAAAATTTGGGCCAATATGTGGTCGGCCAGGATGGAATATATTTTAAATAATTGCATTTTAGCTTTACTTGACAGCCCGGGCAACACGCTTTTGGGCATTAACAGGTTGTTGGTGGACAAAGATTATCGCAAGAAAATTGTGAGTAAAATCAAAGACCCGGTGGTTAAAGCTTTTTGGGTGGACGAATACGCCAACTACAACGAACGTTTCAGGACAGAGGCAATTGCGCCAATTCAGAATAAAGTGGGCCAGTTTTTGTCGTCCTCGGTGATCAGAAATATTGTTGGTCAGTCCAAATCAACTTTGGATATCAGAGAGATAATGGATACGAAAAAAATATTACTGATGAATTTATCAAAAGGCAGAATTGGCGAGGACAACTCGGCGCTCTTGGGAGCAATGATGATTACTAAAATCCAGCTGGCGGCCATGAGCCGCGTTGATGTTCCGGAGTCGGCCAGGCAGGATTTTTATCTCTATGTGGATGAATTTCAAAATTTTGCCACCGAATCTTTTGCCGATATTTTATCTGAAGCTAGAAAATATCGCCTGAATTTGATTATGGCGCATCAATACATTGCCCAGCTTACTAGCGTCAGCGGCACTGGCGGCCGGATTACCAAAGTTAAAGATGCGGTCTTCGGCAATGTGGGTACGATCGTTGCTTTCCGCATTGGCGCGCCGGATGCCGAGGATATGATTAAAGAGTTTGAGCCTTATTTTGTGGAGGAAGATTTGGTTAATTTGACAAAGTATAACATTTATTTAAGATTAATGATTGACGGCGTGGCGTCAAAACCTTTTTCAGCCACCACTTTGCCGCCTATTTCCAAGCCGCAAGCAGGAGCGGTGGAAAAAGCCATCAGGGTGTCAAGGGAAAGGTATACTAATAAGAAAGATGAAGTGGAAGAAAAAATAATGCGCTGGTCAGGTTTAGAGGAGACAATGACGGCGATGGCGGAAGAAACTAAACTTGATGGCCAGGAGGCAATTTTCAAAAAAGGCCATGTGACAAAAGCAGTTGCCAATAGAGACAATAAGGAGGTATCTTCCAGCGCCAAAGCCGTGGAGGATGCGCCGCCGAATGCAGTGTGCGATAATTGCAATAAAGGTGCGCACATTAAATTCACGCCTGATAATCAAAGAAATGTATTTTGCAAGGATTGTCTGGCAAAATTTAAGAAAGGCGAGATTGAGGTGTCTGGCTTGTTAAAAAAGAATGCGCCTAAAAAAACAGAAGCACAGCTAGAAGTTATAAAACCCCGCCAACAGCTGGCGAAATTAGGCGGGCAGATCAATGCCAATGATATTTTACCCCAAGCACAGAGTCTTAAGCCGGGAGAGGTGGTGAACATTAGTAATTGATATTACGCAATTTTCCTTTTTAAAGCAGAATGACATATAGAATAAAATACAGACTGCTTGAGATGTTGCCAGCCGCGCTCGTCTGGCTGACTTTTGTGTTAATTATTGTTTTGTCGTTTGCGGCGCCAATCGCGGCGATTTACATGGTGATAGCTTTTGATTTTTTGTGGCTGGTCAGGATAGTTTATTATATTTTTTATTTATTCCACACATGGAGGCATTACCGGCAGACAATTAAAATTGACTGGAGGACAAAGGCTGAGCAGCTGCCTGGTCATGATGGAATCTATCACTTGGTAATTTTGCCGACTTATAAAGAGCCCAAAGAAGTGATTTATGGCACAACCGCAGGCATTGCGCAGAGCGCTTATGATTTGAAAAAAATTATGGTTGTCTGGACGCGCGAGGAGCGCGGGGGAGGAGTGGAAGAATACCAGAGGTGGGCGCGGGATTTAATTCAAAAATACGGGCACAAATTTGCCCGGTTGGAGTTTTATGTTCATCCGCCTTGTCCGCAGGATGAGCTGGCCGGCAAAGGATCCAATGCCAAGTGGGCTGCAAAAAAAATCCAGCGTGAAATTATTGATGTGTTGAGACTTGATTATAGCCGTGTCGTTGTCTCTCTTTTTGACAGTGACACAGTTCCCCACCCGAGTTATTTTGCCAATTTAACTTATACTTATTTGAAGCAGCCAGATCCTGTCAAGGTCGCTTACCAGCCCATTGCGTTTTATTTGAATAATATTTGGGACGCGCCGACTTTCAGCCGCGTGGTTTCCAGCTCCACAACTTTTTGGCTGATGGGCGAACTCGGCCGGCCGGAACGGCTGGCAACTTGTTTTTCGCACAGTATGAGTTTTGCGGCGCTGGCGGCGGTTGATTTTTGGGACACCCGGTCAGCGGTGGAAGATGCAAAAATTTTTTTCCAATGTTTGTATCATTATGGCGGAGACTATAAGACAGTTCCAATCTATGCGCCGGTTTCAATGGACACAGTGCTGGGCGGAACAATTATTGAGACCATCAAATACCAATACAAACAGATGAGACGCTGGGCTTATACGGTTGAGCATATTCCGTATCAAGTGGTGAACTGGATTAAACATCCGGAAATAAGCGCTTGGAAAAAGTTGCGTTTTTTATTTATGTGGATTGAAGGAGGCTGGTCATGGGCTACAGCGCCGATCATTATTACGATCCTTGGCTGGCTGCCCTTAAGAGTGGCAACCAGAATGGAAATTGGCGCGGTTTTGGTTCAGCAGGCGCCGTTTATTTTGGAACGTCTGATGAATTTTTCAATGATCGGCATTATTGTGGCCGGTATTATTAGCACAAGCACTATGCCCAGGAAGCCGAAAACAAAAAAAGGAGCATGGCGTTGGCTCATGGTAATGGCGCAGTGGGCGCTGGTGCCTGTGACAATGGTGGTTTTTGGATCAATTCCAGCCATTGAAGCGCAGACCAGATTGGCGTTAGGGAAATATTTGGGATTTGATGTGACGAAAAAGGTAAGAAAATAGAATTATGAATAATGAATTATGAATTATGAATAATCATTTCATATAGCCATTTATAAAACTTTGCGCGTCTACTGATTTTTTCCCATTGAGTTGAAGGCAATTGATTTTTAAGACAGTGCGGTTGGCACATAATAAATATAAAGAATTATTTTCAATAAACAGTTCTAGCGGATTGTTTTTTTTATTCATCAAATTTGTTAATTCAATTTTTATTAATTTTATTCTTAATTCTTTATTCTTAATTCGTGATTCAATAAATACTCCCGGCCAAGGTTGGTATGCTCGCCACATATTAAAGACTTGTTCAGCAGTTTTATTTTTAGTAATCAGTCCATCTTCTTTTTTTATTATTTTTGTAAACGAGGCTTGAGCGTGTTTTTGTTTTTTGGGTTTAATTTTTTTATTTATATAATCTGGGATAGTTTTGATTAGTAAATCAGCAGATTGTTCGGCTAATTTTTTAGATAAAGAAGTATAAGTATCTTGTTTATCGATTATTGATTCTTGCTGATTGATTATTGGTCCGTTGTCCATTTTCTCATCCATTTTAATTATGGTGATGCCAGTTTGTCGGTCGTCGTTGAGTAGTGCTGTTTGCATAGGAGAAGGGCCGCGATATTCGGGTAAAAGGGAAGGATGAACATTCAGCGCCCCGTGTTTAGGAATTGCCAGTGTTGATCCTGGCAGAAGATTGCCATATTCAGCCACAATAAAAAGATTTGGCTTTAAAGCTGATATTTTTTGATTAAAATTATTATCTAGTTTAGCCGGTTGGAGAACCGGAATGTTTTTTTGCTGGGCAAGTATTTTAACTGGCGGAGGAGTCAATTTTTTTTTGCGGCCGGCTGGTTTATCTGGCTGGGTGACCAGAGCGGCTAATTGGCAGTGAGCAGTTTGCAGCAGTTTATTTAAAATTATTGCGGCAAAGTCAGAGGTGCCGAAAAAGATGATTTTAGCATATTGTTTATTCATTATTTTATTAATTTATCAATAAATAAAATGCCGTCCAAATGGTTTATTTCGTGTTGGATGACGCGGCTGGCAAGCCCCATGAATTTCTTTCTTTGCTTTTGGCCGTTTTCATCTAAATATACCAGAGTTATTTTTTTGTGTCTTTTGACTTTACCATATCGTCCCGGGACTGACAGGCAGCCTTCTTCAGCAGTGTTTTTGAGCAAGGATTTTTTAGTGATATTGGGATTAATAAAAATATGAGCCTGGCCGTTAATATTAACCGCGATCACTCGGATTTGTTGAGCCACTTGGGGAGCCGCCAGTCCGAGGCCGTTAGCTGCCAGCATGGTTTTACCCAGTTCCTCAAAGAATTTTTGCATGTCAGCCGTGGCGATTAAATCAATATTAAGATTATTGGATTTTTGTCTAAGTTTTTTTTCATATTTCGGTACAGTAAGAATTTGCATATTCAATCTAATTTAATCTAATAATTTTCTGGGATGTATGTCAATCAGCCAATTATTGGGAATTATGTTGGCAAGCGCTTTAAGATCGTCAAGGTTTTTAAGTTTTAAAATGATATTAAATTTATATTGGCCTCTGATTTTGCGCCGCAGAATGGGCAAGGGAGAATTGGCTTCAATTTTTTTATAGTTTTTAATTTGATCGTATGTTTTTTCAGCTTCTTTTTTGCTTTTGGCTTCTGATTTATCCAGGTAACTTAATTTGACCAGATTGGTCAAGGGCGGGTAGTTGAATTTCTGCCTGAAAGTTAATTCACTCTGATAGAAAATTTCCGGCTTATTTTTGACGATTGATTTAATAAGATAATGGTCAGGATGAAATGTTTGGATGATAATCTTAGCATTTTTTGGCGCCAGAGTCAACAGCTTTATTAAGAGCTGATAAGCCGTTTCTGCGCTCATAAATTCGGTATGCTGCCAGAGGCTGTCCGCATTAATGATGCCAAGCAATCCGATGTTCACCCAGTTAATTTTATCTAAGGCATATTCAGTGCCGAGGAAAATAGTTGGTAGTTGGTAGTTTGTAGTTGGTAGTTGGTAGTTTGTAGTTGGTAGTTTGTAGTTGGTAGTTTGTAGTTTTTTTATATCTTTATCAAGTCTGATAATATTTGCTGCTGGAAAAAGTTTTTTAAGGTTGGCTTCTACTTTTTGGATGCCCAAGCCAAGGGAATGGAAATTAGGGCCGGAGCATTTAGGGCAAAACGGCGGCATATCTTCTTGGCGGCCGCAATAGTAACAAACAAATTGGCTGCCCGTTTTGATTAGCGGCAGGGTGCAGCTTGGGCAGGTAAAAGTGAATCCGCAGTCTTGGCAGGAGGTAGAAGTTGCTTCTCCTTTTTTATTAACAAAAAGAAAGATTGATTTATTTGAATTAAGAGTGCGTTTAATTTGCGCGTAAAGTCGTTCCGAAATAAATGAGAAGTTTTTTTTAGTCAGTTCATTATTTAAATCACTGGTGATTATTTCCCTTTTAAATTCCGGTGATTTGAGTTTTAATTCATAGTAGCTGGCAAGGGAAGGCGACGTTGAAGAATAGATTATTTTATTTTGGGCAATTTGGCTTAATTTTTTCGCAACAATGCTTACTTCATAGCGAGGATTCATGTCGGATTGTTTGTGATCGCTGGAATGTTCTTCGTCAATGATAATTGTTTTTAGATTAATGAAAGGGTAGAAAAGAGAGGAGCGCGTGCCGATAAATAAAGCTGTCGGCTGGCGGCTGGCAACCAGCCATATTTTAAAATTTTCCGGACGCGGCAACTGGCGATGGATAGGTGTATAGTCAGAGGATTTTAATTTAAGTTCTTTTGCCAGAGCGCTGATATCGTTGATCCGGGGAACAACGATCAGCAGCTGTCCTTTGTTTTTTTTAATTAGATTCAAGTAATGTTTATTTTTTTCATTTTGGTTGCGCCACCAGTAATACGATGGCTTGGTTTTCGGGCAAGATTTTATGAGCGCGATTTCTGGCGCCAACTTGCGCCAGTCTTTTTTTATTAGTTTGGGCAGATTGAAATGGATAAAAAGCGAAGCTGATGTGTGATAGTATTTGGCCAGTTCGCGAAAAAGCTTGAGCTGGTTTTGAGTAAAGATTGGTTTTTCGTTTATTAAGCCGGCTATGTATTTGAGAGGATAAGCCGTTTTTTTTATTTTTTTTATCTCGCTTATTGCGCCGCTGGTGAAAGAATTGCGCAGACTGATAGCCGCCAGTTGGCCGACTTTAATTTTAGCCTCTAAAGCATCGGGGATTTTGTAGCTTAAGGCGGATAAATTTCTGGGGAGTTTTTTAGCAGGAATAACATTGACTATCATAAGATAAATATAGCATTGATTGACTTTTCTTGACAGCGAGTGTAAAATGAAAGGCAAGTTGCGCATAAAACTATGGATAAAATTAAAATATTCGGGGCGCGGGTGCATAATCTAAAAAACATTAATGTTGTCATACCGAAGAATAAGCTGGTGGTGTTCACTGGCTTGTCTGGTTCTGGCAAATCGTCACTGGCGTTTGATACGATCTACGCAGAAGGACAGAGGAGATATGTAGAAAGCTTATCAATATACGCCCGGCAGTTCTTGGCTAGCAAAGAAAAGGCGGAGGTGGACAGAATTGACGGTTTGGCGCCGGCTATTGCCATTGACCAGCGGGCAGAAATTCATAATCCGCGTTCAACAG
>MFMW01000002.1:0-11945 GCA_001783595.1 Candidatus Kuenenbacteria bacterium RIFCSPHIGHO2_02_FULL_39_13 | reverse complement strand
CGATAGAGGCGCAGACGGTTGAGGAAATTGCCCAAAAAATTATCGGGCTTTGCCAAGAAAGCCAAATTTTAATGCTGGCTCCGCTGACCGGAAATAAAAAAGGCAGACAGCGGGAAACGTTTTTAAAGATTAAAGAGGCGAAATTTAACAATGTAAGAATTGACGGCTACATTTGCTCCGTTGAACAGGCGCTGGAACACAATTTTGACGAAGACCAAAGCCAGACAATTGAAGTGATCGTGGATAGAATTATGCTGGCCAATAACAGAATGGCAAAAATAGATTGCCATGAGCTGAAAAACATTAGCCATGACCGCAAGCAGAGCGCTGCCTTTTATAAATTACTCAATACGGCGCTTGACTTGGGCAATGGCATGGTGGTGGCTTATGACATTGAAAAGCAAAAAGATTATCTGTTCTCGCAGAATTTAATTTGCGCTAAATGCAAGGTGGTTATGGATAGGCTTGAGCCGGCTATGTTTTCATTCAATTCGCCGCGCGGGGCGTGCCATGCCTGCGGGGGTTTGGGGACAAGAATGGAAGTTGACCTTGATTTGGTTATGCCCAATAAAGAGCTGACCATTTTAGAAGGAGCAATCCGTCCTTGGTCAAGGATTAGCGGCAATGGCCAGGCAGGGCAGATGAAAGGTTTGGAGAAAATGGGAGCTGAACATGGCTTTTCTTTAAATACGCCGCTCAAGGATATGACAGCTGAACAGTTGAACATAATTTTGTATGGAGGAGATAAGGATAATCAGCCCATAGTCTATGAGGGAGTGGCCAATAATTTGCTAAGACGTTTGAGTGAAACAAATTCAGATTATCTCAAACTGGAGATTGAAAAATATATGAGAGTTCAGCAGTGCCGTGTCTGCCAAGGCCAGAGATTGGAAGATAAAATACTGCTGGTGAAGGTTGGGGATAAAAGCATTAGCCAGACGGCGCAAATGACCTTGCCCATGATTATTAAATTTTTAAATCAGCTTAAATTAGAAAAAAAAGAAAAAATTATCGCCCAACCATTGGTGGTTGAGATTAACAATCGTTTGCAGTTGATGATTGACATTGGCCTTGATTACTTGACGGTTGACCGCTCAATGGTAACGGTTTCCGGCGGCGAGGTGCAGAAGATACGATTAGCCAGCCAAATCGGCTCAAATTTAACAGGGGTGATGTATATTTTAGACGAGCCGTCAATCGGCTTGCATGAAAGGGACAACAAGAAACTCATCAGAACTTTAAGAAAATTAAAAGAGCTGGGCAACACAGTGATTGTGGTGGAACACGATGCGAGTATGATACGGGCGGCTGATTGGGTGATTGACATCGGTCCCGGAGCGGGCAAGCATGGGGGAGAAATCGTGGCTGAAGGCAAGCCAGATGAGATAAAGAAAAACAGTCAGTCGTTAACTGGCCAGTATTTATGCGGCAAAAAAAAGATTAATTTTAGCAAAAAGTCAAGAACGGGCAATGGCAAATATTTAGAAGTCATTGGAGCGAGTGAATTTAATTTAAAAAATATTGACGTCAAAATTCCCTTGGGCAGATTCGTGTGCATTACCGGGGTGTCTGGTTCTGGCAAATCAACGTTAATGACAGATATTTTATCAAGGGCGCTGAATAAATATTTTTACCGAGCCAAAGAGCTGCCAGGCAAATACAAAGAGATTAGGGGTTTGAGCAATATTAATAAAGTGGTGACAATTGACCAGTCGCCCATTGGCCGCACTCCCAGATCAAATCCGGCCACTTATACCGGCGTATTCAGCTATATGCGCGAGCTGTTCGCGGCACAGCCAGAGGCAAGAATCAAAGGATTTGACGCCGGACATTTTTCTTTTAATGCGCGCGGCGGCCGGTGCGAAACCTGCCAGGGTGACGGTGAAATTAAAATTGAGATGCATTTTTTGTCTGATATCTACGTGGAATGCGAGCAGTGCGGGGGCAAAAGATACAACAGCGAGGCGTTGGAAATATATTGGCGGGGAAAAAACATTGCTCAAGTGCTGGAGATGAACGTGGAAGAGGCATTGGAATTTTTTCAAAATGAGCCGCAGATCAAAGCCAAGCTGGATATTTTAAATGATGTGGGCTTGGGGTATATTCGTTTGGGTCAGCCTGCGCCGACATTGTCTGGCGGTGAAGCGCAAAGAGTCAAACTTTCCACCGAGCTGTCAAGAAGAGCCACGGGCAAAACTTTGTATATTTTAGATGAGCCGACCATTGGTCTGCATTTTGACGATGTCAGCAAACTCTTAGGTGTTTTAAACAGACTGGCGGATATGGGCAACACTATTTTGGTGATTGAGCATAATTTGGATGTGATCAGGAGCGCGGATTACATAATTGACCTGGGACCTGAAGGTGGAGACAAGGGAGGAGAGATTGTGGCCGTTGGCACACCGGCTGAAGTGGCTAAAGTTAAGAACAGTTATACCGGGCAGTATTTAAGAAAGCGCGAGCTAGCAGATAAATATGAATGAAACAATGATGACCATGAGGTATTTTGATTTATTTGATTATCCTCTTAAAAAAGACGAGGTTTTTAAATGGCATTTTGGCAAAAGCGAAGTTGGTCTAGACGAATTATTGGCTAAGCAGCTGGTTGAAGAGCGTGATGGCTATTATTTTTTAGCTTTTAGGAATGATATAATCAAAACAAGAAAAGCAAGAGAAATAATAAGTTTAAAAAAGATAAAAAAAGCGCAAGTAATTGCCATGATTTTAGGTTTCGTGCCCGGGGTGAAAATGATAGCCGTTGTCAGCAATCTAGGATATTTAAACGCGGACAAGGACGCGGATATTGATTTATTTATTGTGGCAAAAAAAGGAAAAATTTGGGCGGTCAGGTTTTGGTCAGTGATGTTGATGAAAATTTTGGGGCAAAGGCCAAGTAAAAAAGTAATGAAAGACAAAATTTGCCTTTCATATTATGTCAGTGAAGATAATTTGAATTTAGAACAGACCAAAGTAGGCGAGCCAGACGCGCATCTTTGTTATTTAGCGGCGCAATATTTGCCAATATACAGCGAGGATGATATGTGGCAGAGATTTGTTGAGGCGAATAAATGGCTTAATAAATATCTGCCCAATTTTAAATACGGAGAGTATGACAGGAGGTTTATCATAAAACCAAAATTGGTTTGGTTGAAAAATTTGATCGCTAAAACAGAGTTGAGTTTTGAGCAGAGATTTTACAAGGAAATTCAACTGAAAAAAATGTCAGCAGAATTAAAGCAAGCGATGAATCAGGGGGATAAAAAAGTAATAGTTAATGATCAGATGCTTAAATTGCATTTGAATGATAAAAGAGAAGAGATAAATAAAATAATAAATGAATAAATTATTAAAATTGAGTAAAAAATTACCAGAATATTTGTTTTATTTATTTGTGTTTTCGTTGCCCTGGCAAACAAGGTGGATTTTCCACGACTCGTTTTATCAGGGAGAGGTTTTTGAGTATGGAAGATTAAGTTTGTACGGTTTTGATATTATTCTCATTGTTTCATTGTTATATTGCTTCATTGCTGAATTAAAAAATTTAACAGTTAAGAAATTAAGAATATTTAATATTATTTTAGTACTTTACTGTTTTATTGTTTTATTGTCAGTCATCTGGGCGGATGAGAAATTAATTGCCTGGTATTGGGGAATGAGGATGTTGCTCGGCTGGGGATTATTTTGTTTGATTCAGAAAATTGATTTTTCGCGCTTGAAGCTGGTTATTGTGGTAGTTGTTGCTGGGGCAATGCAGGGACTGCTGGGCATTTGGCAGTTCTTGAATCAAAATGTCTGGCAGTCAAAATGGCTGGGCATGGCCGGACAAAACGCGCGGGATTTAGGCGCATCCGTGGTTGAATTTGGAATTGAGAGATGGCTGCGCGCTTATGGCAGTTTACCGCATCCTAATATTTATGGGGCGCTTTTGGTCTTATCTTTTATTGGGGTGATTTATCTAGTGACAAAAATTAAGCATAAATATCATCAATTATTTTTAGTATTTTCAAGCAGTTTTATCGCCTTGGGAATTTTATTTTCTTATTCTCGCGCTGCTTGGCTTGGCTTCGGCTTGGTGTTTATTGCCGGGATAATCTGGCTGTATAAAACAGTTAAGGATGAATGGCTTAAAAAATTTATTAAATGGCTGTGGCTTTATTTATTTTTATTATTAGCTTTATTCACCTTGGCCACTTGGCCGATTATTAAAACAAGGCTTCATATCGGGGAGACAACCAGACTAGAAACTATATCAACTGTGGAAAGATCAGCCGGCTATCGGGCCGCAAAAGAAATAATAAAAGATAATCTTTTGCTGGGAGTTGGGGTTGGCAATTATGCCGATGAATTAAAAGAGAGATACCCTGATGAACCAGTCTGGTATATTCAGCCAGTGCATAATGTTCCCCTGATTATTTTTGGAGAACTGGGCATTATGGGTTTTTTAATGGTTATATTGTTAAGTTTTTATATTATTAAATTGTTATTTAAAAAAAGAGACTGGAGTTATTTGGGCTTATTGATTATTGTTTATTGCTTATTGTTCTTTGACCATTTTTGGTGGACGTTATCTTCCGGTTTATATGTTTTGTGGCTGGTGATGGGATTGGTGTTTAAAGAGCGTAAAGAAATTAACATAAAATGATTAGCCGAACATAGTTGACAGGGATTTTTTTATTGTTATAATACATTAATAGACTATTTAGCACTTGAGAGGTCGGAGTGCTAATTATTATAAAATTAAGCTAATATTAGTTAAATCATAAAAATATATGAATTTAAAACCACTTAGCGATCATTTAATCGTCAAGCCTATAGTGGAGGACAAAACCACTAAATCAGGCATTGTACTGCCTGATACAGTAGATAAGGACAAGCCAGAAACTGGCGAAGTTGTGGCAGTTGGACCAGGCAGAGTTTTAGACAATGGCAATCGGCTGGCCATGTCAGTCAAAGTTGGTCAAAAAGTATTATTTAAAAAATATTCACCTGATGAATTCAAGGTTGATGGTGAAGATTATTTAGTTCTTTCTGAAAGCGACGTAATCGCGATTATTGAAAAATAATTATCAATTGATTTTTAAATAAGATGGCTAAACAAATTTTATTTAACGAACAAGCTCGCCAGTCATTAAAACGCGGCATTGATAAATTGGCTGATGCCGTTAAGGTGACATTGGGGCCCAAAGGCCGCAATGTTATCTTGGGCGAATCTTTTGGTTCGCCGACTGTCACCAAAGACGGCGTGACCGTGGCCAAAGAAATTGAGCTGGAAGATAAGTTTGAAAATATTGGAGCGGAACTGGTTAAGGAGGTGGCGAGTAAAACTAATGAGGTGGCCGGGGATGGCACGACAACAGCCACGGTGCTAGCGCAAAGTATTGTGACAGAAGGAATTAAAAATGTGGCTGCCGGTATTTCACCGCAAGATTTACGAAGCGGGATTGAAAAAGGAGTGGACGAGATTGTCAGGGTATTAAAAGAAAAAGTTTCCAAACCGGTGGCTTCTAACGAGGATATCGCGCATATCGCTTCAATTTCAGCCAACGACCCGGAAATTGGTAAAATTATTGCTGAAGTGATGGATGAGGTTGGTAAAGACGGAGTGATTACCGTTGAGGAATCCCAAGAGTTTGGGATAAAGAAAGAAATGGTGGAAGGAATGCAATTTGATAAAGGTTATGTCTCGCCCTATATGATTACTGACGCTGGACGGATGGAAGCGGTTTGGGAAGATCCATATATCCTGGTGACAGACAAGAAAATTTCAGCTGTCCATGATATTTTGCCGCTTTTAGAAAAAATTGCGCAGGCTGGCAGAAAAGAAATGGTGATTGTGGCTGATGAAATTGAAGGCGAGGCATTGGCCACGTTTGTGGTTAATAAATTGCGGGGAATTTTGAATGTTTTGGCAATAAAAGCGCCTGGTTTTGGCGATAGAAAAAAAGAGATGCTGGAAGATATTGCCGTACTGACTGGCGCCAAAGTTATTTCAGAAGAAGTGGGCTTAAAGCTTGAAAATGTTGAGCTTGATGATTTGGGTCAAGCCAGAAAAGTTTTAGCCACTAAGGATAACACGACAATTATTGAAGGCAAAGGGGATAAGGACAAGATTAATGAGCGCATAGCCAGAATCAAAGCAGAGCTGGAAAAGTCTGATTCTGAATTTGACAGAGAAAAATTGCAAGAAAGATTAGCTAAAATGATTGGCGGCGTGGCAGTGTTAAAAGTTGGGGCGGCCACGGAAACCGAAATGAAAGAAAAAAAGCATCGCATTGAAGACGCGCTTTCGGCCACCAGGGCGGCAGTTGAAGAAGGCGTGGTTGTCGGCGGCGGCGTGGCATTAATTCGCGCTTTACAGCAAATGGGTGAAATTAAATTGGCAGGCGAGGAGCAGGTGGGTTTGCAGATTTTAAAAAGAGCTTTAGAAGAGCCGGCTAAACAAATTGCCCTGAACGCAGGCAAAGACGGCGCAGTGGTGGTAGAAGAGATTAAAAAACATCAAGGTAATTTTGGTTATAATGCCAGAACTAATAACTATGAAGATTTAGTAGCCAGTGGGATTATTGACCCAACAAAAGTGACTAGATTTGCCTTGCAGAATGCCGCTTCAATTGCCGCACTATTTATTACCACTGGAGCAGTAGTGGCTGAAATTCCAGAAAAGAAAAATGAGGCTGATCGTCTGCCGGGTGGCGGGGGAATGGGTATGATGTAGGCAACTGAACTGGACCAGAAAAGTAGGCACTGATCAGTGTCTACTTTTTAATTTGATGAGTTATGTATATAATAAAAATAATCAAATATCCATCTGGGTTTTTGAATGATTTAAAAAAATTCATCAGTTTTGCTTAATATCGGATTTATTTTATGGCTGAAAGTTATAATATTTTAAAATAGAGATTAATAGGTGATTTTTTGGCTAATTTTAAATTACTATCGGTTATTTTTGATTTGACAAAAGCAAAAAAATGCGCTATACTGATATTAGTAATGGGGTAAAATTTCTTAAAAATTTTATTTAAATAGTAATATCGGATAGCATTTTAGGCTGTTTTTTTATACTTATGATTTTTTTAGAGGGAAAAATGTGTTTATAGGCTAAATTTTATTAAGGGGTAGAGTAATGGATGTTAGCTTAAAAATAACAGTAAGTGATATTAGCTAAACTCAACAGTACCATAGTTCGTCTCCCCACTGTCATTGCGAGCGAGTCCCACTAGGGCGAGCGTCGCAATCCCGTGCCATAAACTATATGGACCAATACAACTATTATGTCTATCTATTGTCAAATAAAAGAAACACCGTTATCTATACTGGGGTAACCAGTGATTTAGAAGGCAGAATTTTACAGCATAAACAAAAACAAATTAAAGGATTTACTAGTAAATATAATGTTGATAAATTGGTTTATTATGAAGAATACGATGATATTGATTCAGCTATTGAAAGAGAGAAACAAATCAAGAATTATTCAAGAAAAAAGAAGATCGAATTAATTGAGAAAGATAATCCCAAATGGAAGGATTTGGCCAATGATTGGTATAATGATTAAATAACGAGATTGCGACGCTCACTCCGTTCGCTCGCAATGACAATATTTTTTGCTATTTGTGTAAGATCACCTGTTAATAAATGATTTTGGGATGAAAAATTAAATTATCGGATAAGACAGAGACAAAAATTGATAAAAATTACTGAAAAAGGAATTTATCTTGTATTTTTAGCTAATATTTGGCAATATCGGATTTTGACAAAAGTCCAAAAATGCGCTATAATTAATGTTGTAAGAGTATATAATATGATAATTTATTATCTTTTTAGTATCGGATCACTTTAAGGTTCTTGGCAAATATCTAAAATTTTAAAATAAACACAAAAAATTCAACAAACTAATCAAGAACCAAAAACGCAAAAAAACAACCCGCAGTGGATTGAGTTGTCAATATAATTATTATTAGGCTATGGATATATAATTATTAGCGAATTTTAGTTTCGCTTTTTGACAGGGCTGTTTTTTTGTACCTGAATTTATTATAGCATAAATAAGACAAAGAATCAAAATAAAAATAAAATCAAAATAGATGTCTTATAATGATAAAGTTAAAGCAGATAATAATATAAAGAAAATAAAGAAAACGGCAACAAAAAATAGCCAGGCAGTTGGTGCTGGCTATTTTTTGTTGTCTGAAGCGACTAAACAATGTTCCTATACGCAGGAATATTTGTCACTTTTGGCTAGACAGGGCGAGTTAAGAGCAGAAAAATTTGGCCGCAATTGGCATACCAGAATAGAATGGTTGAGAGAATATATTGAAAAACACCCTAGCATGAAAAAAGGCAATGTTAAGGGGGAAATGGTGGAAGATAAAAACATTAAAGATGAAATTACCGCGAGTTTATTTAATAATTCGCTTGGCAGTTATCTTAAAAGGAAAATAGTTAATATTTTGGAGTTATTTAAACAAGGCTTGCAAGGAGCGAAAATAAATTTTAAGGAGTTGAATGATTGGCTGGCAAATTTATTTTTGAGGCTGAAAGCCGTTAAGAAGAAAAAGACTGGTAAAAGAGAAATTGATGATTTAAGCACTAGGCAATTATTAATAGCCATGAGCGTTGGCAAAAAGATTAAAACGGCTGGGCCAGACCGATCATTGATGGCCAGGGCAAAGGAATTAAAAAATAAATTAACCAGGCAATTTAAGGCAAACAAAAACTGGGCTTATCCGATGAGGCAAGCGGCTGCTAAAAGTTTGCTGATTGAAATTAGGGAAATGTTGGAAGTTTTAATTGATCAGGTGTCTATAAGGAATTATCTAAAGTGGTTTTGGCAAGCACTCGCGGAGTTAATTCAAGGCATGATTTTCAAAATTAAATTGGCTGTCAAAGCCTTGGCAGCGATGCCGCTTTTTAGCTTAAGATACTGGCCGGCGCTTTCTTGGCAGTACCGTTTAAGGGCAGTGGCTATGAGCTCGCTAATTATTTTATTTTTTGGCAGCATGGGATTAGCGCAAGTCAAGCCAGTGCTGGTTTCTTCATGGTATGACAGGAGTTTGCAAGCTATGGCAGATTACGGCCGGGTTTTAAAAGAAAAAAATGAAAAAAATTATCAAGAGTTGAGTTATTTTACTGGCCAGAAGTTTGGTCAAGCGACTCGTTTGGCGAACCAAGAAGAGGCAGGCAATGGTAAAGTGGCCGGCAGTCAGACTGTTAATTTTCCAAAAGCTATGGCTAGTCTGGCGTTAGCAAGCATAAGAGCTATTGAGAGTTTGCCCGAAAAGGCTGCTGGAGATTATGCTGGCAAGTATAAGCCGGATGAAACAACGATCAGAAGAATTTTAATTGAGCTGAAAGAAGCGCCAGCTAATTTGGCCAGAAAGCTGTGGCTGGATGACAAATTGGCTTTAAGTAAAATTCCAATGCCGGATTTCCAGCTTAATTTATGGGGCAGAGAATTAATGTTCAGGTGGCATAAAGTGCTGGCTAGAGAGAGTGTTTTGGTTAACAGCGATTGGGGCAATAATTTAAGAGATGTTGTAATTGAAAGATTAGTCAACAGGCAATCATTGCTGGTCAATATTATTTTTAGGTCTGGCCGTCAAAATTATGCTGTTTTATTTGATAAGGCAATGGTCAAATCACAGGACATAAAGTATTTGGCTGTCGCCGGCTGGCAGACAATGGAAAAAGTTTCTGTTGGCACGAATGAACGTTTAGCCAGGCTTTTCAATTTAATAAAAAATCCTGCTGCAGTCAGCACCAGAGTAGCTCAAGGCAGCCATTATAGCCATTTAGTAATTGACGATATGGAAAATAGATTGGGCGATGGTTATTTAAAGCTGTTGAGCTTTTTAAATATTCAACCAAAGTATAGCCAGTATACGACTGCTAGCATAATTTTTGGCAAATCAGCCGGTGGCAGCGGGCAGATTGTTTATTTGGGTGGAAAACAAATTGTCATTAAAAAAGGAGAAGCTGGGCAAGCTGGTTTAACAGGAGCGCCGGGGCCACAGGGTGAAAAAGGTGAAAGAGGCGAGAGAGGTTTGCCAGGGCTGGCAGGGTCAACTGGCCAAGGAAGCGGGAGCAGTGTGACTAATGTCTATAATGTCGGCGCGCCAGGCGCGACAGCTAAGGATGGCGCTGGCACAGCCTTTGCAGTTAAATATTTGAGCGCTGATGATTTTTCAGCCACTGGTCAGACGACCTTGAATACTTTAACGGTTCAAGGAGCAACAACTTTTGAAGCTGGAGTAACTATGGACGCCAGTCTTTCCGTAGCGAGCGCTATTTCAGGGCTTTATTTATCAATTGGCAGTGGGACAAATACTTGGAATTTGGCCAGCGGCGACGGATATTTTTCAGATGACTTAGAAGTTGACGGGTCGGTTAGAATTGACAGCGCTACCACCACCGAGCCGGCACTCTGGATTACGGCCGCGCCATTGGCTTTGAGCACAACGTCATTGGTTTTACTCGGGCCAAATAATTTGAACGCGGCTTCTGCCGGTGGTACTTTTATTGGTGCTAACCCCCTGACTTTTTCCGGCGATTTTATTAATTTTCAAATCGCTTCCAGCACTAAATTCAAAATTGATTATGCTGGCAATATTATCACAGCCGGCACTGCTTCGCATTCAGGCACAATGTTAGTTGAAGCAACATCAACTCCGCAATTAACGGTTCGTTATGACACTGACCATCAATGGCAATCCTCGGTTGACAATAAAGGCAATTTGACCTTTGATTTAACATCAGCAACAAACACGCCAGAGCTTACTCTTTTAGATCCGTTTAATATTTCAACTTCCACTGCAGTTGATGTTTTTAACATTACCGCTTCCACCACGGAAAATATTTTTGACATTAAAAGTTCGTCCACTGATTATTTGGTGAAGTTTGACCAAATGGCTAGCGGAGGAATTTTTGATTGGCAGAGAAATGATGCGAGTGTTTTGTCGCTTTCTAATGAAGGGGTTTTGACTTTGCAGAATGCCTCTTCAACCCATAGTATTATTTCAGTAACTGCTTCATCAACCGCGCCTTTGGCAATTTTTAATCAGACTGGCGCAGGCTCTGTTTTTAGGTTTGATTCTGCTCCGGCCGCGTCGTCAACAATTGCTTTACTGCAGTTAACCGCTGATCCAATGAGTTCTGGCTCGGCTTCAGGCACTTTCATTGCGGCCAATCCGCAAAGTTTTTCCGGCAACTTTTTGGATTTTCAAATTGCGGGCGCAAGATATTTTTCACTTGCTTCTGACGGCGACATTTTCACGCGCGGCGGATTATGGATGCAGACTTCATCCAGTTCGGCCGTGGCAATTTTAGACACGAGTGGTGATTATCACTTTTTGATTGACACTCTTCAAGGTCATTACGGCTTTGCCACCTCAAGCCCTGCTGACGGCTATGGTTTAACCATCGCCACTTCAACTTTGCAATACGGCGACTGGTATAATTTTGGCAATGCGACAACTTCTGGAATTTTAACTGTAAACACTCAATTTAAAATTGCTACTTCCACCACTGACACGAATTATAAATTAGGAGTTGGCGGAGCAGTTTATATTGCCGGTGATTTATATCATCAAGGCAATGCCACCACTACTGGCACACAAATTGTGAGCGCAGCGATGGGTGTTAATACTACCACTTATGCCGCAACTTTTAATGTTGGCGGTAATTCATATTTAGCTGGCAATACTTACATTCAGGGTTCAGCCACCACCACCGGCACTCACATTGTCAGTAATTCATTTGGCATTGGTACAACTACCTTGCCTTACACTTTCAATGTCTCTGGAAACTCATATTTGGCAGACGGATTATTAATCGGTGGCTATGCCACGACTTCCAACATATATGTCCAAGGCAATGCCACCACCACTGGCAGTCATTACATTGCTGGCACTGCTTCCACCACCCAGCTTTTTGTTCAAGGCGCTGGCCAT
>MFMW01000001.1:515-12769 GCA_001783595.1 Candidatus Kuenenbacteria bacterium RIFCSPHIGHO2_02_FULL_39_13 | reverse complement strand
CGGCGGCAAATATGCCTGGAATTGAAACGACAAAACCGATAGCAAAGCCTTGGGATGAGGCGGCCAGGGAAATAATGAGCGTCAGAAAAATACCAAGGATAACGCCAACGGCGCCGCCGAGCGAGGTAATGAGAATCGCCTCACCAAGAAACTGTTCCAAAATATCGGAATTCTTTGCGCCAACTGATTTGCGCAGACCTATTTCATAAGTCCGTTCCAACACTGAAACGTACATAATATTCATCACGCCGACACCGCCGACAATAAGAGAAATGGCGGCAATGGCCACAAGAAAAATTGTTAAACCGTTGAAAATAGTGTCCATCATCGCCATGGCTTCCCTGGAGCTCATAACCGCAAAATCATCTTTATTCTGGTCAGTGATTTCATGCTCGGCGCGCATAATACTGATGATATCAGCAGTAGTTTGGTCAACGTTATCCATATTTTTAACGCTCGCCATAATAAAAGTGATGTAATCAATGCCTTGAATTTTTTTCTGCAGAGTGCGCAGCGGCATAATAATCATATCGTCAAAATTCATAAAAGTGCCCATGCCAATATTTTCCCTGACGCCAATAACTTTAAATTTTCTCTGATTAATTGTAATTCTTTTGCCCAGGGCATCTTCATCGCCAAACAGGTCTTGTTTTATTTTATTACCTAAAATAACTACTTGGGCCAGGGATTTGTCTTCCTGGTCAGTGAAAGCGCGACCGTATTCAATATTACTTTTATCAATCTCAAAAAAACCATCAGTCACTCCCCAAAGCATGCCGACCTTATTTTGTCCTTGATAAGAAATAATTTCTTGGCCAAGAACAGCTGAATAAACATGGCTGATATTGGGATGTTCCTTGATTTTATCCGCATCTTGAATTTTTAGGGTGGTGATTTCAATGCCCTGGGCAAGACCACCGGCATTGGCCGTTGATTGTTGCGAGGTGTTGGGGACTTTTACTTCTACTTCAATATAATCTGTGCCAAAAACTTCAACTTGGTTCATAATAAATTGTTTAAGACTTTCACCAGCGTTGATAATGGCGATTACAGACATAATGCCAATGGTTATGCCCAAAACAGAAAGGACTGTGCGAGTGCGATGCCTTTTGAATATTTTGGAGGCGATAGTAATGTTGCGGGCAAATTGCATAGAATTTTTTAATTTTTAAAAATTAAAAATTTAGATTTAAAAATTATTTATAAAATTAAAAATTACAAAATTAAAAATTATTCTGCCCTTAGCGCTTCTATTGGCTCAAGTTTAGCTGCCTTGTTGGCTGGGTATGAGCCAAAAATAATTCCCACAGCAACAGAAACGGACAGGCCGAGAAAAATTGAAGGAATAGTAACGATAAAATCCCAATTAAAACCAGCAACAGAAGCGCCAAGAGCAACAAGCCAGGAGAATAAAACGCCGCCAATGATGCCAAGCAGCCCGCCGAATAAAGTAATGGTGGTTGATTCAGCCAGAAATTGCCTTAAGATATTCAATCTGGTAGCGCCCACTGATTTGCGCAGGCCAATTTCTTTTGTCCGTTCAGCAACATTGACGAGCATGATATTCATAATGCCAATGCCGCCAACAAGAAGTGAAATAGCGGCAATGCCAGCAAGGAAAAAACGAATGGCATTAGTGACTGAACTGATAACATCAAGGGCTTGATTAATGGAGCGCGCTGAAAAATCGTCGTATTCTGGCTTGGTAATACGATGGTTTTCACGGATAGCAGCGCTCACGTTTTCCAAAACGTAAGGCAAATTTTCTGATTTATCCACTTTGCCACGGATAAGAGAAATATGATTAATGCCTAAAAGTAATTTTTGTACGGTAGTCACCGGAAGATAGATTTGTTCATCTTTATTCTCAAAAGCAACTGTGCCCAAAGGTTCGCGCACTCCGATAACTTTAAAATTATGTTTTTTAATCTTAATATCTTTGCCAATGGCATCGCTTTCGCCAAAAAGATCCAGTTTGGCTGTCTGGCCGAGAACGGCGACTTTGGCCATGCTTCTAACATCTTCCTCTGCAAAAAATCGGCCGGCAATGACTGCGCCGGCTTCCACTGATAAAAAATCGGCGTTGACGCCAAGAAAAGTGACTTCAGTTTTTTGGTTTTGATAAGTGGCAGTATCAACTCCCCTGACATACGGCGTGACAGCCGTAACATGCGAAATTTTTTTAAGGTCATCAACTTCTTTTAGTCTTAAAGTGGTGACAGTTATACCCATAACTGACGCTGGCGGACCGTTTTCTTGAGTTGCGCCTGGCGTCACGGCAAAAATATCCGTGCCGAAACTGGAAAGTTCATTGATGATAAGACTTTGAGCGCCGGCGCCGACAGAAATAATAACGATCACCGAACCAACGCCAATAATAATACCGAGCATAGTTAAAAAAGACCTTTTCTTATTAATGCGAAGGCCATTCAATGACAAACGGATTGCGGAGAATAAAGACATCTGAAGAATTTTTAAATTTTTAATTTTGTAATTTTATAAACAATTTTTAATATCCAATTTTTTAAAAATTAGAAATTTAGATTTATTTTCAGCCAGAGGCTGATCCGCCTACTAAAAAACTTGGATTATTCACGCCAAAACTTGGCGGAAAAAATTAAAAATTATAAAATTAAAAATTATTTTATCAGTCCATTGCGTACATCAACCCTGTGTTTTACGGATGAATCTGAAACAATCAGTCCATCGGCGAGTTTAATAATGCGCTTGGCGGTTTCAGCGGTATATTGTTCATGGGTGACCATAATAATGGTTTTGCCTTTTTTGTTAAGCTCAAGAATAATTTCCATCACCTGCTGGCCGGACTGGGAATCAAGGTTGCCAGTTGGTTCATCGGCGAAAATGACTTCCGGGTCATTAACAAGGGCGCGGGCAATGGCCACACGTTGCTTTTCACCGCCTGAAAGCTGATTAGAAAGATGGTCCAGACGATGCTCTAAACCAACTGCTTTTAAGGCTTTGGTGGCAGCTCCTTTTTTATCAGGATGATTTTTTGAGTATTGAAGCGGCAGAATGACATTTTCCAGCACTGATGTTCTGGGCAAAAGGTTAAAAGCTTGGAAAACAAAACCAATTTTTTTATTGCGCAGTTCAGCCAGTTTACTGTCATTAAATTCTGTAGTATTTTCACCTTCAAAAATGTATTCGCCTGATGTGGGACGGTCAAGAAAACCGAGAATGTGCATTAAGGTTGATTTGCCCGAACCAGAAGGTCCCATAATGGCGATAAATTCGCCATGGCCTATTTCAAAACTAATGCCATGCAGAACTTTAGTCACGACTTCATCAGTTTCAAAATGTTTATAGATGTTGCGGATATTTATCAAATTTTTATTTTCCATTTTTTATGAAAGTTATGACTTGTTCTCCTGCTGACAGACCATCGAGGATTTCATAATATTCGTCGCCGCGCAGGCCGGTGGTAATAAGACGCTCTTTAATTTGTTCGCCCTCTAACATTTCAACGATTTTATCGCCATTTTTTTGCTTGACTGAACGGAGCGGCACACGGAGAACATTTGATTTTTCTTTAGTTTTAATAGTCACATTGGCAGTCATGCCCGGCTTAACATTATCTTGGCCAGCTCGGAATTGAACTGTGACTTGATAATAAACAACATCTTGAATAACGGTTGCGGCCGGGTCAATAAAAGTGAGTGCGCCGCTGAATAAATTGTCATCGCTGAAAGAATCAAACGTAATTTCTGCTGACTGGCCGACTTCAATTTTGGTAATGTCTGATTCTGGAATATCAACTTCAATTTCTAACTCTGACTCCCCTATCATTTTGACCACTGGGGTAGCCAGCGAAGTTTGTTCGCCAATTTTACTATTAATTTCCACGATCGTACCGGCAACTGGCGCGCGGATAATTGTGTCGTTCAGATTGGCTTGAGCCAGAGCAAGACTGGCCTCGGCTTTAACCACCCTAGCGCTGGCAACAGTAATGTCGTAATCTTGCGGCCGGGCTTTTTTTAGGGCTAACTGTGCCTGGGCTAATTCAAAGCTGCCTTCGGCTGCGGCCACCTCATCCTCTGCCTTAGTAATTTGGTCAGCATAATAAGCGATTTTATTAGTCCAATTTGATTCAGCTGTTTGGATATTTATTTTTGAGGTAGAAATAGTAGTCTGCTCTGTTTGAATACCTGAAATCAGCGCATCAAGCTCTGTTTGGCTTAAGTTGCTTGAGACAATAGTGTTTTGCAAAACATCAAAAACATCTGAAAGGCAGACTCTGACATCGTCTAAGGTTGCCATCACTTGATCAATCGCCGTCAGAACTTGCGCGTCTGCAGATGATCGGGCAACACTGGCGGCTGTAAGCTTGATTTGAGCAACTGCAGCAGCGGCTACAACCTGGCTTTCTTTGGCTTTATCAACCGCGCCGCTTTTTAAAACACCCATGGTTTCTTGGGCATCTGCTGAATCAAGTGTCTGGTCAACTGTTTCCATGGCTGATTCACCGTCAATGAGTTCATTATTAAAAGTAACAATGGCTGTATTTTTCAGGTTTTGCAATTCAATATCGCGCTGTGATTTTAAATTGTCCAAATTGTTTTGAGCTGAATTTAAATTTTGTTTTTTTTGCTCAACGGTAATTTCAGAAATTTTAACGTCTTCCGGAGTTGAGCCAGCAAGCACCTTTTTAATGTTAGCCTCGGCTTCCAGCAGTTCGCCTCGGGCATCGGCCACCCGGCTATTCAAAGCGCCGGCGTCCAGTGCGGCCAGAATTTTGCCAGCTGAAACTTTATCCGCTTTTTTAACATAGATAGACGAAATAAGACCAGTGGTTTTAAAATTTAATTCAATATCTTCAGCTGAAGAAACGACACCGGTAGCATCAACTGATTGGATCACACTGCCAATTCCAACTGGCGCGGTCACATATTCTGGTTTACTTTTTCTTGAAGCCACAACAACGGCAGTGGCAATAATAAAAACAACTATAACAGATGGGATAAGTATTTTTTTCTTCATAGTTCTTAAGGTTAGTTTATTCTAAGTTAATTTTTGCAATAATAGGTCTTCGGCCATTTTAGGGTTGGCTTTGCCATGGGATTCTTTCATAACCGCCCCGATAAAAAATTTTAATAAAACGGTTTTACCAGTCTTAAAGGCTTGAATTTGGTCAGGATTGTTTTTAATGACTTGGTCAACAATCGGCTCAAGGTCGCCGACATCCTCCATTAAATGCATGCCTTGATCTTCAAGAATATTAGTAGGATCAGCGCCAGTGTCAACCATAGTTATTAATATTTTTTGGGCATTGGCCGAATTGACTTTGTTTTTGTAAATCAGGGTGATAAACTCGGCAAAATTTTCCGGAGTAACTTTTAAATTAAGAAAACTGATTTTTTTGGCAGCCATGATACCTTGAAGTTTATTAATTAACCAGTTAGCTGTCAACTTGCTTAATTTTATCTTATATTCATCCCAAGCTTGGTCATCGCTTAATTCAATTTCATCTAAATCAACCAGCCAAGCGCGCAATTCACTCATAACATTTTCCGTAAAGGCGGCCATGGCTCCGTTGCTGATGAGCAGTTTAACGTCGCTCACTGAAAACCCGTATTGCTTTTGGAAACGCACCTGCTTGGCATCAGGCAGTTCGGGTAATTGAGCTTTTATTTTTTTAATATAATTTTCATCAAATTCTAATAACGGCAAATCCGGTTCCGGGAAATAACGATAATCATGGGATTCTTCTTTTTCGCGCTGGGAGAATGTTTTTTGTTCCCGTTCATTCCAGCCGCGGGTTTCCTGAATAATCGGTTCGCCTTGCTCTAATAGTTTTGATTGCCTGATAAATTCATATTCAATTGAACGTTCAACTGCTTTAAAAGAATTTAAGTTTTTGACCTCAACTTTAATCCCGAGGCTAGCTCGGGATCCCGATTTTACATCGGGACGCTCTTGCCTATTTGACAGAGAAATGTTTACTTCGCAGCGCATTTGAGATTTCTCCATATCAGCGTCAGAAATATCCAGATAACGAAAAATCTGCTGGACTTTTTGGCAAAATTCTTTGGCGTCCTTGGCAGAATGAATATCTGGCTCGGTGACCATTTCCATTAAAGGCACGCCAGCGCGGTTCAAATCAACTAGCGAATAATCAACTCCTGCTGGATGAACTAATTTGCCAGTATCTTCTTCAAGGTGAATGCGCGTAATGCCGATTTTACGGTTGTTAATTTCAAGATAACCATTGGCGCTGATTGGCTGATCATATTGTGAAATTTGATAACCTTTTGGCAGGTCCGGGTAAAAATAGTTTTTGCGGTCAAACTTGGAATGCTTGGCTATTTGACAATTGAGAGCTAGGCCAGTTTTAACCACCATGTTAATAGCGTTTTTATTAATCACTGGCAAACTGCCTGGTTGGGCTGTGCAAACAGGACAAATATTAATGTTTGGCTTTAATTCTTCCAGCCCGATTTTCCAAGAATCATTAGGGCAAGCGCAAAACATCTTGCTTTTGGTTTTAAGCTGAACGTGTATTTCCAAACCGATAGTAGGTTTGTATTTAGTTTGTTTCATAGGGTATTCCAAATTTTATTATGAATTTCATCAATTGTCAATAACTTATTGTTTTTAACGCATTTAATTGATTGCCAATATTTGAACATTTTTGCTGCGTCTAAGTAAGCGCTGCGGGAATTTTTTAAGAATTGCTTATCACTTTCATGACCGTCATGTTTTTTGCCCATTTTTTTCATCAGCTTTATTGCGTCATTCACCGGGACATCAAGAAATATTACCAAATCTGGTTTTGGGTTCTGAAAAACTTTGTAATCTAAACCATAAAGCCATTTGATAACTTCTAATCTTTTATTCTTATTTTTTATTTTTCCAGCCTGGTGGCCAAAATTTGATTCGGTGTAACGGTCAAGTATTATCCAATATCCAGCCTTGAGCCACTTTTCAATTTTATTTTTCGCTTCAAATCTGTCTAGTGCGTATAGAATAGAGGCGAGACGATAATCTAATTTTGGCGCCGGGCCAAATTGATTTTTTAAATAAGCATCAACCAGCTTGCCAAACACTCCTTGGCCATGTTGCGGAAAATGAATTGTTTTGACTTTTTTGCCTTGCTTTCTTAGTTTTTTTATAAATAATTTTGTTTGGCTTGTTTTGCCGCTGCCGTCAATGCCCTCTATGACAATGAATTTGCCTTTCATATAAATTTTTTAATTATTTTAAAATATAAATTCAAAAGCGGATTGCCAATATAATCAAGCAAGGGATTCTTTATTTCCTGAAATTCAATTTTACCGCTCATAAAATCAAATAATTTTTTATCGCTAAATTTACGGGTTTGTTGAATCTTTTCACGCGCTGTTAATATTTTATCAAAGTTTTTTAAAATCCAAAAATATGCTTTAATTTTCTGGATAAACAGGCCGCGGATAATTGAGAAAAATGTTTGACCAGCTTCCATAAAAAGACAAGCAGGCGCGATAAGAAATAATGTTTTTAGTTTAAAAAACTTAAGCATTAAATAATAGCGGTTTTTTTCCAGCCAGAAATATCTGATTTTATTTTTTTTGCCTGGAAATTTGTAGCGATGATGGACAATGGCACCTTTGACAGCAAGTAAATTCCAATCCTGGAGCCTGGCGCGGAAACAAAAATCAGAATCTTCATGGTAGGAAAAATAATTTTCGTCCAGCAAACCGATTTGCCTGAAAACTTCTGATCTGATAACTACCGCGCTGAACGAAAGATACGCTGGCTGGTAATTTTTTAAAGTTAAATTAATGTCCTGGCCTTCCAGCCAGCAAAAACCAAAGCCAATAAATTGACAGGCATTGCCAAAAGTATTTATTTTATTTATTTCCGGGTATCTGGTAATCAAAGGTTGAGCTAAGCCAATATCTTTATTTTGTTCCATTTTGTCTATCATTACATTTAACCAATTTGGCTCAACTACTATATCATCATTCAAGAGGACAATATAATCCGGGCTATTTTTAAGCGCGTATGTTATGCCTTGATTATTGGCAGCGGCAAAGCCTTTGTTTGCCTCGTTATAAATAACGGTTTCAAAATTGTGCATTTTTACCTGCCAAGCAGACAGAATTTCCAGGGTTTTGTCGCGCGAACCGTTGTCAACCACAACCAGATGCCAGCTGTCTTTGGGATAATCCATATCGTGCAAAGACAAAAATAAATCCGACAAATATTTTTCGGAATTCCAGGTGGCGATAATGACATAGACTTCGGGCATATTATTTATTTTCTTCATCCAGTGTATTTTTTCTGACAACTTTTGTAATATCTCTTTCCATTTTTTCAAGTCTTGCAAAAATTCTAAATATGAGGTAAAATACAATTACAACAGCAAAGTACAAAACCAAATCCGCGCCGCGGCCGATACCCAAAATGTTGGCCAGCAGGGTGAGCGTTTCTGGAGTGATAAATGCCACGCCAACAGCGAACCAGAAAACGAGCCATGTAATGAATTCCGACGGTTTTAATTCTCGTCGACGGAATTTAGCAATTACGCGCCAGAGGACAAAAAGCACAAAAATTGAGGAAAAAATTTGGATGAGCATAAAAATAAAGTTCAACTATTAATTATTAGTTATCAATCAATTTTATGGAAAAAATGGACAGCCCCGAACGAAAATATGCGCATATTGTTGTTTTATTAGAATTACTACCAAGAAAATTCAACTATTTTAAAGATCGAGCTAAAATAATTAACTTGTTAGGTAGTAGCAAATGGGCCGGCGGCTCTGCAAGTGAACAAGTGGATATAATTTTACGACAAGCAAAAGAGTTGGGGCTAATTAATTCTGATTTTCGAACTGGCAACATTGATATCCCACACAGTCAGTTAGTTATTTTTTCTACTTCGGAAAACCCCGCAGCTTCTTCATGGAAAGGCGAAGGAACACCAGCAGACGGTAATATAGAACCATTAGATTCACGGAAAAATTAAATTTTTAACAAAAAGTATCAAATCAAGCCTATTTAAATATTTTTTCCGTCAATAATTCTTTCACTATTTTAATCCCGTCGTCAAGGTTTTGTCCATAGCAATAATAATTGACATTTACTCCGACCTCAATATAGCGCAGGCGGTTTTTTTTGACCAATTGCAAATATTCAGTGGCGTGCGCCATGTGGTCATGGCTTAAATACAATTTATCGCCGACAGCGGCGCGAAAGGCGCGCAAACCGTTATGGGCGTCCGTAAGCCAAAGGCCGCTGAATAAAAAATTTATAATTCTGGCAATGGGAATGATCAGATGTTTTTTCGTCCAGGGGATATGATTTGTTTTATCTAAAAATTTTGAACCAAAAACAATGTCTGCCTGGCCTTGTTGAATCGGTTTGATTAATGCCGGTATATTTTCTGGTTTATGCTGACCGTCGCCGTCAATATGAACTATGATATTTGCTCCATTTCTCATGGCATAATCTGTGCCTGTTTGCAAAGCAGCGCCTTGACCGCGATTGATCTCATGTCGCAAAATAACTAACGACTGACGGCTAACGACTGTGAATTGTTGTTTGTTGTAAGTTGTTTGTTGTAAGTTGTTTGTTGATCCATCATCTACTATTACAATATCGTCTACATATTGTTTTAGCTCATCTAAAAATAAGTTTAGTTTATCTGGATTTTCATTATAGACTGGGACAATGGCCGTGGTCTTCATATATTTATAAATTCCTGCCAGATTTTGTAAAGTTCAGCAGTGGCGTAGAGGTCATTAATGTTATAGCGAGCAATGTCGTCGTAGCGGCCATTAATAAATATTTCTTTAACGTGCGCGCCGGAAACCCCTTGACTTTTAGGGCTTTTGATGCCCAATGCCTGGCAGTACATATGCAGATTATATCCCCGGCCATAGACTGCGCCGTAGAATTTGAGCTGGTCTTGCAAGTCAATGTGCTTGGCGCCAGTGAACTGGCTGGATAAATAGCGATTGGACATTAGATTTTTGCTTGGTTTTATTTTATGTACTGCTGATCTGATTAAAAGAAATGGAATATCAAACCCCCTGCCGTTAAAAGTAATAAATTCATCGTAGGATTTGACGTGTCCCCAGAATTTTTTAAGCATATCTGCTTCGCTCATAGCTTCAATCTGCACATTTTGATCTTCAAATTTTTTATGCGGTTCGGCTGGATTTTGGTAATACATCACGCCTTTTTCACTGTCCGGATTTAGCATGCCAATGCAAACCACCTCGGCTGTCAGGGGCGACAGACTAAATCCTTCTTCTATTTTTTCCAATTCATGCTCAACCTCTGATTCTTCCAGCGCCGCGTTTTCTGCCCAATGCTTAAAATAATCTTGAGAAATATTATCAAGATCTTTTATGTTTTTTCCAACTGTTTCAATATCTATCACTAATTTAGGCATAAATATAATTTTTAATTAATTTTTTCCGCCATTTCCACCAATCTAGTGCTATAGCCCCATTCATTGTCATACCAGGCAAAAATTTTTATCAGATTAGCGTCAATAACTTTGGTTAAAAGTCCGTCAACTATGGCAGAGTAGCTTGTTTTTAAAATATCGCTTGAAACCAGCGGCTCTTCAGAATAGCCAAGAATTCCTTTAAGCTCTTTTTGACTGGCGCGCTTTAAAATTGAATTGACTTTTTCAACAGTTGTTGTTTTTTCAACAATGTAAGTCAGGTCAGACAGCGAGCCGCAAATAGTTGGCACCCGTAAGGCAATGCCGTCAAACTTACCAGCTAAATGGGGCATAATTTTGGTAAGGGCAATCGTGGCGCCAGTAGAAGTAGGCACGATATTTTGAGCGGCGGCGCGGGCACGACGCAAATCTTTATGCGGGCCGTCAACGATATTTTGGTCCGCCGTATATGAATGAACAGTGGTTAAAAAAGCTTTTTGGATTTTAAATTTGTTGTCTATGAGCGCTGTAATCGGACCGATTGAATTGGTGGTGCAGGAGGCATTTGAGATGACTTTTTGCTTGGTTATATTTTTATCATTGACACCCATAAGACAAGTTTCCACATCTCCTTCGCCTTTGCTAGGAGCGGATAAAATAACCCGTTTTGCTCCGGCTTTTATGTGAACGTAGCCGTCATTATCTTTGACAAATCTGCCAGTGCATTCAAGCACAACATTAATCCCAAGTTTTTTCCAGGGAAGTTTCGTTGGGTCAGGTATAGCATAGACTGGATATCTTTTATTATTAACTATTATATTATTCTGATCATAGCTTACTTTTTTATCATAGATGCCATAGACTGTATCATACTTTAAAAGATACGCCAAAGTTTTTGTGTCAGTTAGATCATTGATGGCGCTAACTTGCAGATCTCTTTTAGTTAAAGCGATTTTGAAAGCGGCGCGGCCAATGCGGCCAAAACCGTTGATGGCAATTTTTTTCATATATTTACTTGTGAAATTCCAGATATTTGCAATTTTTTTGCTTCAACTGTTTGAGTCCCGCGTCCGCGGGACGAGTTTTGAAGTGAAAAAATTGCAAATATCTGAAATTCTTAGTTAATTAATTAGTGTGCCGTTGGCTTTAAATTTAGCAGCTTTTTTCAGCATATCTTTGCCCCATTTAAAAATGTAAATCGGCAAATGATGCTCTTCAGCCATGGTCGCGGCCACTTTATCTAAAATCGTTGCTGCCGGAATCTGGAGATATTCCTGATAGGATAATTTTCTGTATTGCCTTGCTTGGGGATATAGGTTGGGATTAAGATCATAAACGCCAGTAACCTTAGTGCCTTTTAAAATAAATTCCGCTTTAATCTCCAAGGCGTGAATAACCGCGGCAGTATCAGTAGTAACAAAAGGATTGCCCGTACCGCCGGCAAAAATAATTATCTCGCCGCTGGCAAAATACTTATTTAGGTCAAATTTATTGCTGACGCCAATTACTTCGGAAAAATCTAAAGAGGAAATTATCCTGCTGGCAACGTCCAGTAAATCAAAAATACTTTTGAGAGCCAAGGCATTAACTAAAGTAGCGGTCATGCCGATATAATGCGCCGTAGCCATATTTAATTTGACGTCGGAAACATCCCGGCCGCGAAAAATATTGCCGCCGCCGAAAACAATGCCGATTTCATAATCTTTTTTAAGTTTAATAATTTCCTGGGCAACAGCCTTGGTTTTATTCAAATCCAAAGCAATTTCTTGCGAGCGAAACAATTCGCCGGAAAGCTTGAGTATCAGGCGCTTGGGCATATGAAAAAATCTTTAATTTTTAATTGATGTTACACAATTTCCCT
>MFMW01000001.1:0-464 GCA_001783595.1 Candidatus Kuenenbacteria bacterium RIFCSPHIGHO2_02_FULL_39_13 | reverse complement strand
CAAAATTCCGCCAGAGGCGGACCAAGCAATTTTGCTCACCAAAGCTTTTTAAAAATAATTCTGGCAGACAAAAACGACCACAAATTACCTTAAATGAATTATATCAAATATTGGAAAAAAGAAAAGGCCATGCTCCTCGGCATGGCTCCAAGCTTAATATTTTTCCCTCAACCCTCAACCCCTAAGTTCTTTTAGCTGCTCCCCCTTTTTATACCCCCTATTATAAATGGGGCTTTCTCGGATGCTAGGAGATACTAGTTTTCTTTTTTTCCCCTTAACCCCATGTTTTTCCCCTAACAAAAACAAGAAGAAGTTCTTACTAATCTTGCTCATGGTAATTACCTCCTCATCTTATTTTCTGTCCAATTTTTATTTTGTATTTTTCAACAATACCGGAATTTACTTCCAAGACATAATTTACCTGCTGACTTGGAAAATAGTGTTTTAATTCACTGCCTTCCAGT